>DDBP01000111.1 GCA_002332795.1 Anaerolineales bacterium UBA2029 | reverse complement strand
GCCCTGCAACACGAACGCTTCAAAGAAGAGCCACGCCTGCAGTGCAACGCTGACATGGGGGCCAGCGATATCCGGCGCTTCTGCCAGCCGGAGCCAGCGGCCAAGCAACTGCTCGACACGACCTTGCGCAAGATGCAACTCAGCGCGCGTGCCTATCACCGTATTCTGAAACTGAGCCGCACCATTGCCGACCTGGACGGAAGCGAGGTCATTCGGGTGACGCACATCGCCGAGGCCATTCAGTATCGTCCACGCCGTATTCTATACTGAGAGCAGCTCAGCTCTCGCTCTCGGCATTGCGCAGCTCGTCGGGTGTGTTGATGTTGCGGAAGGACCGCCCCTGCGGATCGAGATCGCGGTACTCCTCAGGGTACAGGTAACGCACTTTCACCCGCTCATAGAAGCCAATGACCTTGAGACGATCGCGCTTAAGGTCTTCGAGAATGGGTTCCAGGCACGTCCGGCGATAGACGGCATGTAAGCCCTGAGGCCGGTCGCCAAACACGGGCACGATCGCGTCGGGCATTTCTTGGGGAGACTCATCACACAGACTTATCAGGCGCTGCAACAGCGCGGTGTTGAGGAACGGCATATCACAGGCCACTACCAGACAGTAATCGGTAGGGCTATGGGTGAGGGCAGAGTAGATTCCGCCCAACGCCCCCTTCTCCGGCAGAACATCGGGATACACGGGCAGACCCAGGTAGGCGTAGTCTGCAGGGCGATTGGCGATCAGAAAGATGTGCGCGGCAGGGAGTGGCCGAGTGCGCTCAAGCACATGCTCGATCAGCGGTTTCCCCTGCAGGGGAACAAACGCCTTGTCACGCCCCATGCGCGAACTCTTGCCGCCAGCGACAACTACCACGCTGAAATTGACCACTATGCACCTCGCCACACACCCTGTCAGTAAACACCAGGCGAAGTTGTCTGCTAAGAGAGGTTGCAAAGAACAACCAGATTGTATAATATAAAGATGCTTACCAACTAGACGCCGCTTTGCCCATCTGTAAAGTTGACTTGTAGACCTGCCGAAATCTCAGCCAAGGAGGTGCCAATCAGCCAAACAAACGTCCGTATCTCCCAGCGTCGGGAGACAAAAGGTTTCCCGTGTCTCTTTTATCTGTCAGTTCAAGATCTAAAAGGAGCAAAGGAAAATGTTTAAGCGTCTTGGTGTTCTTGTGTTGATTGTCATGCTGCTGGTCGGCGTCGCTCCGCGCGGCGGGGCAGGCGCTCAGGGAGAAGTCTGGTGCGGCACTGACCAGCCGGTCAATCTGACTTTCATCGCCGGCACGGTCGGCGGTGAGCACGAAGTGTATGTCAGCATCGTCGAGAAGTTCATGGCGGAGATCTGCCCCAATGTGACCGTCAAGGTCGTGGAGCGGCCCGAAAGTACGACCGACACGCTGGCCCAGTATCAGCAGTTCTTCGCAGCCAAGAGTCCGGAACTGGACGTGTTCATGATTGACGTGGCCTGGCCGGGCCTGATCGCCGAGCACCTGCTGGACATCAGCGAATACCTCGACGAAGAGGCGCTCAGCCGCTTCTATCCGGCGCTGATTGATGCGTATACCATCGGTGGCCGTCTGGTAGCACTGCCCTGGTTCGCTGGATCGGGCATGCTCTACTACCGCACGGATCTGCTGGAGAAGTACGGTCTGGAAGTGCCGCAGACCTGGGACGAACTGGCTGTCGCCGCCAAGACCATTCAGGAAGGCGAGCGCGCTGCCGGCAACCCCGACTTCTGGGGATTCGTCTTCCAGGGCAAGGCCTATGAGGGCCTGACCTGCGACGCGCTCGAATGGCAGGTGTCGTATGGTGGCGGTCGCATCCTCAGCCCAGAGGGCGTGATCGAGGTCAACGACCCGGCGACCATCGAGATCTTCGACAAGATCGCAAGCTGGGTGGGCGACTTCGTGCCGCCGGATGTGGTGAATTACCAGGAAGAGGACGCACGCGCTGTGTGGCAGGCGGGGAACGCCGCTTTCATGCGCAACTGGGGTTATGCCTACACCCTGGGGCAGGCCGAAGATAGCGTGATCAAGGACAAGTTCAGTGTAGCTCCGCTGCCGGGCAAGGAACCGGGCATGAGCGCTGCCACGCTGGGCGGCTGGGGCCTGTCTGTCTCCAAGTACTCGGCCAACCCCGAAGCGTCGGTCGCTTTCATCAACTGGATGACCGACTACGACGCGCTGAAGCTGTTCCACCTGGCCCGTGGCGAAGCGCCTGTGCTGCCCGCCCTGTATGAGGATCCGGAACTGCTTGAGGTGCTGCCCTATCTGGCTTACACGGGCGACGTGCTCAACTTCGCAACGGCCCGTCCGGGCGGTGTGGCTGGCACGCAGTACGGCACCGTCTCCGAACTGTACTACACGGCGGTCAACAATATCCTGTCCGGCAAGACAGACGCTGCAACCGCCATGGCGGAGCTGGAACTGGCCCTGGCGGACCTGGGCTTTGAGCTTCCCTAGGCTGCCCGCAGCGGTCGCTCTGCTGACATGACGCATCGTTGATCAAGGCTGGGGGCAGAGAGTTGCCCCCAGTCTGCATTTATGAGGTTGTATCAGAGGGGAGGCTGGTGCAATGACGCTCATCCCGCCCGCAGTAGGTCGGCGGCGTCCCAGCGAGCAAGAGGTGATCGCCGTCGAACTGATCAGCGGCCTGTTGATGATCATCGGCCTGTTTGCCTTCGCCTATCTCTTCTACGCGATCGCCACCAACGACACCATCCGCGAAGCCACCCAGGGACCAGAGGTTCCAGGCGTGGGCCTCAATGTGGTCTACAAATCCCCCGAAGGCGAGGAACCGTACTTCGAGCTGCGGCCCATCGAGGGCGGTCAGGCAGGGGCGTCTGGGATCAAAGAGGGCGACCGGCTGGTGAGTATTGACGGAGAAGATGTCCGTAGCATGAGCCTGGCGGAAGTGCAAGCCCGGCTGGAAGAGAAGGATGTCAGCCGCGAAGAGGATGACTTTGAAATCACGATAGGCTTTCTGCGCCCCAAACCAGACGGCACTTTCTCTCAGGAAGAACGGGTCGTGCCGAAGAATATCGCGCCCACTCTCACCATTGCCTACCTGAAGAGTTTTGGCTTTGTGGTGCCGCTGGTTGTGATCGGCCTGGGCGCGCTTCTGATTCGGCTGGGCAATCGCTTACGGCGCTATGACATTGTCGCGGCGCGGTGGGCGATAGTCGTTTTCCTGTGGTTGATGATCGGAGCGGTGGTAGGGGCGATCTGGGCTTTTTGGGTGAACGGCAAAGGCGGGCTGGTCGGCAACGCGCCGTTCAATTATGGCAAAGCAATCAGTCACGCTGTGCCCTTTTTGCTGGCAATCATACCGTTTGCCCTGTCGTATCGCTGGCTCAGCCGGGTCATTGACGAAATCTTCGAGGGCGACGAATCGCTGATGTCGCGGCAGACACGCTTCGCCTGGACGCTGCTGGTGCCAACCCTGACCGTGCTCATTCTGGTAGCAGCGCGACCGCTGGAACAGACCTTCATCAAGAGCCTGACCGACGACGAATTCAGCGCCAATCGTCCGGCTCGCCTCATCTGGTTCGATAACTACACGCGCCTGCTCAGCTTCAAACTGACGACCGTTGAGTGCAAGAAAGACGACTCCGGAAAATGTGCCCGCTCGCCCAACGGCAGCATCGTGTGGCAGACCTCATCCGTTGAGGAGCAAGAGCGCAACAAATTACGCGAGATGAGCAGCGCCGAACGCAAACGCTATGCCCGCTATAGCGAAGTCTCCACCCTGGCTCTGCCGTTTGGCGATAAGGGTCTGCGCATTCTGGGCAAAGACCCGACTTTCCTCAACGCCGTCGGCAATACCCTGAAGTTCACAGTCGCTTCGGTCATCCTGGAACTGTTGCTGGGGTTGATTATTGCCATGGCGGTGAATTCGCGCTTCAAGGGGCGCGGCCTGATGCGAGCCGCAATGCTGGTCCCCTGGGCCATCCCGACAGTGGTTTCTGCCGTCCTGTGGTCAGTGATCTTGCGCGGAGATCAGACTGGCATCTTCAACAAGTTGCTGATGGACCTGGGCCTCATCTCCAAGCCGCAGCAATGGTTCTCCGCTAACGGTCCCTGGATGGCCTCCATTATCGCGGTAGACGTGTGGAAGACGGCCCCCTTCATGGCGCTCCTGCTGCTGGCCGGGTTGCAGGTGATCCCCGGCGATCTCTACGAAGCCGCAGCCGTTGACGGGGCGTCGAAGGTGCGGCAGTTCTTCTCGATCACCCTGCCGATGCTGCGTCCGACCATCGCTGTCGCGCTGATCTTCCGCACGCTCGACGCCTTGCGGGTGTTCGATGTCTTCCAGGTGCTGTTGGACACAACGCGCCCGTCCATGGCTACATACAACTACAACCGCTTGGTCCTGACCCGTTCTGACGGCTACGCTTCTGCCGTGGGCGTGATGATCTTCATCCTCATTTTCATCTTCACCGTTCTGTATGTCAGGTTTGTGAGGATTGAGCGAGAATGAACGCCAAACCAGGGATCGCCTCTCAGCAGACTCTTCTCGTACCCAGACGCATCACGGACCTGGTTGGTCGTGCTCTGTTCTGGCTCCTGATTCTGGCGATTGCCTTCTATACGATGGCTCCCTTCGCCTATGCTATCAGCATCTCTTTCCGCACCAACGCCCAGGTGCTGGTGTCTGCTCGCTATCTGCCAGAAGACCCGCAACTGATCAACTACCAGAATCTGTTCGAAGATAGCGATTTCATGCGCACCATGCTGAACTCGTCGTTCGTCTCCAGCGTCACGGTCGTGTTCTCGCTGGTCGTGGGATCGTTCGCTGCGTACGCTTTGGGACGAGTGCAATTCAAGGGGCGCATGATCGTGCTGTATACCGTGCTGGCAATGACCATGTTCCCGCAGATTTCCATCCTGTCGGGCCTGTTCGCCATCGTCAACGACCTCAACATCTTCGGTTCGACTGCTGCTCTGATTTTCACCTACCCGATCTTCACGCTCCCGTTCACCGTCTGGGTGTTGACCAGTTTCTTCCAGGGCCTGCCTGCGGAAATCGAACAGGCCGCGCTGGTAGATGGCGCGACACCGTTTCAGACCTTCTGGCGCATCCTGGTGCCGCTCACCGCTCCGGCGTTGGTGACCACGGGTCTGCTGGCCTTCATCGCCGCCTGGAACGAGTACCTGTTTGCTCTGACCTTCACGCTGGTCAGCAAGAGCGCGCAGACGGTGCCCGTGGCCATCGCCAACTTCGGCGGCTACGGCTACGAAATCCCCATCGCGGACCGCATCGCAGCCACCGTGATCGTGACTGTCCCCGTGCTGGTGCTGGTGCTGATTTTCCAGCGCCGCATCATCGAAGGCCTGACGGCGGGCGCGGTAAAGGGGTAGACCGCCCGGCACCGCTGCCTGTACGGCGAAGCGCAGACCGCCTCTCTGGGCGGTCTGTTGTTTGAGAGCCACATACACGCAGCTTCTGGAAGGACTTGCGTCGGATTTGTGCTGGCTGGAGTGTTCATGTACAATGCTCACAGCGCAGGTGAGGAAAGCGAGCCTTCTGGCTCGATAGCGCAAGAAGAAAGGCGAGATCTCGATGATAAAGCGCCTGACAGGACAGTTTAATATCATAGGCAAGGCGGCTTTAAGCACTCTCGCGCCCTCTCTTTACCGGCTTGGCTTCGTGCTCCTGGGGGTGATCATCGGCCTGGTGTGGGCCTATCAGGGAGCGCCGATCAAGTTCCGCGACGCTGAGCCAGTCCACCTTGCCGCTGGCTACAAAGATCAGTGGATCAAGATGATCGCCGTCGAGTACGCGGAGACAGGTGACACGGCAGAGGCTCAGCGTAAGATCGTTGCGGGCGGAGTCAGCCCTGCCATGATCCAGGCACTCATTGATGCCAATGCGGTCACGGAACCGGACCTGGCCCGCAAATTGCAGGCGTTGCTGCCCATCGCCGAAGAAAACCGTGCTGCCGCCAGCAAACAGGCTCAGAAAATCGAGACGAGCTTCCTGGGAGGCATCCTGGGGCCGCTGGCCTGCGTCGTGGGCACTGCCGTGATAGGATTGATCCTCTCGGTCTTCTTCACCTTCTACTGGGCTGTGCCGCGCCAGGGGTTGTCGCGACGCAGGGCCGAAGCTCTCTCCGGAGCAACTGTCCCCACTGGAGGGGCGGCGGCTCCCGCGCCAGCAAGTATTCTGGCAGCCAAGCGCGATGCAGCGCGAGAGAAGACAGACTTCAAGGCTCGCGGAGAAGTGCCGCCGGTCTGCCAGTTTGTGTCTACCTATGTCCTGGGCGATAGCCTTTACGACGAATCCTTCCCCATCGAGACGGCGAAGGGTATGTTCCTGGGCGAGTGCGGGTCCAGCATTGGCGAAACGATTGGGGTAGGGGAACCCAAAAAGGTCACTGCGACAGAGGTCTGGTTGTTCGACAAGAACGACATCACGACAGTCACCAAGGTGATCATGTCGGAACATGCCTACCGCGATCAGGCACTGCGCACCAAGCTAGCCTCCAAGGGCGAGGCTGTGCTGGCCACACCAGGCATGACCACTGTGCTCGAAACCCAGACGCTGCGCGCGCAGGTACGTATCGTTGACGTGCAGTATGGGGAAGGGGCATTGCCGCCGCGTAGTTTCTTCGAGAGGCTGGTGGTCGAAATCGCCGTGTGGGCCAAGGAAGGCGCAGAGGGCGGCGCCGGAGAACCCGATGCCTCCGCCGCTTTCGGAGACACTGCCGAACTGCTCAACTACTGAGAGACCACGTTTCGCAAACGTCGGGGCCTGTTACCAGCACAGGCCCCGTTTCTTTGCCGGGTGCGCTCAGCGCACTACCTCAAGAATCTTGAACTCGGTCACTCCCCCAGGCGTGCTGACGCGCACTGTTTCGCCCGCGCGCCGACCGAGCAACGCTGCGCCCAGCGGACTCTCGTTCGAAATCTTCCCGTTGCGCGGATCCGCTTCGGCAGCGCCCACGATACGATACGTCTCCGGCGGCTCGCCATCAGCCTGAACGGTCACCAGAGAACCCGGCTGGATATGTGCCGCGTTCCCGTCATCACTGTCTTCAATGATAACTGCCGAGCGCAGCAGGTTTTCGAGATATTTGATTCGTCCTTCCAGGAACGCCTGCTGTTCTTTGGCGTCTATGTAGTCGGCATTTTCCGACAGATCGCCCTGGCTGATCGCTTCTTTGAGCAATGCTGCCAGTTTGGGACGCCTGACATTGATGAGTTCTTCCAGTTCCTTGCGAAGCTCAGCGGCCCCTTTTGCTGTGAGGAATTGTTGCTCTTCAGCCATGTTGTCACCCTCGTGCTCTGTTCGTTGGAAACACCTGTCTCACGTGCGCGTAAAAGGGTCGAAAAGCCTCTGCCACTCTTGCAGCGCATAACGATCAGTCATGCCAGCAATGTAATCGGTGACGGCCCGATGCAGACCCCGCTCTTCGGCGGCCTGCTGCACCGAGGGCGGTAGTTGCCGAGGCTCTTTGATATACGTCTCGAAGATTTGGGTAATAAAGCGTTCGGCTTTCACCGCCATGCGCACGACGCGATGGTGCCGGTACATTTGCTGGTACAGAAATGCCTTCAATTCCGCATTCAGCCGCGTCAGCTCGTCCGAATGCCGTACCACATTGTATGGCAGTTGCTGGATAGCCTGCGGCGAAGCGGGTTTGAGTTCTTCCAGCACTGCGCCGGTAGCCTTGATCACGTCGTCAATTTCGATGCCCAACATACGCCGGATCATTCGATGACGAATCTGCTCGCTGAACTCTCTGCCGTCCCAGCCGATGCTCTCCTTGAGCAGTTGCCAGATGCCCAGCCCGTCAAGCTGATCGGCAGTGATCAGTTCCGAGCGGAGACCATCGTCGAGATCATGGGCATTGTAGGCCAGTTCATCGGCAACATTGGCAATCTGCGCTTCCAGGCTGGCCCGTAGGGTCGGATCGAACCCCTCTGCACGTGAATCGCTGAGATCGTACTGTGTCTCGTGCTTGACAATACCCTCGCGCAGTTCATAAGTCAGATTAAGCCCCGGCCAGTTTGGGTAGCGCGACTCCAGCTTGGTCACGATACGCAAAGACTGTTTGTTGTGGTCGAAACCGCCGTGATCGGCCATCAGCTTGTTGAGAATCGCCTCACCGGAATGGCCGAACGGAGGATGGCCGAGATCGTGGCCCAGGCAGATCGCCTCCACCAGGTCTTCATTGGCACCAAGCGCGCGCGCCAGGCTACGCCCGATCTGCGTGACTTCCAGCGTGTGAGTCAGGCGGGTGCGGTAGTAATCGCCCTCATAGTTGACGAAGACCTGCGTCTTGTATTCAAGACGCCTGAAAGCCGTCGTATGCAGAATACGGTCGCGGTCGCGCTGGAAAGCCGTGCGGAATTCCGGCTCCTCTTCAGGATACTCACGCCCCTTGCTTTCACCGCTCAGCAGGGCATAGGGAGCCAGCGTGCTCCGCTCAAGCGCTTCGAGCTGTTCGCGCGTGATCAACATGGCTCTCTGTCACCGAAGACTCAGGCTGTGACGACGCTGCGCTGTACGTACAAACAGCCATAGCCGCCTTTTCTCAGCGGCATATGGTTTTCAAAGATAACCGATTCACGCCAGGTTGGCAATGCCCGATTGCGCCGGTTGTCTGCTATCCCAGCGCCGTGTAGAGCAGCAGGGATCGGTCTTACAGGTCGAGGCGGCGGGCGCTGTGTTTCACCAGGGTCAGGCTGGGATCACCGGTTTCGGCCTCTTTCAACACCAACACCTGGCGCAGCTCCAATAGTTGATCGCGCAGCACAGCAGCTTTCTCGAACTCCAACGCCTTGGCCGCTGCTTTCATTTCGGCTTCCAGCGTCTGGATCAGCCTGGACAGTTCCGCTTTGGAGAGATCGGCAGGCGTAGGGGCACGTTGAGCTTCTCGCTGAGCTGCCTCGGTTGTCAGGTGCTGCACGCGTGCTGTGAGATCACGCACCTCTTTGACAATGCTGGCGGGCACAATTCCGTGCTCCACATTGTATTGATGCTGGATGGCGCGGCGACGTTGCGTCTCGTCAATAGCGACCTGCATCGCCTCAGTGATCTTGTCCGCGTACATGATCACATGGCCGTTGACGTGACGCGCGGCCCGGCCAATCGTCTGGATGAGCGCAGGGGCAGAGCGCAGGAAACCCTGCTTATCGGCATCCAGGATTGCCACCAGCGACACCTCAGGCAGGTCAAGGCCTTCGCGCAACAGGTTGATGCCCACCACCACGTCGTAGACTCCCAGACGCAGGTCGCGCAGAATCTCCACGCGCTCGATCGTCTCTATCTCGCTGTGCAGGTAGTGAACGCGAATGCCCATCTCCAGCAAGTAGTCGGCCAGGTCTTCTGCCA
Source organism: Anaerolineales bacterium UBA2029 (assembly GCA_002332795.1). GTDB lineage: Bacteria > Chloroflexota > Anaerolineae > Aggregatilineales > Aggregatilineaceae > UBA2029. Next base: position 66,930 of record DDBP01000111.1, on the reverse strand, counting down.
TGCGCTTGGTGAGAGTCGTGACCAGAGCGCGTTCGCCGCGCTGCACGCGCACATGAATCTCGCGCAGCAGATCGTCAACCTGCCCCATCGTCGGGCGTACATCTATGGTGGGATCGAGCACCCCTGTCGGGCGGATGACCTGCTGCACGACCTGGCTGCTGTGCTCTTGTTCATAAGGGCCGGGGGTCGCGCTCATAAAGATCGTCTGCCCGATACGCTGCTCGAATTCCTCGAAGCTCAGCGGACGGTTATCCAGGGCACTGGGCAGGCGGAAACCATACTCAACGAGCGTCTCCTTACGCGAGCGATCCCCGCCGTACATGCCGCGTACCTGTGGAATGGTCATGTGCGATTCGTCCACTATCAGCAGGAAATCGGGCGGGAAGTAGTCGAGCAGCGTCCAGGGTGGGCTTCCCGGCGGTCGCTGGTCCAGGTGCCGGGAGTAGTTCTCGATACCGCTGGTATAGCCCAACTCACGGATCATCTCCAGGTCGTAGCGGGTACGCTGTTCCAGGCGCTGCGCTTCCAGCAAACGTCCGGCGGCCTTCAGTTCTGCGATGCGCTGCTCCAGTTCCTGTTCGATGTCGTGCAGCGCCTGCCGCAAGAGATCGTCTTCGGTGACAAATTGTTTGGCGGGAAAAATCTTGATCGCCTCGTGTTGCGCCAGCACTTCACCGGTCAGCGGATCGAACTCGATGAGCCGCTCGATTTCGTCGCCAAACATCGCCACCCGATAGGCCGATGTGCTATAGGCGGGCATGATTTCGAGCGTATCCCCGCGCACCCGAAAAGTGCCCGGTCGCAACTCGAAATCATTACGACCGTATTGGATGCCCACCAGGTGACGCAGAATCAGATCGCGGCGGAATGGCACGCCTGAGCGCAGTTCCAGGGTTGCCTTGCCCCAGGTGACCGGGTTGCCAATGCCGTAAATGCACGACACAGAGGCCACGATGATCACATCCCGCCGGCTGAGGAGAGCCGCCGTGGCCGAAAGACGCAATCGATCTATCTCCTCGTTGATCTCTGTCTCTTTCTCAATGTACAGATCGTGACGAGGGACATAGGCTTCCGGCTGATAGTAGTCGTAGTAGGAGACGAAGTACTCGACAGCGTTGTGCGGGAAGAATTCCCTGAACTCCGCATACAACTGAGCCGCCAGAGTCTTGTTGTGGGCCAGCACCAGGGTAGGCCGTTGTGCCGCGGCAATAACATTGGCAATGGTGTAGGTCTTGCCAGTGCCCGTCGCGCCCAGCAGCGTCTGAAAGCGGTATCCGGCCTCCAGACCCTTCAAGAGCGCCTCAATAGCCTGGGGTTGATCCCCTGTCGGGCGATAGTCGGAAACAAGCTGAAAGCCAGGCATGGCATCGCTCCACACTCAGCCGAACGCAAGTTCTATAGTATAACACAAAGATATTGCTCTGACGAACCTGAATAAGCGAGAGTTCAGGAGCGAAGCGAACCCGGATTCGGTTCCACGTAAATGGGGTTGCTGAGAATCCAGGCGCGCTCGACCCCGTGATACGTCTTCCAGACCTCTATACGATACGCGCCTGGTGAGCGAACGACGTGCGTCAGGTTTTCCGCCTGTTTTTCTTCGGCCACTACCATCCCGTTGCAGATGAGGCGAATGCGCGCCCGCGCCGGAGCCATCGCTTGCAACGTCACGCCGTGACCCAGGCGGATCGACTCGCCCATGATGGCAGTCGTATTCTGTCCCTGCGCCGAGAAGCGAAAACCCGCCGTCGCTCCAGGGATGTCATAGCCAATGAAGGCACGCCCGGCCTTCAGTGCCTGGTAGAGCTGAGCCTTATCATACTCTAGCTCCCCGCTCAGCGGAGCTTTGGTGAGGACATGGGTATTGACCGCGCTGAACAGAAAATCGTAGGGGAACACTTCGTGTTCCAGCAAACCCAACCGGACGCGCGTACCATGAGCATCCGCCGCTCCAATCCCCACTACCTGGTGTCCCTGTCCCAGCAATTCGTCCCACAGAGCCAGTGTCATTGGCGATGGGCCGACGATGATCTCCTCAGGTCGAAAGATGTGACGCAGCGCCTGTTTGCGGTCGGGCAGATACTCCTTGAAGCACGACATGTAATTCCAGATTTCCAGGCCCGTGAAGCCGTTTACATAGCGATCGATCCAGGGGATGGCAGGTTCGCCCAGCCATGCTACCGCCTGATCGTCGGGGTGAGCCATGAACGTCAGCCCGCCCAGTCGGTCGGCCTCTTGCAGTAGCGTGGGCAGGCTGTAGGCGTAGGGAGCCATTTCGCCCTCGACGCCGAAGACCAGCACATGGTTGCACTGCGGATTGCGAGTGCGATCGTGCACTTCTTCCCCGGAGAGTAGCAACAGGTATCCCCGTTCCTCGTCACCATAATAACCCTCGATGCCTGCGACCCGCACGTTGTGGTCGGTGAAAATGACAAAGTCCAGACCGGCCAGCAACGCCGCCTCGGCAACCTGCTGATGTGATCCTTCTCCATCTGAATATGTCGTGTGGACGTGCACGTTGCCCACATACTCGTAATACGGCATGGCGGCCTCCACTCTACAATCTTGCGGCCAAGCGTACAGCATGCGCTGGCGGACTGTCAAGAAAGGCGCGTCCGGCCCGAATGCCGCTGTGGTATACTAAGCAGCGTGGTATGACGCTAAGCTGACAGGTGGTGCAAAAACCCATGAGCGAGCGGATGCAGCCACCCGAAACTGACGAGCCTCAGGATCGCTTGTCGCCCTCCAGCCGTCCGCTGAACGCCCCTGAGCCAGTCCGACGGGGCGATACGGACGCGCTGCAACCTACTCGCCCGCTGCCTCCGGCCTCTCAGATGCCGCCGACCAGCAGGCCTGTCACCAGGACACCTCAGACGCCCGCCAGACAGCCTGCCCGCAAGGCACGGCAGCGGCACGAGCGACGGCAGGCCGTGACTGCTCCGCCGCCAGTGAACGCTGCGCCGCCTGGAGCTGCGTGGGCGAGCGCGCCTCCACCTCCCATCCGTCAGAGGACGGCGGTCGCTCGCTCACCGAGCCAGAGTGCATTGTACTTTCCCTGGTGGTCATTGCTCGTCCTGATTGGAGTAGTGGGAATCATTACGTTGGGCCTGGTGCTGGCTCTCTCGGCCATGATGGAGCCGAACATCCCTGGCGACCAACCGCCGCGCGTGCAGATCATCACCGCACAGCCGACGCTCAGCCAGGACTTTCTGGCGGCTCCGGCACAGGATTCTGGGGCGAATCAGGCGCTGTGGCCAACGCCCATCCGTCCGGCACAGCCCACCGCCACCCTGCCGCTACCCACTCCCATTTCCAGTCCGACTCTGCCGCCGGGTGATTTTGCGATTGGCGTCCTGGTGCGAGTCGTGGGCGTCGGCACAAGCGGGCTTAACATCCGTTCTTCGCCCGGTTACAGCGGCACACCGCGCTTCCTGGCCGCCGAGGACGAAATCTTCGCTGTGGTGGACGGCCCTCAAACCATAGACGGCCTGGAATGGTGGCGCGTAGAAGATCCAGAGGACCCTCAGCGCTTTGGCTGGGCAGCGCGCAATTACCTGATGGTAGTGACTCAAAGTGAGTGAGGTTGAGCGGTGAACGACAGTGAGATCAGGGCGCGAGCCGAAGAGCTGCGCCGTCTGTTGCACGAGCACAACTACCGTTACCACGTGCTCCACGCACCGATTATCACCGATAGCGAGTATGATGCGCTTTTCGCCGAACTGAAGAAGCTTGAAGAGGAGCATCCGGAACTGATCACGCCGGACTCGCCGACGCAGCGGGTGGGTAGCGATCTGCAGGAAGACCTGCCCAAGGTCCGGCACCCAGCGCCTATTCTCAGCCTGGGCAATGTCTTCAGTCCCGATGAAATTCGCGCCTGGCGTGAACGAATAGGGCGACTGCTGCCCGAAAACGTCCGCCTGGCCTATGTGGTGGAACCCAAATTCGATGGGCTGACTGTGGTACTCACCTATGAAGATGGCGTGTTGGCACAGGGGGCAACGCGCGGCAACGGCGAACTGGGCGACGACATCACGCCAAATGTGCGCACCGTACGTACTATCCCCCTGCGTATTCCCGTCTCCGGCAACGGCCCCGCCGTGCCGCACCGGTTGGTGGTGCGTGGAGAAGTCATCTTCCACAAGAAGGACTTCGCCGAACTGAACCGCCGCATGATAGCCGAAGGGCTGCCACCGTTCGCCAACGCACGCAACACCGCCGCAGGCGCGATCAAGCAGAAGGACGCGCGCATCACCGCTCAACGTCCGCTCACGGCCTACTGTTACGGCATCGTGGCGGCGGACGGCCCTGTTCCAGCAACTCAGTGGGAGACGCTGGCCTATCTGCGCGACCTGGGCTTCCTGACTGCGCACGACGTGATCCGCCGCTTCGACGATCTCGAAGATGTCATTGCCTATGTGCAGGAGTTCGAGGCGCGTCGTCACGATCTCCCCTACGAAATTGACGGCCTGGTGATCAAGATAGACGATCTGGCAACTTACCACGATCTGGGAGTGGTGGGCAAAGACCCCCGTGGCGCGGTCGCCTATAAGTTCCCCGCAGAGGAAGCAACGACCCGTTTGCTGGATGTGGCTGCCAATGTGGGACGCACCGGCGTACTCACGCCCACGGCCATTTTGGAACCAGTATTCGTCAGCGGCGTCACGGTGCGTCAGGCCAGCCTGCACAACTACGACCTGATCGCCCAGAAAGACATCCGCATCGGGGATCGCGTCATCGTCAAGCGCTCCGGTGAGGTGATTCCCTACGTCGTCGGGCCGATCGTGGCGGCGCGCACCGGTGACGAACGCCCCATTGCGCCACCGACGACCTGCCCGGCCTGCGGGTCACCGGTCGGGCGAGACGAGGGCGAGGTGGCATATTACTGCACCAATCCAGCCTGCCCGGAACGCATCGCGCGTAACATCGAGTACTTCGTATCGCGCGAGGCGATGGATATCGAGGGGCTGGGCGAACGAGGTGTGCGTCAGTTGCTGGAGCAGGGGTTGATTCGCGACGAGGCAGATCTCTTCACTCTGACCGCCGATGACCTGCTGCGCCTGGAAGGCTTTGCGGAGAAGAAAGCGCAGAACCTGCTGGCAAGTATCCGCGCAGCCAAAGAACGTCCCCTGGCCCGCCTGATTGCCGCATTGGGCATCCGCGGGGTAGGGAGCACAGTCGCCGAACTGCTTGCCCGGCATTTCCACAGCATTGACCGACTGGCGGCTGCCACCGAAGAAGAATTGCAGACACTGGAAGGGCTGGGGCCGCATACGGCCAGAGCGATTGTGGAATGGTTCGCCAACCCCCGTAACCGTACCCTCATCGAGAAACTGCGCGCTGCCGGCGTACGACTCCAGGAGGAAGCTGCCCCTCAACCGCGCCTGTCCAACCGTCTGGCCGGACTGACGTTCGTCATCACCGGTACCCTGCCGACGCTGAAGCGCAACGAGGCCACCGCTCTGATCGAACAGCACGGCGGCAAGGTGGTTGGCAGTGTCAGCAAGAAGACCTCGTACGTTGTGGTTGGCGACGAACCGGGCAGTAAGCTCACCAAGGCGCAGGAACTCGGCATACCGCTGCTGGACGAGGCAGGACTGCTGGCCATGCTGGACGACAGGCGATGAGCGAAGCGGCGGTTATCGTATATTCTGAGAAGAAGAAGGCGGTCCTGCGCCGACATCCCTGGGTCTTCTCCGGCGCGATCAAGAAGGTCGCAGGCGAACCAGCCGACGGAGACATCGTGACTGTCCGCGATGAAGAGGGTGAATTCCTGGCGCGCGGTTACTGGAACAGCCATTCTGCCATTCGGGTACGCCTGCTTTCCTGGAACCAGGACGAACCCCTAGACGAACGTTTCTGGCGCGAGCGGTTGCAACGCGCCATTCAGGGGCGGCATGTGCAGAATCGGCTGGCTGAGCAGGGCAAACCGGTCGCGTACCGCCTGGTGAATGCCGAGAATGACGGCTTACCGGGCCTGGTGGTGGATCGCTACGGGGACTGGCTGGTCATTCAGGCACTCACGCTGGGCATTGAGGTGCGCAAACCGCTCATCGTCGCCCTTCTAAACGAGTTACTCGCTCCCGTTGGTATCTTCGAACGTAGCGATGTGGACGTGCGAGCCAAGGAGGGACTGCCCAACAGATGTGGGCTGCTGACAGGGCAGGAACCGCCCGAACTGATCGAGATAGACGAAAACGGACGCCGTTTTCTGGTAGATGTGCGTGGAGGGCACAAGACGGGCTTCTACCTCGATCAGCGCGAAAACCGCGAAATCGTCGGTGATTGGTTTCGCTGGGACGAGTACGCCGCTCAACGTGAGGTGTTGAACGCCTTCGCCTATACAGGAGGATTTGCCGTCTATGCCCTGGGCGGCCTGGTCCGCCGCGTGATCAACGTAGACAGTTCCGCGGAAGCACTCAGGCTGGCCCGCCGCAACATTGCCCTGAACGGTTACGCCATCAACGAAGAAGACTTCGTCGAGGGGGATGTATTCTCTGTGCTGCGCTACTGGCGCGAAGAGGGGCGCACTTTCGACCTGATCATCCTTGATCCCCCGAAGTTTGCCCATTCGGCGCGACAGGTGGAAAGCGCTGCCAGAGGCTACAAAGACATCAACCTGCTCGCCTGTCAGTTGCTCAAGCCTGGGGGCATGCTGGTCACTTTCTCATGTTCCGGCGCGATCAGCGCGGACCTGTTCCAGAAGATCGTGTTTTCCGCTGCGCTGGACGCCCGCTGCGAGGCGCAGATCATCCGCTGGCTGACGCAGGCATCCGACCATCCGGTAGCGCTCACTTTCCCGGAAGGGGCGTATCTGAAGGGGTTACTCTGTCGCGTCTGGCGTTGAGCGATAGCGCTCGGCGAGTTGAGCGATTTTCTGGCTGGTCTCGCGCCAGCTAATCCGGCTCAGTCCCATTTTCTCGCGCAACACTTCGGGATCAAGACCGCTGCAATAGTCCCGGACGGCACTGGTCCAGCGCAGAATCTCGAATGAGACGCGCGAGGCGATGCCCGCCGCGACAGCCGTATCGTGCAACACGTATTCCAGATTGCGTGCCGTGCAGTCAAAGATAGTGTCGGCAGGCTGGTATTGCGCCAGGTACTCATCGAGTATGGCTGGCCAATCCGGATCGAGGGCGATCTTGCGCTCGCGATACACGTTACCGGGACGAGGATGGCGCACCAGCAGGTAGGGACGGCGCGGGTCGGCCCGTATCACATCGTCAGGGCGCAGGCGCATACATTCGCTCTTCTTGACGCCGGTGTCCAGCAACAGGCGCACCAGCAAATCAGGCCGCGGATCGGGATGCTCCGCTACCCGCAGGCTGGCAGTGTAGGCCAGAAGCTGCGCGATCTCGCCTTCCGTCAGGATGGGCTGCAGCGGCGCCGAGCCGGAGCGCTGCAGCAGGGCTTCTGCCGGATCGTGCGCGAGCACGCGCTCCGCCCGCAGAAACTTGAAGAAGACTTTCAATGTAGTCACCCGGCGCGCATAGCTCTTGCGGCTGCAAGGAACTCCGCGACCGTTTTCCAGCCAGTCTAGAAAGCGGTTCAGGCGGGTCGTCGTGAAATCTTTCAGAGCGAAGTTCTCACCGAAGAACTCTGCGACCAGCCGCAAGTCGGACGAGAAGGCTTTCAGCGTATGCTCGCTGCATCCTTCGCGCCGCAAGTAAGCCAGGAAGGGGCCATGCGCATCGGCCAGATGGCTGTGCCTGGTGAGCGCATGCTCAGTGTCGGAAGGAAACAGCGGAAGCTGGCGCGCAGCCATTCGCTCTTCTCGCCTCATACAGATCCCACGAATTCAGGCCCGTTGAACTTTGTCAAAACACCCCTTAAAATCAATGATATCAAAACAATTGTCTCTTACCCAGATACGCCTCTCTTGATTGTTACCGCGAATACATTGCCTGTGCGAGAAGAAGTATAGCACGTCAGCGCAAGGGAAAGGAAAACAGAAGGTGGTGACCTACCAAGACAAGCCCTGGCTCAAACGCTATGACCCTGATGTCCCGCATAGCCTTGCTCCTTATCCCGACCATCCGCTGCAGTACTTCCTGGAACGCGCCGCGGCGACCCGCGGCAACGCGCCCGCCATCATCACTGCCGCTCATCTGCCGCTGGTGGGCTATGTGGCCAGCGAAGTCTCCTACAGCGAACTGAATAGCAGCGTTGACGCGCTGGCGGCGGCTTTGCTTGACCTGGGGCTGAAGAAGGAAGACCGCGTCGCCCTGATCATGCCCAACTGCGCTCAGTTCGTCATGGCCTTCTACGCGACACTCAAGGCGGGTGGCGTCGTCGTTGCAGTCAATCCTACGTTCCCGCCTGCTAAGATGGCCGAGCAATTGCTGGATAGCGGAGCCACTGTGGCAATTACCCTGACTCTTTTCTACGAAGCGGTCAAGAGCATTCAATCCCAAACCAAGGTCCAGCATGTCATCGCGACCAACATCAAAGAGTATCTGCCGCCGGTTGCCCGAACGCTCTTCACGCTGGCGAAAGAGAAGAAGGAAGGGCATCGCATCGTCAAGCGGTCAGAAGATCACTGGTTGCAGGACCTGTTGTCGCATTATGCAGGTCGTCGCCCGGCAGTAGAGGTGCAGGGAGACGATATCGCCATTTTCCAGTACACGGGCGGCACCACTGGCATTCCCAAAGCCGCCATGTCGTCGCACAAGGCGCTGGTAGCCAACACGCTGCAGTGTCAGGCCTGGTTGGCCCGCAAGGATGTTGACGAGCGTTTCCTGGCAGCCATCCCGCTCTTCCATGTTTTCGGCATGGTCGCGGTGATGAGCTTTGCCGTGTCTCTGGGAGCGGCCATGATCATGGTGCCCAATCCCCGCGACATCACCGATGTCGTCGCCAAGATCGACCGCTATCGGCCCACGCTGTTCATGGGCGTGCCAGCGCTGTTCAACGCCATCAACAACCATCCGGGCGTGGTGGCGGGTAAGTATGATCTGAGTTCCATCTATGCCTGCATCAGCGGATCGGCCCCGCTGCCACCTGCCACCAAGCGCCGTTTCGAGGAGCTATCGGGAGGAGTGTTGCTCGAAGGATTTGGGATGAGCGAGGCTCCGACTGCCTCACACGTGAATCCGTTGAAAGGCGAGAACCGCACCGGCTCAATTGGTCTGCCACTCCCAGATATGGAGGTGCGCATCGTTGATCTGGATGACGGCATCACCGATGTGCCGGTAGGGGAAGTGGGAGAACTGATCATGCACGGCCCGCAGTTGATGCGCGGCTACCACGGCATGCCCACCGAAACCGCCAATGCCTTGCGCGAGGACGCCGAGGGTAAGAAATGGCTGTACACCGGTGACATTGCGCGGATGGACGAGGACGGCTACTTCTACATCGTGGATCGCAAGAAGGACATGGCCTTGATCGGCGGTTTCAACGTCTACCCGCGGATGGTCGAAGATGTGCTCATGGAGCATCCCGCGGTTCAGGAAGTGGGCGTGGCAGCCATCCCTCATCCTGATCCTGCGAAAGTAGGGCAGGAGGCGCTCAAAGCGTGGATTGTGCTCAAGCCGGGTCAGACTGTCACGGAAGAAGAACTGATCGCCTTTGCCAGCCAGAAACTCGCTCCCTATGAGGTGCCCAAGCGTTTCGCCTTTGTCAACGAGCTGCCGCGCACTACCGTGGGAAAGATTCTGCGGCGCGAACTGGCACGAATGGAAATGGAGGCACGCGAACAGCAGGCGCAGCAAATCCAGTGAGATCGGGCTGACCGTTTGCGCTAGCTGGCGGATCGTCGCCCCCAGCCTTCGCGTAGAACCCGCAGGGCGTTACGCCCCAGGATGTTTTCCAGGTCATCTGGTGTGTACTTCCTGCGACTGGGCGAGGCATGCTCGGCAAACAGACGCTCCGTCAGACGCGGCAACTCCGAAGCGTCCTTCAGGTCGTCGGGCGGATCGGTAAAGCCATCGAAATCGCTACCGATGGCGATGTGTTCTGTTGACCCGCCTGCCGCCTGGACGAAATGGGCCATGGTTGCCGCGATAGCATCGAGGCCCAGGGCGGTTTGATAGGGCACCAGCCAGTAATTCATGAAGATGACGCCGATGACCCCGCCGTGATTGGCAATCCAGCGGATTTCCCAGTCTTGCAGGTTGTAAGGGGAAGGGTTCAAGGCGTAAGCGCCTACGTGCGTCGCTACGACCAGCGAACTCTTCCCGCTCTGCCCGACAATCTGATACACGTCGCGGCGCGCTGCTGGCGTGCAATGGCTGACATCAATGAGCATTCCCAGTTCGGTCATGCGCTGCACCACGCTGCGACCAATGGGAGTCAGGCCCTGAGCCAGGTCAATGGCCTCCATCAGGCGGCTCAGCCGACGCGGCGGCAGCAAGGGCAATACATAGGCGGGGTAGGGGAACACTGGCATTCCCAGGGCGTTGGGATAGAAATGCATCAGCGTCAGAGCAGCCACCCCGCGGGTAAAGAAATGCTCCAGGTTGCCGACGATCTCCTGCTCGGTATCCTCTGGTCCTTGCAGACAGTGTCCTCCCTCCAACGAGTGCACGAATGCAATCGGGCTGGCGGCACCCTGAGCCAGCATCCCCTCCAGTTCATCCAATGAGCGAGCGAGCTTGACCGCGCGCTGTTCGGAAGACGAGGCACTTTCCCGCGCATACGCCTCCAACCGATTTTCTAGATCATCCAGCAACCAGTTTGCCACCTGGACATAGGGCGGCTCGACCAGCATTCGCCACATGCGACGCACGTAGCTGAAGGGCACCCAACGCAAGACCTTGAGCAGCGGAATGTCACGTATGAGAGGTTTCTCTGGCGCATAGATTGCCGAAAGGAGCACATCTACTCCGCCGGCTTGTAGCGCCGGGAAACTGGTGCGCAGGTTGGGAGGCCAGAAGAAAGGCCAGATTCTGCGATCGCGCCGAATCAGCGTGCGTTGGAACAGCACTGCTTTGAGAGCGGGATGGGCATGAATATCCACAACAGCGGCACGGTGATGCAGGTCGAGCCATTTGGGGTGAGTGTTGTAACTCATCAGGGCCTCCCGCGCCGATTCCGATCAGCGCGATCTCAACGCTACTTGACTTGCAGAGGCATTGTACACGCAGCCAGTCTCTGGCAAAAGCGAGGCTATCTCAAAGAGACAGCCCCCGCCAGACGCGGGGGCTGTGTAACGAGCATCAGGGATGTCAGGCAGGGGAGGGCGCGGTTCCCAGCGGCGCCGGGGGCATTTCGCTATCCGTCTTGCCTTCGGGTGCTTCAGCCGCACCGGACGGTCTGGGTTCGCTAGGACGCGCGGGCGCAGGCGTTTCGGGCGGCTCGCCCATCAGCGCCAGGAATTCCTCGCGGCCAATCGTCTCGACTTCCATCAACCGCTGCGCCACTGCTTCTAGCTTGTCGCGGTTCTCGCGCAGCACCTGCAGCGCACGCTCATATGCCTGCGAGACGATGGCGTGCACTTCTTCGTCTATCTGCTCGGCGATGCTCTCGCTGTAGTCGCGCTGTTCGCCAATCTCGCGGCCCAGGAAGACCAGTTCTTCCTTCTGCCCGAACACGCGCGGCCCTAGCTTACGGCTCATGCCCCAGCGAGTGACCATGGTGCGGGCGATGCGAGTGACATTCTCCAGGTCACTCGAAGCGCCATTGGTAACGTCCCCGAAGACGATCTCCTCAGCCGCACGTCCACCAAGCGCACCCGTGATTTGATCGATGTAACGCTGCGTCGTGCCAAGCATCGAGTCGTTTTCGGGCATCACCCAGGTCACGCCCCCGGCCATGCCTCGCGCTACGATGGTGACTTTGCGCACAGGATCGCAGTTCGGAAGCATGTGGAAGACGACCGCGTGCCCCGCTTCGTGGTAGGCGATCAGGCGCTTCTCTTCCTCTGTGATGATCCGGCTGCGACGCTCAGGCCCCAACACTACGCGCTCGATGGCTTCCTCGAAGTCGCGCATGCTGATGCTCTTCTTGTTTTTGCGGGCCGCCACGATGGCAGCCTCGTTGACCAGGTTTTCCAGGTCGGCACCGACAAAGCCGGGCGTGGACTTGGCCAGCACGGTCAGGTCAACGTCGGAAGCCAGCGGTTTGCCGCGCGTATGAACCTTCAGGATAGCCTCGCGTCCGCGCATATCGGGCCGGTCGAGCACCACCCGGCGGTCGAAACGACCAGGGCGCAGCAAGGCGGGATCGAGGATATCCGGACGGTTAGTGGCAGCCATGATGATCACGTTGGTGTCCGTGTCGAAGCCGTCCATCTCGACCAGAATCTGGTTGAGCGTCTGCTCGCGCTCATCGTGACTGCCACCCAGGCCAGCACCGCGGTGTCGCCCTACGGCGTCAATTTCATCCACAAACACGATGCACGGACTGTGTCGCTTGGCCTGGTCGAACAGGTCACGTACACGACTGGCACCCACGCCGACGAACATCTCGACGAATTCCGAGCCGGAGATGCTGAAAAACGGCACGCCCGCTTCGCCGCTCACTGCTTTGGCCAGCAGAGTCTTTCCCGTGCCGGGGCTGCCTACCAGCAACACCCCCTTGGGGATGCGCGCGCCAAGCTGAATAAAGCGCTCCGGGTCCTTGAGGAACTCGACGACTTCCTGCAGCTCTTCCTTGGCTTCGTCAGCGCCCGCCACGTCATCAAAGGTCACTGAGGGCTGGTCGCCCGTGAACATACGGGCGCGGCTCTTGCCGAAAGAGAGCGCCTGGTTGTTCGATCCCTGCGCCTGGCGCAGCATCAGGTAGATGAAACCGCCAATGAGCAGCAGCGGCAAGAACGTGCCGATCAGCCCAATCCAGTTGAAGAGGTTGCTGGGCTTGGTGAACTCGAAGTCAATCTGCTGCAGCATTTCCCGCGAAGCGCCAAGCGATTCCAGCAAGGCCGCGGGATCATCTGTGTTAGGGTTGATCTGGGTCTTGCGCGTCTCATTGTTGCGGTACGTGGCGGTCACCTCGCCCTCGTCCGAGATCTCAATGGAACGCACCAGCCCATCGTTGATATCGCGCGCCAGCTCGCTCGCGGTCAACTGCTTTGCATCGGAACTGTTGCTGCGTACCCCAAAGACTATCGCAGCAATGGCTGCGATAATCAGGATGTACACGAAGAGATTGCGCGAACGGTTATTCACTCCCTGCCTCCAGCACGTTTCCCAACCCGATTTGTCTCCACAGCCTGGGCTACCGATCGCGTGTTAGCACGGCAGCGCATGACAGATTTGCATAATTCCTAATCAAAATTATACAGGAAGGGAGAGTTAAAAACCAGCCTTTTGGTCACTGGCGGAATTAATGTTGCATAAGAAAGTCTGGCGGTCATCCCATCCAGGCCTGATATACAGCGATCCACAGGGGGATGAGCAACATCACCGCCAGGAAGGCGATGAAGGCCAGCACCAGAGTGACCAGATCGAGCTGCGGCGGTTCCTCGACTGCCCGATAGCGTGACTGGATCATAGGGGCAGGGGGGACCGGTGTGGAATAGCCTGGACGCGCGACGGAGGGTACTCCTGGCATGGTCGGCGGACTCTGGGCAGGCACCTCGGAGTAGATGTAGGTCGGCGCTTCCGAACGTGCCCCGCCGACCGGCCCACGCGGCGTACTCACCGGGGAAGGCGCAGCGGCGCGTGGTGCAGGGAGTGGCGCTTCTGGGGGAATGGTCGCAGCCGTGGCCGGAAATGATGGCTCGGAACCCACCTCTGGCACCACATCGGTGGTGATCTGTCCCCGTCTCCGGTAGCTGAGCAAAATACGCCCCAACTGATCGGCTGTGCGGTAGCGCGCCGTCGGCTCCTTGGAGAGCACTTTCATCAAGATGCGATCCAGATGCTCCGGCACGTTGGGGTTGAATTGCGACGGCTTGGGGGGCGTCTCGCGGATATGGGCCATGGCCAGTTCTTGCTGGTCAGTGCCCACGAACGGCAGACGCCCGGTGAGCATTTCGAACAGGACGATACCAATGGAGTAGACATCCGAGGCAGGCGTAGGTGCTTCTCCCTGCGCCTGTTCGGGCGAGAAATAGTGTGGGCTGCCCCACACGACGCGCTGCCGTTCCTGGTCGCGGGGCTTGGTGGCGGTCAGAGCCTGAGCAATGCCAAAGTCCGTCACCTTGACGTTGTCATTCTCGGTGACCAGCACGTTCTGCGGCTTGACATCGGCATGGACCAGACCGGCACGATGCGCGTAGCCGACTCCCGCACAAATCTTGATCGCAATGCTCAAAGCGCGGTCAATAGAGAAGGGCGCACTGGCACGGATCAGCTTCTTGAGGTCTTCTCCATCCACATATTCCATCACGATGTAGTGCGTGTTGCCATCTTGCCCTACATCGTGGACAGTGACAATATTGGGGTGCGACAGGTTGGCAACGTTCCGCGCCTCCTGCCGAAAGCGCTTGAGGAACTCTGGATCGTTGGTCAGGCTGGGGCGCAGAATTTTAACCGCAACGGTACGGCCCAATGCCAGGTCCGTCGCTTTGTAGATAACCGCCATGCCGCCCGACCCTTGTTGAGCCAGCAGGCGGTAGCGGCCGTTGAGCAGAGTTTCCTGAGAAGAAGACATCGGGCACATGCCCTCCGGCAATTCACAGGCCGGACCATATTCAGTGGATCACCTTAATAATGCTCGTTCCTGCGCGATCTTGCAAATGTTTTCCAGATGATGAGGAAGCAGGGTTGTGAAACGACGCCGGCCAGTGACTTTGCCTGCAGGTCTTCGCCCCGAAGATCTGCCCGAATGGATGCGCAGCGGCCAGAAAGAGACCGATTTTCTATGGCTGGGCGTGTTGTTGCTGGCATTCGCCTTGAGCGCACCACTCTGGGCACGCAGTGGTCTTCCGCCGACGCTGGAAATGCAGCAGCAACTGATGCGAACGCTCGAAATGTCGCACAGTCTCCAGGACGGGGTGATCTATCCTCGCTGGGCCCCTGACTTCAATTCTGGATACGGCTCCCCATTGTGGAACTACCTCCCCCCGCTACCGCACTGGCTGACCGGCTTCTATCATGCTCTGGTGCAGTCTGATCCCTCGACAGCGGTCAAGGCAGTCATCACCCTGGGGATCATGGTGGGAGTCGTGTCGCTCTTCGCCTTTGCCAGGCGTCGCTGGGGAACTTACGCCGGGCTACTGGCCGCTCTGGGGTACAGCCTGTGCCCTGCGGTGATGTGGGATGTGTCATTTGCCACTGGCGGGGTAGGGGCGCTGCTGGCCGCTGGCACATTTCTCCTGGCCCTGTGGAGCTATGATGTATTGATGACCACCGGCCATCGGCGCGACCTGGTATTCGCCACCCTGGTCACGTCCGCGCTGTGGCTGTCCCACGCACCCCTTAACATCTGGTTGGCCCTGCTGCTGTTGGGCTGGGTGATCTGGCACTGCTGGGCCGCAGGACGCACCACATACGCTGCGTACAGAGCGGCGCTGGCCTGGTTGCTGGGCCTGATGCTCAGTTCGTTCTATCTGCTGCCCGCCATCCTGGAACACGACCTGATCCGCTGGCAAGCAGCGATAGTCTGGCCACTGGCGGACTGGCAACCGTTGTCCCTGACGAGGTTGCTGGCACCGCCGTCGCGTCCCGATCTCAGCGCCGCCAATTCACCGGCTACCAATGCCATCGGGATTGCCTTGTGGGGAACAGCTTTTCTGAGCCTGGGGGTTTGCTTCTATCAGGACTGGCGTCGTACCCCTGGTCCAGCCGCCTGGGTCAGCCGGGGGGAAGCCTGGCAAGCACGCCTGGCAGCCCTGCCCCGGCATATGCCCGCTGCCCATCGCGAAATGCTCTATTTCGTTCTGGTTGGTCTGCTGACCTGCGCACTCGTCACGCCCCTGGCGGAAACGCTATGGGGGCATGTCCCCGCCTGGCTGAGCGCCTATCCGCGCGATCTGTTGCCTGCCATTTGCGCCATGTGCGCCCTGGTGACAGCACAGATAGGCCCATCATTGCAGCAGTTGCGCTCGCAACGCATTGCACTCGCTGGCATGCTCGTCCTCGGGGGACTGCTGCTGATGGCCGCTTTGCCTTTGCGGATCGAACCGCGCTGGCCCACATCGCGAACCCCCACCAGCGTCGCAGACATCTTGCGCGACGAAGGGCGCGGGTATCTGGCCGGCTCGTTTGCGGACGGCTGGCTTTTGCCGTCTGATCTGGCAGCAGTGCCACAACCCCTGCCGTCGTTGCTCGCTTCGTACCAGGGCGGCTTCACCGACCGGGTGATCCGTGAGCGACTGCCCGCGGCGACTCAGGCCGACGTCATCGAAAGCGGGCCTCAAACGCAGCGGCTGATCGTCAATGCCCGTCGCCCTGCGACACTGGTGCTGGCACTGCTGTATTTCCCCGGCTGGAAAGCTACGGTAGATGGCAGAGAGGTAGACATACACCGCGATCCACAAACAGGTTTCGTCAGCCTGGATGTCCCTGTGGGACGCCATGAAGTACGAGTGGAGTTCGGCAGCACCCCTGCGCGCGATGTCGGATGGGCTATGTCTGCCCTCGCGCTCGCTTCTCTGGTCGGTATTGTGCTGTGGCGAAAGCCCCCTTTGCTGGAAGCCGTGCCCAGGGCAGTCTTGGCCATAGACACAGAACGGCTGCTGCACACATGGGTACTGAGCGGCTTCAGCGTGTCAGTTGCGCTCGTCGTTGCGCTAATGCCCCTCATACCTGGCTGGCCGGTGCGAGAATCTCCGCCCGGCGTTGTCGAGGGCGCAACCGGTTTTCCCCGCGCCTTTCAGGGGGGCATTGATCTGTTAGCGTTCAATTTGGACGCTGCGCAACCTTTGCACCCTGGTGACAGAATCGCTCTGCACCTGTATTGGCGCGCCGTGCAGCCAGACTTGCCAGACTATCAGGTCGAGATTGAACTGATATCTGGTGCGGACGAGAGCGCGACCGTCTGGCCCATCGTGCAACATCGTCATCCAGCGGGTATTCCCACCAGCCGCTGGACATGGTGGCCGCTGCTGAGAACCTACGTGCGCGATTCCTACTACCTGCGGTTGCCGCGCGCGTTGCCCGCAGGCACCTACAGGATTGCCGTGCGGCTCGAATCGTGCAACCTGACCAGCATTGCACCGTGTGGAACGGGCACGCCTCTCTTCGTCTATGACGGGCGCGGTACCAGCCTGGGCACGCAGGCGATTCTGCCCATCACTCTCCGTGTGCTCGCTGACTGACGCTTGCCATCCTGAAGCCGAGCAGTATAATCCCTGCAGATTCGCTTCTGTCTGGAATCTGCCCCAAGCTGTGTTGCCCTGGCGGGCCACGACTGCGGAGACTCACATGGATCAAAACGAGATCAAGACAAAGATTGATGCTGCCTGGCGAGCCTACCGGGCCGGTCAGCAACAGGCCGCCGTTGAGCATTTCACCACGATCCTGGCCGAAGCCCCCGACCAGATTGACGCGCACTGGGGCCTTGGCCTGTCATATCGTCACCTGGGCGAAAAGGAGAAGGCCCGTCAGGCGTTCGAGAAAGTGGCTGAACTGGCCGCCCAGGCGTTACAGAATGAGCCGGAAGACCGCGAGCGCTATTTCATGTTGCAACGCATGGCCCGGCAACAGATCGATCAGATCGCCGAGTTTCTCAACTGACCTGCACGGCACGAATACCCTATGACCCTCAGCAAACGCGAGCGCCTGGAAAAGACCATTGCAGGAGAGGAAACCGATCGCGTCCCTGTCGCCTTGTGGCGGCACTGGCCGGGCGACGATCAGCGCGCCAGCGATCTGGCTGAAGCAACCATTCTGTTTCAGCGCCAGTGGGATTTCGACTTTGTCAAAGTCACTCCTGCCAGCAGCTATTGCCTGGTGGACTATGGAGTACAGGATCGCTGGGTAGGACACCTGGAAGGCACACGAGAATACGTACGGCGTGTCGTGCAACGCTCACTGGACTGGACAGAATTGCGCGTGCTCGACCCGACGCGCGGCGCGTTGGGCCGTCAGTTGGAGACGTTGCGCCTGCTCAAAGAAGCCTTTGGCGAAGAAGTGCCCTTCATCCAGACCATCTTCAGCCCCCTGGCGCAGGCCAAAAACCTGGCTGGCAAAGAAGTGCTGATCGAACACATGCGCACCGCGCCGGATCGCCTGAAGACCGGGCTGAATACCATCACCGAAAGCACCCTTCGTTTCATTGACGCCATGCGGCGGAGCGGTGTTGCGGGTATTTTCTATGCCATCCAGCATGCTTCCTACACCGTGATCAGCGAAGCAGAGTACCGCGAGTTTGGGCGTCCCTACGACCTGCAAATCCTGGAGGCCCTGCCTGATTCGTGGTGGTTCAACATGGTTCACCTGCATGGATCGGCGCCCATGTTCGACGTCGTAGCCGATTATCCGGTGCAGGCCATCAACTGGCATGACCGGGAGACGGGCCTGACGCTGGCCGAGGGCAAGTTGCGCTTTGGCGGGGCCGTTTGCGGTGGTCTGGGACGGTGGGATCCCATGCACAATGGCACGCCTGTAGACGTACGTACGCAGGCGCGAGAGGCCATCGAGCAGACTTTCGGGCGGCGCTTCATTCTTTCGACCGGCTGCGTGATCATGACCACGACCCCCCTCTCGAACATCCGCGCTGCCCGCGAAGTGGTCGAAAGCAAGGGCTGAGCCGGGAGGCAGTACCATGCCCATCCGGGTCATCGCCGGAACGGCGAAGGGCCGCAAATTGAAAATGGTGCCCGGTTCGTCAACCCGCCCTGTCATGGATCGCGTGAAGGAAGCGCTGTTCAATATCCTGGGGCAGGGCGTGGTAGACAGCACCTTTCTTGATCTCTTCGCGGGCACAGGTTCTGTGGGGATCGAGGCGCTGAGTCGGGGAGCAGCGCTGGCCCGCTTCGTTGAGAATCACCCGCTTGCCGTGCGCACGATTCACGAGAATCTGGCACATACGCGACTGGCCAACCGCGCCCAGGTGCTGCGGGCCAATGTGTTCGTCTACCTGCGGACCCCCCGACCCGACCCCTTCGAATACATCTACGTTGCGCCCCCCCAATACCTGGGCCTGTGGAAAGAGACTCTGCTCTTGCTCGACGAAAATCCTGAGCACGTGCAGGAAGATGGCATCGTCATCGTGCAGATCGATCCCCGCGAGCGCCAGGAGGTCTCCCTGCAGCATCTCCAGCCCTACGACGCGCGCATCTACGGCAAGACCATGCTGTGGTTCTTTGAGCGCGTCTCGACTGGCTAGGGGCACCCCCCTCAAGGAAGTCCCTTTTCTGAAAGGAAACGCCTGGCGAAGACCAACGCCTCTTCTCTGGAAGTGATCTCGCCCATCACCTGCGCCTCGGTCAGTCGTTCGACCAACTCTCCCACCAGTGGTCCTGGCCGTAACTGCAATTCCTGGATCAGGTCGTGCCCGGTGAGCAGCGGCGGAGGAGCTACGTCGGTTTCGCGGCGGTGCAGGTAACTCTGCAGCAAGTCGCGCACCAGTTCCAGGTAATAAGTCCACTGCTGACTGTCGAGCATAATCCCATAGGTCGCCAGGTAGTCGGCCAGCGCCAGCAGACAGATATCTATGCCCGCCTCGCCTGTGTCACGCCAGAAACGATAGACGGCCCGGCGCGTCAGCGGCTGACTGGCAAAGAGCCAGTGAGGGCGCATATGATGGCGCACAATCGTTTCCAGGCGGGCCGTTTCTTCGTTGCTCAGGCGGAGCGCGCGAGCACGATCACGGACTATGGTGGCTCCGACGCGCTCGTGCCCGTGGAAATTGGGTCTTTCGCCTGCCGCCTGCCTGGCAGCGGGTTTGCCAATGTCATGCAACAGAGCAGCCAACACCAGCAATCCCCGGTGTGTGTGATGGTTGGCCCAGACTTGTTTCAGATGTTCGTCCAGGCGTTCTCGCATACCGCTGAGTGCAAAGGCGATCAGTCCTAGCTGGACGTTGGCGGCGTCGTCACTGGGGCGCTGGCCTTCCAACATGCTCGCGATTTCGTACATGCGCTCCACAGTGAGCAGTGTATGCCGCCACACGTCGTATTGATGAGGAGACGGCTGTGCTACCCCTACCAGTTGCCCGACTTCCGGGATGATCTGTTGGAGCAAGCCGAGTTGTTGCAGCACCGCCAGCCCTGCCTGCGGTCGCGGGGCCTGCAAGATCGCAAAGAACTCGTCGCGAATGCGCTCTACAGAGCATTCTTTCAGGCGGTGCACGTTGTCGCGCAGCGCAGCCCGTGTCTCCGGCTCGATGAACAGGCCAAACACAAGGCTGAAACGCACCGCGCGCAGACTGCGCACTGGATCGTCCGCAATGGCCCCTGGTGCGCAAAGACGGAGTCTTTTCGCCTGAAGATCAGCCAGGCCGCCTAACGGGTCGTACACGCTCTGCCCGCTGCCTGCCAGGGGGGCCGCCATAGCATTGATGGTGAAATCACGTAGAGACAGATCGGCAAGCAGGTCTGGCCCACGGATGCGGGCGACATCAACCGTGACGGTCGCTTGCTCCCAGGGAATCAGCGCCCGTCCTACGCCACGTTCGATGTCGAGCGGGTAATAGGCGCCTCCCAGTTCGTCGGCGATCACCCTGGCAACGGCACAGCCGTCACCATTCGTCACCAAATCGAGATCGTGAGAAGGCCGCTGGAGCAGCGCATCGCGCACCACTCCACCGACAAGATAAATATCTGGCTGATCCTGTAGGAGAGCACGCAGGCGTTCAACAAGCGGCGGCCAGACCAGCGGGCGCGCCGGCACGACAGGCTCCAGGGCCAATCACGCCTCCTCCACCTGCACGTCTGGTCTGCACACGCCGATGAAGGGCAAATTGCGATAATACTCGTCCAGGTCGAGTCCGTAACCGAAGACGAACTTATCCGGAATCTCGAATCCCACGTAGTCCAGATCAATGTGCACCTGGCGACGGCTGGGCTTGCTCAGCAGGGTGCATATCTTGACACTGGCGGGGTCGCGAGTTGCCAGGATATTGAGGATATATTGCAGCGTGTGCCCGCTATCTACAATATCCTCGACAATGATTACATGCTTTCCGGCGATGTCTTGCTTCAGGTCCATGTCTATGCGCACGCGCCCTGAAGTCTCGCGCACGCCACTCCCGTAGCTGGCGATTGCCATGAAATCCACACTGTGCGGAAAGTCGAGATGGCGCATCAGGTCTGTCAGAAACATGACGCCGCCCTTCAGCACGCAGATCAGCAGCACAGGACGCACATTGGCATAGTCCGCGCTGATCTGACGGCCCAGCTCGGCTACGCGCGCCTGAACCCTGTCACTATCAATCAAGATTTCCTGCAGATATCGTTCGTAGGGTTTGGACATCACCGTTGACCCTTTGCCTGAACCGCCTGAAAACGAAGTCACATTTCAATGCACACGGGCAGTGTCACCTGAGATTCCCGCCAGGGTGCGAATGCCAATCAGATCGCGTGAAGCGGAGATGCTCAATGCAATCCACCAATCCATGACAGTCTGGTAGAGATCTTCAGCTATCTGAATATCCGCCGCCAGTTGATGCGCTACATCCAACAAGGAGCGAATGGCTTTGCTGAGCGGAGGAAACTCCTCTGTTGAGAAGGACACAAGCGGCTCCCCCCTTTCGGGGTAGGGGGAAAGATTCTGCGGCGGGACATCTGAAGAATGCTCCAGCAACGCCGCGGAAATCTGTTCGCCCATGTCAAGCTGTTGTTCGCGCAACCGCAACAAGCGCAGATGCAGTTCGTCGGCGATATTACGCAACAGTTCCAGCCGAGGCGGAGAACTGAGCACCTGCGATTCCAGAAATTCCAGGAAGGCAGTGCCATCGCCTTTGGTCAGGCAATACTCAAGAGTCTCAATCGCCTCGAAGCGCAGGAGTTGAAACTCAGCAGACAGCGCCCCAAGGGAATCATCCAACGGATCAGTCATCAATCCTCCTCTGGCGGGCACAAGCGGTACAGATACTCCCAGGTGTAAATACCGGCATGGTGACCATCGTTCCAGTAGAATTGCAGAGCATAGTTGCCCACGATCTCCAGATTCTCAACAGCATAATGGCGGGTGGGGATCAGGTGGAGCAGGTTCTCCGGGTCGGACTGCCTCCCCATGTTGGCGTGCCCTCCCCGACACTCGGCACAGGGACAGGCAAGACGCAGCGGGCCAAGTGGATAACGACAGACACGCCCATCGTTCCATTGAATGATCAGCAGATCGGACTTCTGGTCGAGCGTGATGTCGTTGGGAAGAAGGGTGTCCATGTTTTATTTGCTGGAATTCGCCAGTTGTTTGGCCTGACCGATCCAGTCGTTGTTGCGAATGCGCTGAGGCCGCACCGCGACAAATGGAGCCAGGCGCTCGGCCAAAGTCTCCGGCGTCATGGCGGCAAGCTGCGCAAAACTGACGATGCCCGCATCGCGCAGCGCCTGTGCGAAACGCGGGCCAATGTCCTTGATCAGCGTGAAATCGTCACCGGGCATGACAGCTTCAGCGGCGGGCGCAGGCTCTGTCTCCAGGGTATCCAACGGCAGCCTGATTTCCGGTAATGGCTCAGGCCCGGCTTCGTGGACCCGCGAACGAACCAGGAAACGCGCAGCAAGTTTGCCGCGCTTGCTTTCTTTGAGCAGAAGCCATCCCACAACCGCGCTGGCTGCCAGCCCAGCGCCCAGCACGATCGAATTTCTCACCGCTTTGTACATGGCGCGCTCTCTTTCACTCTGGTCTCAGGCACAGATGTGCAACACAGACCAATCACAGCGGCCCGCCGGTTTCCCCGACCCTTCCCGTGATGGTGCGCGTATTGTATCATGGGGAGCAAAAGGGTGTCCAATGTGCTGTTCCAGGCCCCTCCCTGTTCCTGTTGTAGGCACATAATTTGCTGATAAGTAATGATCGTTATTGTCATAAGGCCAATTTCTTGATGAGCGACACTAATAATTTCGATCTGACGCGTAAGGCCAAAGAACACAATCCTTAGCCCTTGCCTTATCGTGCAACGTCTTCTATACTATACTCTGGCAATTGCTTACAGACAAGAGAGGCCAGCCATGGAACTGAATCAGATGGTGTCAAGAGTCCTTGAGGCGGTGCGCATGCGCGGTGCAGGGGCACAAGTGATCTTGCTGCACCCGGCCAGTCGCTACCGGTCGATGGTTGTTGCCCAGCTCATGAATTCGGCAGAGCAGCGCGTATTCTACTACGCGATGGGGCCGGATGATGTAGACGTGCGCTCGTTCCTGTCCGGCATCACTCACGATCTCGCCAATCAGCATCCCACCTTTGGCCGTCATGTCAATCTGATCCAGTTCGATCCAGAGCAGAAACTGGTGGACTTGCTGGACGCCTTCGTGGCCGATCTGGCTGATCTCTCCAGCGAACCGTTCATGCTGATCCTGGATGAATACGACCGCACCGATGGCGCAGACGACATTCAGTGGTTTATTGAGCAGACGATTCTGCGTGTCCCCTCCCGTTGCCAGATCGTGATCAACAGCCGGACGCTCCCCCGGCTACCCTGGATCTCCTTGATCGCCCAGAAGAAAGCTGTCATTCTGCGCGACAACCAACTGGTGACCAGCAACTTCTACGACATGCGCACCGATGGCGTGATTCATCTGCAGGTGAACGCCCTGGGACCGGGGTTGGTCATTCACAACGGTGAGGTGATCAATACCTGGGAAGGGCACCTGCCTCGCCTGCTGTTCTTCTTTGCGCTGGATAAGCCAGTGGTGACCCGATCGGAGATCTGCCAGGCTTTCTGGCCCGATCTGGCCAGCGACCAGGCGGTCAACGTCTTTCATGTGACCAAGCGCCGCCTGCACAAAGCGCTCAACTTCGACGTGCTGGTGCACGAGGGAGGTTATTACCGCATCAATCCCGAAGTGTCCGTCGAGTATGATATCGCCGAGTTTGTCGGTGCACTGGTACGCGGGCGCGCCCCAGAAACTGAGGACAAGGCCAGCGCCTGGCAGCAGGCGATTGATCTCTACAAGGGGCCTTTCTTACAGGGGCATGTTGACCAGTGGATACTGGATCGCCGTGCGGACTATCAGAAAGGCTACCTGGAAGCGCTGAGTGAGATGGCACGCATTCGCCTGGCCGAGGGGCGTCAGGAACACGCTTTGGGTCTGCTGTTGCGGGCGGTGAACGAGAACGACCGTTACGAACCCATTCATCGGCAGATCATGCAGCTCTACGCCGATCTGGGGCGTCGCAGTGAGGCTGCCGCGCACTACCGCAAACTGGCCGATCAACTGAAGCAAGAGGGTAAAGAGCCAGAGCCGGAGACCAAGGCGCTTTACCAATCCATCATGTCCTGAGCGTGCCCCCCGACCGGGAAACATATGGGAAGCGGCAGGTCGTCTCGCCTGCCGCTTTGTTTTGCACGCCCCTGGAGGGGATCGAACCCCCGACCGTCTGCTTAGAAGGCAGCTGCTCTATCCACTGAGCTACAGGGGCATCGCTCCGTCATTGTACGGCCCACATCTGACCGTGTCAAGCGCGATCAGCAACCGGCTTATTCTTCATCGAGGCAGGGGCGAATCCCCTTGTACACGGTTCCACCGCTGAGCGTTCTCAAGATGGTCATGGGTGGGCGACCGATCAACTCGCTCAGCTCCACAGGGGTAAGGGGGGTGTTGCCGTTGGCCAGAAAGACGCGAAAGACAGCATCTACCAGCGACAGGTGAGGGGTGATGAAATCGGGCTGCTTGCTCGCTTCGCGCAGCGCCCGCTGCAACGCATCTACCTTCTTGACTTCCGCAGTGACCGGATCGATCCAGTCCACCTCTTCGGTGTCGCGATGTTCAGAGAAGAAATCGCGTTGTTCCGGTGGCAGATGACTCAGCAGATAGACTCGCAGATCGCGCCCCTCACGCTCCCACCAACTGTAGTCAATGTGGAATTTGGTGTCGAGCGTAGGTCGTATGCGTTTGCTGGCAATCCCGGTCGAAGAATTCACTGTTTCCCCTGATCTGCGTTGTGCCGTCAGGCCAACCGCCAGTATGGCCCGCCTACATGCTCAAACTCTGGGTTAGATACCAGCGTGGCGAAGATTGGCCCCGGTGGACACCGGCGGATGACGTTCACCGCACTGTAGAGCGTCTTGGCGTGTACGGTGCGCTGCGGCGTGAGCTTCGCCAGCTCGGCCATCAACTCGCGCATGATATCGGCCAGGCTCCGTTGCGGCTTATCAGTCGAAATCCACAGCGCATCAATACCTTTGAGATCGTCAGCACCGAGCACCATCAGCTCATCATATTCGGCCCCGATCGCACGCTTCTGGCTTTCGAACAGCAGTCGGTTATTGGGACCCGGCACCGCCAGACGAATCCACTCAGTCCGGGGACGGTGCGCATGAAAATCAACGACTACCCGCGAAGGATCATCGGTGCGCCGGACAATGATATAAGCTCCTACGGGCAGGCGATGCCGACGATAGAAATCGGCCAGCCCGTAGACGTAGCGATGCTCGCGCACGACCCAGCCCGGCATTTCCTCGCCCGTCTGACCGTCGATCAGCGTCATCAAGATGCGCTGCGCCTCATACGCCGTAGGGAACAGGTGCCGCAGATGCGAATTCAGCGGCAACGTCCCCGTCCTGCGGTGAGGGAAGTTCAGGCTGAAGGTTACCGAGTCCGCTGGAGACGCCGGAGAGCGCAGGTTGGATAGCTCGTCGTCAATTTCGTATTCGAGCTGCGCGAGTTCTTCTGTCAGCAACCGCCAGTCGTACTCAATCGGCTTGTATCGCAGGCGCTCTGGCACCTTGACCACTTCTGGCGGCTCCAGATCGCGCAGATACCACAACACGCGCCCCGCCGGCCCCACTTCGTCGAACCGCGGGTCGTGGAACATCGCATATTCAAGCGAGAAGATTTGCAGACGCCGGTTCGCCTGGCCAGGCAGCCCCACTTCCTTGATGATACGCTCTGTTTCAAGCGGGCCACCGTTGTGCATGACCAGCACCGCCTCAGCCAGGTGCAGATGGGCGATGGTCACCTCCACCAGCAGGGACTTGAGAAACCACCGTCCGGCGAAATAGACGACATCCTCTTCTTTGCGCAGCCGCTCCTCCAGCAAGTAGATGATGTCGTCCCCGTAATCCCGCATGATGGCGTCAATATCAGCCTGTGTTGCGGTAGGAAGCTGAGTGTCAACGCTGAAGTCAATGTTCAGCTGATGAGGCGTCTGCAGCGCACTGGCAAATTCGCGTGCTTCCCCATCCTCGAACTCGACCTGAATCACCTTAAACTCGCCGTGCTCCGGATTGTTTCCCGGACGGACGCCTACCACGCGGCCCACAGCGTAATCGAGCGCCGGAAAGACCAGCGTCTGCCCGACCTGATATTCGTGCCGGGGCTGGAAAACCTCACCGCGCTGAAACTGCCGCCGCAGCAATTGCGCTTCTTTTTCGATCCGGAATGCTACCAGGCGTCGGGCCAGTTCCTGGCTGGAGAGAGGCTTCTCATCTTCGAGGAAGACGTTGAACAGGAACTCAATATCTTCGTCTGTTACCTCGAAGTGATCGGTCCAGTAGTGTTCAGAGGCGGTCTGATGTCGAAGCAATGCGATCCCCGTGAGCGCATACTAGGTCGGGCGGGATAGTTTCATGAAAACTGGAGACGTATTATAAGGCAGCCCAGGGCTTCTGACAAGCTAGACACGCGGGGAAAACCCCCGCGATTGTGCCGGGTGTACAAATCCCCGTCTTTTCCCTGCGATATTTTGGCCCGGTCTGCGCTCGATGGGTTACGAACGCCCCCTGGCTCACGCTATAATCTTGCAGAGAAATAGCGCGCCTCCACCACAGTTTTCGGGACTGACAATCCGCAGCACAAGGAAGGAACGTTCATGACAAGCTCGACCAGACCTCTGCGCGATTCTTTCAACGCGCGCGCAATACTCGAAACCGCCGCTGGACGGGTGACCTATTACCGACTGTCCGCGCTGTCCGAGCAGGGCATCGGTGACATTGATCGGCTGCCCTTCTCGATCAAGGTCTTGCTCGAAGCGGCGCTGCGCAACAACAACGGCTTCGAGGTCACCGACGACGACGTGATCAAGATCGCGCGTTGGTCACCGTCTATGACCGAGGATCACGAAATTCCATTCAAGCCCGCCCGCGTGATTCTGCAGGACTTCACAGGGGTTCCGTCTCTGGTGGACCTGGCCGCGTTGCGCTCGGCTTTGCAGCGCATGGGGGGCGATCCGAGCCGCATTAACCCGGCCATCCCTGTTGACCTGGTCATTGACCACTCCGTCCAGGTTGACGTGTTTGGGACGCCGGACGCTCTGCGGATCAACGCAGAAATGGAGTTCGAACGCAACCGCGAGCGCTACGAATTCATCCGCTGGGGACAGAAAGCTTTCCGCAATTTTCGCGCCGTGCCCCCCGCGACCGGCATCGTGCATCAGGTCAACCTCGAATATCTCGCGCGTGGAGTGTTGACCCAGGAACAAGACGGGATCACCGTGGCGTTCCCCGACAGTCTGGTTGGCACCGATTCGCATACCACCATGATCAACGCCCTGGGAGTAGTAGGGTGGGGAGTAGGGGGCATCGAGGCCGAAGCCGTGATGCTGGGCCAGCCGATCTACATGCTGCTGCCCGAAGTGATCGGCTTCAAGCTGATCGGGCAACTGCCAGAAGGCGCGACCGCCACCGACCTGGTGCTGGTGGTGACACAGATGCTGCGCAAGAAGGGCGTCGTGGGCAAGTTCGTTGAGTTCTACGGCAGCGGCCTCAGCAGCCTGAGCCTGCCTGACCGGGCGACGCTGGCCAACATGGCTCCAGAATATGGAGCCACGATGGGTTTCTTCCCGGTAGATGCGGAAACCATCCGCTATCTTGCCTATACGGGCCGTCCGCCGCAGGTGGTACAGCTCGTCGAGCAGTACACCCGTGCACAGGGCTTGTTCCGCACCGACGACACCCCCGATCCGCTCTTCACGGACACGCTCGAACTCGATCTGAGCACTGTCGAACCCAGCCTGGCTGGCCCTAAACGCCCGCACGATCGGGTGCCGCTGACCGAGATGCGGGCGAAATTCCGGCAGGCGCTCAGCGCGCCGGTGTCCGAGCGCGGCTTTGCCCTGCCGCCTGATGCGCTGACTCGCCGCGCTGAGATCAAGCTTGCGCGCAACGGGCATCAGTCGTTCGAGGTTGGGCACGGCGTGGTGGTAATCGCTGCGATCACCAGTTGCACCAATACCTCCAACCCCTCGGTCATGATTGGAGCGGGCCTGCTCGCCAAGAAGGCAGTCGAGCGCGGTTTGCAGGTTGCCCCCTATGTCAAGACGAGCCTGGCCCCAGGGTCGAAAGTGGTCACGGCCTACCTGCGAGAGGCGGGCCTGCTGCCCTACCTGGAACAACTGGGCTTCTACGTAGTCGGTTACGGCTGCACTACCTGCATTGGGAACAGTGGGCCGTTGTCTCAGGCTGTCGCTGAAGCCATCAGTGAGAACGATCTGATCGCGGCGGCAGTGCTGAGCGGCAACCGCAATTTCGAAGGACGCATCAACCCGCACGTGCGGGCCAACTACCTGGCCTCACCGCCACTGGTGGTAGCCTATGCCATCGCGGGGACAGTGGACATCGATCTCATGTCGGAGCCAATCGGCACCGATCGAGACGGACAGCCGGTCTTCCTGCGCGATATCTGGCCCAGTCAGGAGGAAATTCAGCAGACTATCGCTGCCGCTCTCAAGCCGGAGATGTTCCGCGAGCAATACAGCAATGTCTACGACGGCAATGAGACCTGGAACGCCATACCCGTCGCTGATAGTCCGGTGTATTCCTGGGATCCCCGCTCCACGTACATCCAGGAACCGCCGTTCTTCACGAACCTTTCGCCGGAGCCTGAGCCAATCCGCGACATACGCGGAGCGCGGGTGTTGGCGCTCTTCGGCGACACGATCACGACCGACCATATTTCTCCCGCTGGCTCTATCGCGCCCGACAGCCCCGCCGGGCGTTACCTCATTGCCCAGGGAGTCGCGGTGAAGGATTTCAACACCTATGGCACGCGGCGCGGTAACGATCGGGTGATGGTCCGCGGCACCTTCGCCAACATCCGCTTGAAGAACCTGCTGGTGCCTGGCGTGGAAGGCGGCGTGACCATACATCTGCCCAGTGGGGAACGCATGTCTATCTTCGATGCTGCCGAGCGCTACCGTGCCGAGAACACCCCTCTGCTGATCATCGCTGGCAAGGAGTATGGGGCAGGCAGTTCGCGAGACTGGGCCGCCAAGGGGACGATGCTCCTGGGTGTGCGGGCGGTACTGGCTGAGAGTTTCGAACGAATTCACCGCAGCAACCTGATTGGCATGGGCGTGCTCCCGCTGCAGTTCAAAGAGGGTGAGAACGCCGCCTCACTTGGCCTGAGCGGACACGAAGTCTACGATATCGAAGGCCTGAGCGATAGCCTGACCCCGCGCCAACCGTTGCTGGTGCGAGCTACTGCCGCCGACGGCAGCATCCGCCAATTTACAGTGATTTGCCGTCTCGATACCCCCGTCGAAGTACACTACTACCGTCACGGCGGTATCCTGAACGCTGTACTGCGGGCTATCCTGCAGGAAGCCTCATAGCTTTCTGGCCGTATGCAAGGCATCCGGGGCCGGCCCCCACCCGAGAGGCCGGCCCTTTCGTTTGCCCAGGATGCACAAAACCACATGTCTGAGTAAGATTAGGGCATTGACAGACCTCGGAACATGTTCACAAAAGGAGTTTACGCCAGTATGCCCCGTGTCATCGTGGTTGGGAGCGCCAATGTAGATTTCGTTGTGCAGACCCCCCACATTCCCCGGCCTGGTGAGACCGTCTTGGGTCACAGTTTCGTGATGGCCATGGGGGGAAAGGGAGCCAACCAGGCCGTGGGCGCAGCCCGCCTGGGGGCCGATGTCCTGTTCGTCGCCCGTGTAGGTATGGATATCTTTGGCGATCAGTGTGTACAGACTTATCGCGCAGAAGGCATTGACACTCGCTATATCACCCGCGACCCCGAAGAGGCCACAGGAGTCGCGTTGATCGCCGTCGCGGCAGACGGGGAAAACAGCATCACCGTGGCGTCCGGAGCCAACATGCGACTGCTACCGGAACATGTGGAAGCGGCACAGGAGGCATTTTCACAGGCGGATGCCCTGGTGATGCCGCTGGAAGTGCCTCTCGACACAGTGATGACGGCGGCGCGCATCGCGCGTGCCCATGGTGTGAAGGTCGTGCTCAATCCCGCGCCCGCGCGCACCCTCCCGCGCGAACTTCTACAGGCGGTTGATGTGTTGACTCCCAACCGTATCGAGCTGGCGCAACTGGCTGGAATTGCCGAACAGGACATCCTGAATCTGACAGATGAGCAGTTGGGACAGATACTGCTCGGCCTGGGAGTCAATGAGGGCATTGTCACCTTGGGAGCCGAAGGAGCGCTGGTGATTGATCGCCACAGGACTGTCCGTATACCGGCTTTCCGGGTCCAGGCAGTCGACACGACAGCCGCAGGTGATGCATTCAACGCAGGGCTGGCGGTTGCTTTGGGGCAGGGGAGTGATCTGCAGCAAGCAGCGCGCTATGCCAGTGCCTGCGGCGCTCTGGCGGCCACCAAGATGGGCGCTCAGCCTTCGCTGCCCACTGCCGACGAGGTCGCTGCTTTTCTGGCGCAGCACTGACCAGACTTACTGACCGAATCATCAGGCGCCTGCAAGTCCAACAGCTTGCCGGCGAGGCGGGGAGATGAGATGATGACGGCCAAAGTTCTGATCGTAGATGACGAATTCGCCATTCGCGATGCGTTGGGGCGCAAACTGCAACGCGAAGGATTCGAAGTCGTCCTGGCAGGAGACGGACTGGAGGGGTTGCGTCTGTTTCACTCGGAGCGGCCCGATCTGGTGGTACTGGACATCGTGATGCCGGAGATGAGCGGGCTTACTGTGTGCACGCGCATCCGCGAAGTAGCCGAAACACCAGTGATGATGCTCTCGGCGCAGGCTATCACCGAAGAGGACATCATCGAAGGACTGAACGCTGGAGCCGATGAGTATCTGGTCAAACCTATCCGGCTCAACGAGTTTGTCGCCCGCGTCAAAGCACTGCTGCGGCGGTCGCAAATGGTCGCTCCGCAAGTAGAGTCTGGATACAATGATGGCTACTTGAACATAGACCTGCCCCGTCGGCAAGTCTATGTCAACGGCCAGAAAGTCCACCTGACGCCTACCGAGTTCAAGCTATTGATGGTCCTGTTCGAAAACGCCGGGCGGGTGGTATCGCAGCGAGACTTGCTCGAACAGGTGTGGGGGCCGGAGTACGTGGACGACGTATACTACCCCCGCGTCTATATCAGTCAGTTGCGCCGCAAGATCGAGCCAGACCCGGCCAATCCGACCTATATTCAGACCGAGCATCGCGTCGGCTATCGCTTCGAAAAACAGGGCAGCTTCCTGCGCAGATAACTCGCCACCGACGACCATCATGAGTCTTACAGCCCTCGTGCTCCTCCTGGACGGCCTGACGCTGGTTTTCGCGTTGGGCTTGCTACTGCTGGCACTCTGGCAAGATTCTCACAGCAACGCGAACCGCTATCTGGCGATTTTCCTGCTCATGGTGGGTCTGTGGGCTGCTGGTTCGTTGCTCGCCCGCGCGGCTGCCTACACGAATGCAGATGCCGACGCGATCCGCCTGGGCCTGCGACTCATGGATCTAGCCTACGCTGGAGCAGGGTTGGCTCTGTACATCTACGCGGTGATCATCACGAGCGTGCGAGGGCGCTTGTTTCGCCTGGCCAGCACAGTGGGGCTGGTAGGGGTGACAGGGTATCAGTTCTTCCTGTTGTTTGTGGTGGAGATCAGCCGCCCCTTCGACATCAGCGCCGCGGGAGCTTTGCAATTCACCTACAGTGCCCCTCAGACCGGGCTTTTCCTGGCCTTGCATGCCGCCACAGCATTCGTCACCTGGCGCAACCGGGCCAAGATTCGGGCGCGCGGAATTGTGTATGGTATTCTCCTCTATTGTATCGGACACAGTCTGGCCCTGGTCAGCCCCGGCCTACGCGGTTCGGGCATCGCCGAAGATACAAGCGCGGCGGCGGTGTTGGTCATGGCTTATACCGTAGTACGTCAGCAAATCATGCTGCCTCTGCTGGGGCGTGCCAGGCAACTCGAAGCGGTGCGCGATGTAGGGCTTGCTATCAGCAGCCGACTTCGTCTCAACGAAACGCTGGCAGCCATCGCCGCTCAGGCCGCCGAACTGTTGGGGGCAGATGGAGCGGCGATCTATCTCAAGCGCGATGACACGCTGACCCTGGCGGCTGTCTTCAACATGCCCGAACAGTTCGTTGGCACCACAATGCGTGTGGGGCAGGGGATCGTGGGCACCGTAGCCAGCGACAAGCGCGCCCGTCGTCTGGAGCACTATGGGCGCGAATGGGCCGGCGAACCGGACTTACCACTGGCCAGAGAAACATTCGGCGCGGTGCTGTGCGCGCCGCTTGTGTTTGGTGGGGAGGTAGTCGGCGTGCTGTTAGTCGTGCAGGGACGCCAGGGGCGGCTCTTCGATCAGGAAGACCTGCGCTTGCTGGAGTTGCTCGGCCCACAGGCAGCCGTGGCGATTACCAACAGTCGTCTGTTCGAGGCTGAACGCGAATTGCTGACCGACCTGGCAACCGCCAAGAGTCAGCTTGAGGCGGTGCTCACCAGCACCGAAAATCCAGTCATTGCCCTGGATCGGCGTTATCGGATCATCTTCGCCAACCCGGCAGCGAAGACGTTGCTGCAGGCTAATGTTGACCCCGTCGGCTGGAAACTGACCGATTTCGTCCCACGCCAGTACCTGCCGGCCAGTGCCCGCGCCGTCCTGCGCGACCTGAAGCAGAAGCGTGTGCACACCTACGAGATAGACGTTCAGGGGCACGTGTACCTCTGCCACGTAGCGGGACTGGGACGCCCGCGTCCTAAGGGATGGGTGGTTGTGTTAAATGATATTACTGAATTAAAAGAATTAGACAAACTGAAAAGTCAAATGCTGCAAATGACCAGTCACGACCTGAAAAATCCGTTGCAGGCCGCCATGAGCTACATGGAATTGCTCCAGGAGGACGGCGAGGCTGTCTTCACCGCGGAGATGCGGGAGTATATCAGTGCAATCTGGTTGCAGCTTTCACGCATGTATCGCCTGATCAACGGTATCCTTGATCTGGAGCGGGCCGGGGCAGGGCGGCGCGTGAGTGAAGAGTGCGACATGGCCAACCTGCTGGGACGGGTCGCCGTGGATATGGCCCCCTCGGCACGCGAGCGGCAGATCACTCTGGACCTGCACATTGGGGACACGCTGCCGTCCGTCTGGGGAGACGCGCAGCAACTGACGCAGGCTTTCGCCAACATCGTGGACAACGCCATCAAGTTCACACAGCCGGGCGGGCGGGTAGACATCGAGGCGCTCTCCTACGAAGGTCTCGTCTATGTGATTGTCCGCGATACAGGTGTCGGGATAGCGCCGGAAGACTTGCCGCACGTCTTCGAACGCTTCTACCGTGGCAAGCAACGTCTTCCTGGAGAAATCGGCGGGTCGGGTCTCGGTCTGGCGTTGGTCAAGGTAGTGGTGGAACGTCACGGCGGCGAAGTCTATCTCGATAGTATACCGGGGCAGGGGACTACGGTCACGGTGATATTGCCCGCAGGAATGCGCACGGTCACCCCGCAGCTCACAGAATTGCAGAGGAGTTCCCCATGAAAATCTATACTCGCGGAGGCGACGAAGGCAAGACGGCCCTCTTTGCTGGTGGCCGCGTTAGTAAAAACCATGCACGCCTGCACGCCTACGGCACGGTGGATGAGCTGAATTCCGTGCTGGGCGTGGTGTTGGCAGGAGGGACACCAGAAGCGCTCACTGCACCTCTGCAGCGCGTCCAGGGCGAGCTATTCATCGTGGGCGCCGATCTTGCCACGCCGTTGGAGGCGGCCAGCAACTACGTAGTCCGTGTGTCTGCGCAGCTTACGACCGCCCTGGAAACAGAGATTGACGAATGGGACGCTCAGTTGCCTCCACTGAAGCACTTCATCTTGCCTGGTGGCACGCTCTGCGCGGCTCTGTTACATCAGGCACGGACGATTTGCCGCCGAGCCGAGCGTTGGGTGGTGGCGTTGCAGGACAGCGAGGAGATCAACGGGGAAACCCTGCGCTATCTGAATCGCCTGTCGGACTGGCTGTTCGTAGCCGCTCGTTACGCGAATCACGCCGCCAATATGCCCGAAGTAATATGGCAAATGAAGTAAAGACGGTCCATATCGTAGGATATCTCTCAAGAACAGGCGAAACAGGGCGACGGCGAGGAAGAAGGAACTGGCGCACAGTTGCAGCCCGGCAAAGGAGCAGGGGGTACAGCTCCACGACGAATGCGCTACGCCTATCAATATTTGTAACATAAGCAAAGAAATGTTACAATATAGTCATTGAGTGGACGAGAACAGATCGGAGAATGATGCCATGTCGCGCACGCCCATCACCTTTGGCCAGGCCCGCGATGCGTATCTGCAACGGGCCACTCTGAAATCTCGCCACACCATCGAAGCCTACCGTCGCGCCATTGATCTGTTTCTAGAGTTCCTGGCCGACGATCTGGCGTCGCGCATGCTACCTATCCTCCACTATCAGGCCGTCACCTCCGCCGATATCCCACTCTCAGCCCTGTCCGAAGGCGATGCCCCAATTTTGCTCTACTTCGCCCAATGGATGCTCAGTCCATCGTCCGGACGCCAGGGCGACCAACGGCCCTACAAGCCATCTACGGTCGAGCTGCGTCTTGCCGGCGTGCTGAATTGGTTTCAGTTCATGGACGATCACGGCTGGTTGCCGCCCGGCTTCCGCCTGGCGAATGCCAGACGCATCGTGCGCGACGAACTGCGCGGACACTCGCGCCGCTTTGGGCCTCCACAGCCTCCGGCGCATATCGAAGAAGTGATCTACTACTACGATCACCTGCAGCGACCTCGTGCCCTCGACCGACCCGATGCCGACCCAGAGCGCATCGAGCGCTGGGAATTGACACGCCTGCGTAACTGCGCCCTGGTGCGCGCGCTGGCCGAGTCCGGGGGCCGCATCAGTGAGATACTGAGCCTGAATCTCGACGATTTCCCCGCGCGCGCCCTTCAACAGGACCAGGTGCTCCGCATCGAAGTGCGCGGCAAAGGCGGACACGTCTACGCCCTGCGCTTCTACGACTCGTTGCCCGCCATCCGCACCTATATCGAGCGCCGCGGAGCTTTCCTGCGTGCGACACGAAGCGGCAAGGTGCCGCTGTTTGTCAGCCACGATCGCCGTTTTGATGGCGTTCGCATGAGCCGCGTCGTTGCGTGGCGCGTCGTCCAGCGCGCAGCGCGAGCCTTAGGGCTGGGCAACATCACTCCGCACGACTTCCGGCACTGGCGCGCCACACAACTGCTCAACGCGGGTTATCCTCTGGACGTGGTGCAGGACTACCTGGGGCATCGTTCGGTGGAGACCACCCGCGCTTACTACGCTCACACTGATCCGCTGCGTGTGGATGAGGCAGCGCGGAAAGTTGGATTACCGCCCAATCCTGCCAGCTCTGACGCCGATTAGCGATTAGAGGATTGGGGTGACAGAGGAAGTCAGCGGTCTTTGTAGCCCTGACCGAGCGGCACCGCGAGCATAATACCTGTGAATCCCAACAGGATGCCCAGATGAAGCAATGCCGCAGGAAGACACAGCCAGTACAGCGCCCGGTCAAAGTGTCCTTGGGCGACCAGCAAGACGATGACCAGGGCACTGACCACCAGGCTTATCACAACAATCGCCGTGCCTATGAGCAACAACAACCCTCGCTGCGTGGCCATGGACGACGACAGACTGTTGATCGTCTGGCTCCAGCGGGGAGAGGTGTCGAAGCGCCGCACCAGGGGGCCGAATAGCAAGCTGCCCAGCTTGCTTGCCCCCTGCCCGATCAAGGTAAAGGGAAGCAAGATCAGACGGATTCCCCACCCAATCGCATACATCGAGTTCGCCTCCCAATGTGTTCAGTGGGCGACCAGCCCGGCCTGTTCCAGGCGCCCGGCGAGCCAGTTGGGAACGCGCGCAACAACCTCAATACCGGATTCTGTATGATCTTCTTTCACAATTACGCCACGACTGTGTACAGCCGCGATCCATTCACCCGCCTGATAGGGAATCAGCAGCCGCAGCATGACCAGGTCTTCCAGCAACACTCTGGTAATGGCGGAACGTAATTCGTCCATCCCCCAGCCCTGCAGCGCCGACACACGCACTACATCGCGATACCCCAGCGCTCCGAAGTCAAAGTCCTGGCAGCAATCCCCGCGATCAATCTTGTTGAGCACCAATATCTTAGGAATGCGCGTCGCCTCCAGTTCAGCCAGCGTATCCTCTACCGTATCAATCTGTTCCCAGGCGCGCGGATGACTGGCATCCACCACGTGCAGCAGGAGATCGGCATCGGTGATCTCCTCCAGTGTCGCCCGAAATGCAGCAACCAACGTCACCGGTAGCTTCTGGATGAAGCCTACCGTATCGGAAATCAGAATCTCGCGGCCATTGGCCAATTCCACCCGACGGACAGTGGGATCAAGGGTGGCGAACAACTGATCGGCCACGTAGACATCGGCTCCTGACAGAGCGTTCAGCAAGGTTGACTTGCCAGCGTTGGTGTAACCTACCAGCGCCACAGTGGGAATGCCCGACCGGACTCGTTGCTGGCGATGGCGCAAACGATGCGCTCGCACCGCTTCCAGTTCCTCGCGCAACCGAGCAATGCGACGGGAGATTTCACGCCGATCCACTTCCAATTGCGTTTCACCCGGCCCGCGCAACCCCACTCCTCCAGCCCCGCCACGAGCTACTGCGCCGCCGACCTGACGTGCCAGGTGCGTCCATTGCCGCGTCAGCCGTGGCAGGCGGTATTCGTATTGCGCCAGCTCAACCTGTAACGCGCCCTCCCGCGTGCGTGCATGTTGCGCGAAGATATCCAGAATCAGCGCCGAGCGATCCAGCACCCGGATGTCCTCGCCCAACACCTTTTCTATCTCGCGCTGATGACGCGGTGACAGTTCGTCGTCGAAAATCACCAGGTTCGCGCCGACCGCGGGCAATGCCAGGGCAATTTCCTCCAGTTTGCCTTTCCCGATGAAAGTCGCGGGATCAATGCGCGCCAGTCTTTGCGCCGAGCGCCCAACTACCTGTATCCCCGCCGTCTGAGCCAGCAGAGTCAGTTCATCGAGCGAGTCCTCGACTGAAAACGGAGCGCGACTCCCCCTGATCTCCACGCCGACCAGATAGGCCCGGTCAGCACTGGCCTGTGTGTAGTGCAGGCTTGAGCCACGTTCGGCAGAATCCATCGGCTTTGTCCCAACCCCTGCCTTGCCCGGCAGGCCATGGCCATGCGATGTCCGATTGGCATTATAGCCCAACGCAAAGGGTATGCTAGTTTCACTAGCGCTGCCTGGAAACTCGGTTCAGGAGGCGTGGCGGGCCAGAAATGCTTCGAGCGCCTGCCGCGCCCGCTCGGCATAGGCTTGCTTACGGTTGCTCTTGTGGCGCGGAGCATCCTCCAGCGGAGGCATGATACCGAAATTCGCCTTCATCGGCTGAAAATCGCGCGGTGAAGCGTGTGTGATGTAGTGACACAGCGCGCCCAACATGGTCGTCGGGGGCAGCTCCCATAGCGGTTTGCCTTGCAGCAGGTTGGCAGCATTGATCCCGGCCAGCAAGCCAGTGCCTATGTTGCCGACATACCCCTCTACCCCGGTGATCTGTCCAGCGAAGAACAGGTCATCGCGCTGTCGGTACTGCAACGTAGGTCGTAGATGCATGGGGGCATTGATGAACGTGTTGCGGTGCATCATGCCATAGCGGGCGAACTCGGCGTTTTCCAGACCGGGAATCAGGCGAAAGACCCGCCGCTGTTCCGTCCAACGCAGATTGGTCTGAAATCCCACCAGACTATACAGAGTGCCTGCCAGATCGTCCTGGCGAAGCTGTACTACCGCATAGGGGCGCCGTCCAGTGCGTGGATCGCGTAGCCCCACCGGGCGCATCGGGCCGAAAGCCAGTGACTGAGGCCCTCTGGCTGCAATTTGTTCGACAGGCAGACAGGCTTCAAAGAAGCGCGGGTCTTCTTGCTCAAATCCTCGCAATTCGATGCGCTCAGCTTCGAGCAGGGCCTGTACGAATCGCTCGTACTCCTCGCGCGTCAGCGGACAATTGATGTAGTCTCCGCTCTCCTCTTCCCCGCGTCCATAGCGACTGGCCCGAAACGCCACATCC
The DNA here is from genome assembly GCA_002332795.1 of Anaerolineales bacterium UBA2029. GTDB lineage: Bacteria > Chloroflexota > Anaerolineae > Aggregatilineales > Aggregatilineaceae > UBA2029. The sequence goes on along the minus strand of DDBP01000111.1, from coordinate 28,758 downwards.
ATATTGATCGTTTCTGCATAGACAGTCGGCGCGATGGCGTCATAGAAGTACAGGTACTCCGAGCCTAACAGTCGGGCCAGTTCCTCGGCCAAAGATGGGGCTGTGAGCGGGCCGGTGGCGATGATACAGGGCCCCTCCGGAATACGGGTGACCTCTTCGCGCACCACCGTGATCAGAGGATGGCTGCTCAAGCGCCCGGTCACCAGGGACGCGAATACGGTGCGGTCAACGGCCAGCGCACCTCCCGCAGGTACCACAGCCTGATCGGCGCAGGCCATCAACAGCGACCCCAGGCGTCGCAGTTCCCACTTGAGCACGCCAGGAGCACGATCGGGGAGATCGGAGCCAAGGGAATTGCTGCACACCAGTTCGGCCAGTTGATCTGTCTGATGGGCTGGAGTCATGCGCAACGGGCGCATCTCGTATAGGACGACGGGAATGCCACGCTGTGCCAGTTGCCAGGCTGCTTCTGAACCAGCCAGCCCTCCCCCAATCACCTGCACTGCCTTTGCATGGGCCATCACAGCGTTCACCCCTTATTCCAGCCACCTGTTCCAGTGCGCACACAGCATTTTCGATTCTACAGAATTGAGCTACCATTGTCCAAGCTGCTGGCACGCGCCAGGCAACCCAGATTCGCAATTATAATTAGAGTCTTGACGGGTTGGCGATTCGAGGGTATTCTTTGAATTAGAACGCATGTTCTACTGCGATCACCAGGTGTGCGAATTCTATGACTGGGAGAAATCACGTGAGAGTGCGCACCCTTCCCCTGCTTCTCGGCGCAGGCGTTTTGCTGCTTTGCGCAACCCTGGGCTTCGTCATCACGCTGGGGACAGCCTTACTATGGGGATACCTTGCCGGAGATGCGCGGGCTGTGGTAGCCGACCAGACCATCTACTACGCCGACTCGCCCATCGGGCCACAGGCAGCGCAGTCTCCGCTGGCGAGCGTCTTTACCAATGAAGTGCTGTACTGGACTCCCTTGATCCAGGCCTGGGCAGCAGTATATCAGGTTGACCCGAACCTGATCGCGACGCTGATCCAGATCGAAAGCTGCGGAGACCCCTCCGTGGCCTCGCCAGCGGGCGCGCAGGGCTTGTTCCAGGTAATGCCGTTCCATTTCGATCCCGGTGAGGACATGCTCGATGTACAGACCAACGCCCGGCGCGGCCTGTCCTATTTGCTCACCGGTCTGCGCCTTGCCAACGGTCACGCTGGTTTGGCCCTGGCCGGATACAACGGCGGACATGGGGTCATTGACGATGGCTGGGCGGCCTGGTCTGCGGAGACTCGCCGCTACTATTATTGGGGAGCGCGCATCTACGCCGAAGCAAAGTCCGGCCTGCCGGCCAGTCCCACCCTTGCCGAGTGGCTGTCCGCTGGTGGCAGCCGGCTGTGCGAGCGCGCCCGTCAGACCCAGGCACGGCTCGAACAGGAAAACAAAGCCCAGGTGATGGTCGCTCAAGCTCCCTGAGCACCATCCCCTGGGCACCTGTGCGTCAGATACGCCCAAAAATCACACTGGCGTTTTGCCCCCCTAGCCCAAAGTTGTTGGACATGGCGAAGTTGATCTTGGCATCGCGCGCCTCGTTCGGCACGTAGTCCAGATCGCATTCTGGGTCGGGGGTCTCCAGGTTGATAGTGGGATGCAAGATCTGTTCGAAGATGGACATCACTGTGGCGATGCCCTCCACCGCACCGGCTGCGCCCAACAGATGCCCCAGCATGCTCTTGGTTGAGTTCGCCGCCAGTTTGTAGGCATGGTCTTTGAAGACCTGCTTCATCGCCCGCGTCTCGGTCGCATCGTTCGCCGGCGTGGACGAGCCGTGCGTATTGACGTAGTCAATCAGCTCAGGATCGAGACGCGCATCCTGCAACGCCCAACGCATGGCGTTCGCCGCGCCCATACCGGTTGGTTCCGGAGCCGCCACGTGATAAGCATCCGACGAAGAAGCCATCCCCAGCACTTCGGCATAGATACGCGCCCCACGCTTCACGGCGCGTTCCAGCGTCTCCAGGATCATTGCCCCTGCGCCTTCGGCAAACACAAAGCCGTTACGGTGCAGGTCGAAGGGACGACTTGCTTTGGTCGGGTTGTCGTTGTAGCCGGTAGCAAGACCTTTCATGGAGATGAAGCCGGCGATCCCGTAATCCAGGATCATCGCTTCAACCCCGCCGGTCACCACCACATCCGCTTTGCCATAGCGAATCAGATTCATGGCATCGCCGATGCTGTGTGTACCGGTCGCACAGGCCGCCGAGATGCAAACCAGCGGTCCCAAGGCTCCTAGAATGCGGCTGATGTGATGGGCCGGGATATTGGGAATGGACTCGATCAGAGCAAACGGGCCGGGACGCCGACCCTTGGTGCGAAACTCGAACGACGCTTGCTGAGCCAGATCGTGCGCTCCCAGCGACGAGCCAAAATCCACGGCCACCCGTTCCCTGATCGGCTCGAGGTCTTCGACGGTCAGGCCCGCATCTTTCAGGGCATCCATAGCCGCGGTCACGGCGAAATGAGACGGACGGCCCATACGCCGGGCCTCTTTGGGTTCGATGTACTCAGTAGGATCGAAATCGAGCACTTCCCCGGCAATCTGCACCTCCAGATGCGACGGATCGAAGCTCTGAATGCGCCGGATGCCGGAAATTCCTGCCTTGAGCTTTTCCCAGAACTCAGGAAAACGTCCCAGGGGGGTCACTGCCCCCATCCCCGTGACGACCACCCGTGGAAAACCGTTGCGTATGAATTCCATAGCTCTTCCTCACTGATCGCAAGCGAGACTCACTGCCGCCCCGACGACGGCGCAGATATACCCTGACGGATCGCCTGCACAATACCGCCGGCTGCTGCATCCCGCGCCTGCCGGATGGCATTCTTGACCGCCCGCGCGTCCGAACGACCGTGCCCGATGATCACCACGCCGTCTACTCCGAGCAGCGGCGCTCCTCCTATTTCAAAGGGATCCATCTGCCGGTACACGCGACGGAACGCAGGCTTTCCCAACAGTCCGGCCAGTTTGGAGCGCCAGTCGGCGCGCAGTTCCTGGCGAAGCAGGTCGAACACCGTAGCCCCCAATGCTTCCATGGATTTGATCATGATGTTGCCAGTGAAACCATCCATCACAGCCACATCCACGCTACCACCCAGGACTTCCTTGGGTTCCACATTGCCAATGAAGTTAACCCCATCGTTGCTCAGGAGTTCCGCAGCCTCCTGTACCAGTGCGGAACCTTTGCCAGCCTCTTCGCCATTGGAAACCAGCCCTACCCGCGGGGCAGACAACCCCAACGCATGCTGAGCATAGAGGCTACCCATCAGAGCGAACTGCGCGAGCCATTCAGGTTTGCAGTCAGCGTTGGCCCCGATATCCAGCAGGATCACCGGTCTACCGCCCACCCGCAAGATGGCAGAGAGCGCCGGACGATCTACCCCTGGAATGCGTTTGAGGGTGTGCAGCAGGGCGATCGCCAGCGCCGCGCCTGTGTTTCCTGCCGTGACGAAAGCGTCCGCCCGTCCTTCTTTGACCAGCTCCATGCCGATGTGCATTGAAGAACGCGGCTTGGCGCGCCCGACGATGCCAGGCTTGTCGGTCATGGTCACCGCTTCGGGTGCATGGACAATCTCGATAGGAAGTCCCTCAACCGCATGACGCCCCAGCTCGGCGCGGACTTTCTGCTCGTCACCGACGAGCACAATGGACACATCCAATTCGCGGGCAGCCAGCACCGCTCCTTCCACATCAGGAACGGGGTTGCGGTCGCTGCCCATCGCATCCACAGCGATCTTCATTCACACGACCCTGTCTGAATACGAAATCTGCCGCGAGCAACACTCCATTGTACGCCACAGGCCGCTCCCTTGGCAACCATTGACAGGCCCCTTGAGCCGTGTATAATCAAGATCGCTTGCCCTGGTGGCGGAATTGGTATACGCGGCAGGTTGAGGGCCTGTGCCCGAAAGGGCGTGGAGGTTCGAGTCCTCTCCAGGGCACCTGCTTCAGCCATGTAAGCGTGGGAGGAGCCTGTTTGCAGGCTCTTAATTTCTTCTTGGTTCAGTTATTTCATTCAATGCCAATATATAATCACCAGACGTACTGCCACCCCCACGCCCCTTTCGGGCTACGCTGAGATAGGCGACTCCGTCACGCGGCAGTTGAAACGGCACTTCCACCTGTTCTTGACCGTCAGCCGTTCCCATGCCGATTATTTCCCCCGAAGCGTTGCGGACCTCAACCAATAAGTCAAGGTTGCCCGCAGTCACTTTGATCGCCGCCTGCACATCCTGGCTACCTCTGCCACGGATCGTCCACTGGTCGGCGAAATGCCCATCATCCAGGCGTCCTACTTCTTGTTCTCCGGGCCTGATCGTCAGTCCTTCTCGCTCGTAGCTTTCTGGAGCGATTTCCAAACTGTAGCTGACTGTTCCAGACGCAGCGGGGTTGGTAACCACGACACGATACTGTTGACCGCCTTCAAGTCTTGTTGTGATGAACCAGCAGTTGCCCTGGCCTGCGTCAGCCTTCCCCTGCCCCAGCGTGTTTCCAGCTTGAGATAGCACGATCAGCGCCAGTGCTTTGCCTGGCGTATGGCTGCATCCTCGCAGCCGATACGTCCCCGAAGAAGCGGGATGTAGTGCCCATTCGTGAGAAAGCACGGCGTCAGCAAGTTGACTGGCGACTTCTCCCTCCAGCATCCCCATATCCGTCGCCGCCGGTGTCTGAGCTTCTATCCGGATTGCATACGGTAAAGCTTCCATGTCCGCAAACAACGTTGGCTCGGCACGCACCACCACCGCGTACAGGCCGGTGCGCGGCAGGAGCAATGGCCCGACCACGAGCAATCCCCCTTCTTGCACGCTTCCTTGTAGCAGTTCACCGCCGCTGTCCGCCAGAGCGAGTATCACGCTGCCCTGGGGCACAGCAGACGAAAGTGTCCCGATAATCTCAATGACCTGCCCGGCCTGGCCGTAGAACACCCATGTTTCCGTTGCACGATCAGGGGACAGGTTGCCCTGCCCTGACTGACCAATCACGAGGCCCTGGACATAAGGCTCACTTTCAAGCGCGACTTTAGCCCCAACCGTCGCAGAAAGTCGGTACTCGATTGGGAAGTCCGCAGTCGGTCTCGCAGAGATGCGCAAGGTATAAGTGCCTCGCTCAGGGAGTCCTGCGATCTCGAAAGTCGAATCACCCCGCGTCGCACGGTGAGTTGCCAACGTCGCGCCGTCGGGAGCCAGCAACACCAGCTCCACATCTTCTCTTGGATTGGAAGTCTCAATCCGAACGATCAGTCTTTCAGCGGTGTCGCCTTCGATGAGCCAGGAATCTGCCGGGTCGGATGCCGTCAGGCCGCCGTACACGGCCTGCCCACCAAGCGGCAGGACGCCGCCCGACGAACCGGACACATCCTGCGGCGCACGTTCCATGAATACGCTGTATTCGCCCGTCCCCGCGCCGGCAGCATTCTGCCACGATCGCACGAGCAGAGTGTATTCTCCTGTCTCCGGCAGACGCACGGGGCCGATTACCGTGCTGCCAGCCAGCACCCCGGCTGATTTCACCAGATATCCCGTCGGCCCATAGAGAATTGCGTCAGGGAAAAACCGGGCACCAGCAGCCGTCACAGTAAAACTTATTACCTCACCCTGGCTGCCGGAAAAGCGCCAGCGCGTCGCATCACCCGGCCCTTGAATGCTCTCTATCAAGCGAATCCCGCTGCCCAGTTGGCGCACAGGCCCTTCTGCAGGAGCGACTGGGACGATTCGGGTCACATACAGGCCATAGCCAATCGGCCCATCAGCAGCAAGCCGGATCAGATAGTGTCCCGTGCGGGGAGCGACGAACAGGGGCACGGCGAGTTCGCCTTCTCCAGCAATGACTTGCACAGAGAATTTTCTCCCGTCTTCCCCTTCCAGGGATAGTTGGGGCAGCGTCTCACCCTCCGTGCGCAGCACAGATATTTCCACGACATCCCCAGCCAGCGCGCCGAAACGGTACAGGCGACTCTCATGCTGGACCATATTGTCCCACAGTGGAACACCAAAGACGACCTCCTGCGCCGCCAATGCTTCTGGTGAGGGGGGCGTTTGCGACACACTCAGCCGGTACCGACCAGCAGTCGTGCCCGCACTCCCTCCCTGTCGCATGACCAGAACGGTGTATGAACCACTCTCTTCCACCCGGAGCGGTCCGATAGTGTACTGCGGCTCTGGAACACTCTGATCCTTTACCCCCAGAGCTATTGGCCGCCCTGCCGGGTCGAGCAGCGCCAGGTCGGGCTGCAAATCCCCGGACAATACCTGCACCTGCAAGTAGACCTGGTCGTCACGATGCAAATCCAGTCGCCACGTATCCACGAGATTCAGGTCATCGAGTTGCCCGGCCACTTCTTCCCCTGGCGCTATGACTGCAGCGACTGTCTCGTGACTCACAGAAGATTGTAGCAGTAAACGATAAGATGTTGGTAACGACTGAGAATGGGAACTTACCACCAGCGTATAGACCCCGCTCTGTTGGAGGACAAGACTGCCCGTAGCAAGCGTCCCTGCCTCCCCCGGCACAGCCTGCGCCTGTGCCATGCTCTTTCCATCTGGCCCGTAGACTGCCATCTCCAGTGCTGGCGGAAACTGATCAGTCAGAACTGTGCAGGCTACCACGTCGCCAGCGGTGCTGCTGAACTGCCAGAAGTGCACTTCGCCCGCGCCGATCTCCGCGGTAACCGGTTTCCCAGTCACCAGTAGCCCTGGAGCGACGGGCGTCTGCCCGACCCAGTCGGTGATGGCCAGGGTCAACGAGAACGGGCTGAAAGGTGACTGCACGTCACCAGGACGGCGTAGGGTGACGAGATAGAAGCCATCGGCAGGCAATTCGAGAGCCGCAATTGTCGCTGATCCGCCACTTCGCACACCAGAAGCGAGCACTGTATCTGCCGGATCGCTGATCGTGAGCAACAGTGGTATATCGTCGTCGGGAAACTGGGCGATGACCGAGATCGCATCCCCTGCTGCTCCCCAAAAGGCCCACCGCGCCCGATCCGCCTGGCGATCCAGCGTACCCTCGACACGTTGCCCGTAGAACAGTGGAACCGCGTCCACCTGGCCGTCGCCCGATCTGTACACCTTCTCCAGCAGGAGCGAGTAGTTGCCAGCCGTCCGCCCAAACGGCCCGGCGAAACGGCTGACGCGCACCAGGAAATCGCCACTGGCTGGCAGCGTTACCGTCAGAATGGCATCCAGGTTCTCGACATCGTCGGCCTGAGCCAACAGTCGTCCGCTCGAATCGTAGACGGCAAGCGTCGGATCGAGCGTGCCGGTGGTCGCGCGGGCAGTAATTCGCACCGCTTCGTTTGCCTGGCCTGAGAACATCCACCACTGAACGGCCTGATTGCCATTCAGGGCATCGAATACTGGTCGTCTGTCCTGTAGAGAGCGTATCGTCCGGTTTTCCGACACCTGAAGCGTCAACGTGTAATGCGTGGAAGTACCGGGGGGAACGTCAGCAGCCGTTGAGACGAGAACCCGGTAGGTCCCTGTTGCCAGCAGCGGAAAGTCGGCGATCTTCGCGCTTCTCTCACCTTGATTGTCGGCCAGCGCAACAATCGTCCCATCCGGAGCCGTCAAGGCCATATTCAACGGCACCTGCGAGCGCGAGTCTGTGGCAACCGCCAGAGTGACCGTGTTCCCTGCCTGTCCCTCAAAAGTCCAGGAATTGCTCAGGACAGGCTCGCCTAGCTCTCCCTGGTGCAACTGTCCAGGCCTCAAGCGTTGCGTGGTTAGAGCTGCAGACGCTTTCTGCGTGACGGCTATCTCGTATACACCGTAGTTTCTTGGTGGTGCGGTGATCATTACAGCGTACGGACCCGGCACCGAAAAGGTATAGGTAAGCTCAACCGGCTCTCCGTTGACGCTTTGCGCTTCGGCCAGGATCGCTGGTGTTGCACTGAACCCACCCAGATGCCAGTCGGTGGCGATCAGAGCGATGCCAGGCGACAATCGCTGATCATGGGGCGAGACGGAAAGCGTGAGTGTATCCCCGTCGGCTGCCTCAACCAGCCAGGTATCAACCGGATCATCTATGGTGAGCGCCCCCTGCCAGCGTTCGCCTGTCCTCACCGTGCGCCCGATCGAATACGCTGCGCTCGCTTCCAATTCCACACCCACCACGTAGGCCAGGACATCGGCCTCCGTGGAAGGGCTGCCGACCAACAGTGTGTAGTGACCGTCCAGGGGCAACTCCACGTGCTCGATCTGCGCGCTGCGGTCAGGGCCAGCAGCAGCGGTTGCCAGCACACGCCCGTCGCGCGCGCGTACCTGCACCGACAGCAACGCGGGAGTGCCTGCCGTCTGACGCGCGCTTACCCTGACGACGTCTCCCCGCGAGCCGCTCCACGTCCAGGCATCGAGCGTGTCCGCTGGCGTCAGCACTCCAGCAGCCGTGGAACCGTAGTCAAGCGCAGCACTGGAAGCCTGTTGCTGTGCTCCCTGCCCTTCGACCTTCAGGGAATAGCGCCCGCTTCCCTCCACGATTGCCTGATAGACGCCTGTGTGCGGTAACGTTACGTTATCCAGAACCAGCTCGCGTTGCCCCAAGTAAGCGCGCCGCTGCGCAAAGACTACCCCAGCGCTGTCCGCCAGGCTGAGGATGGCCACTCCGCCTTCGCTGTCGCCCAGAAGCGTGACCGTAGCACGCACGCGCTGTCCAGCCGTTCCCTCAAACAGCCAGTGAGCAGCCCGATCGGGCACCAGAGTCCCTGTCGCCGGCCCTTCCAGTATCCCACCCGAAGACATTCGTACCTGGGCACTGGAAACGACGTTCAGGTGAACGTCGAACGACAGGGGTAGAGAGGATAGGCTATCGCTGTCCGCGGCAACGACCAACTGGTATACGCCGTTCGCTGGCAGAGTCCCCCACGCAAACTGAATGTCTCCCGAAGGCACATCCGTTAGGTCGTCGTCGCGCGGCACGGGCTGTCCCGTAACATCCAGAAAGCTGACCGCCAGAGGAATCTCCTTCTCGCCAGATACGCTGCCGAAGACGGTGTCGCCCTCCTGTCCCCAAAAGACAAACGTCTGCCGGAGCATTTCCGGCCTCAGGGTAGCCCTCGCGGTTTCTCCCGGCGTCAGCAATGTACCCTGGACCACCTGGGTCGCTCTGGGATCAAAGTTGTCCACTGTCTCTGCCCACAGCACATAGCGCCGCGCGCTTCTCATGCCGACAGTGACTCGATATTCCCCAGCAGTCAGAAAAGAATACGTCAGCGCTGCGGGCCTGCCGCCTGCCTCATACGCCTCGGCTACTACTTTTCCTGTTGGATCGAGCACCGCCACGGCGATCGGACTGTCGGCTTCAACTGGCATCGCCGTGAAAATAAGCGTCTGCCCGGCTTGCACAGACAATCCCCAGGATTGCGCAGTGTGCCCCAGCGCGATCTCTCCGCGCACCGGCACGCCCAGCGCCAGAGAGGACACAGGTTGTGCGAGGTCGTCAGTCTGCCAGGCGGGGACGATCAGAGCGGGGATTGACACGCGCTGCACGGCTGCTCGCTGCTGAGGAAGGGGCACCGGCACGCTCTGAGAGCCAGACATAGCGCTTGCATCGCTCAGTTCAGCTTTCAGATAGTACACCTGGCGAGACACCGCGCCCGATCCGGTCACCAGCACCCGATACCGTCCCCCTTCACGCAGGAGCAGGCCCGTCAACTCGTCGCCCTGAGCACTGGATGCCAGCAACAGGCCGTCGGGATCGAGCACGGTCACCGTCGGTGCTGCGCTGCCGACTGCGCTTTCCAGATCAAGGGTGAGAACAGCAGCGGCTGGTGCTTCGATCCACCAGTTATGGGCTATGTCGCTCTCGCTGAGGACACCTTTGAAGCGCTGCCCCGATTCGAGCACCCCTCCACTCGCAGGAACAGCGCGCAGACGGTAGGAAGCCCCCTGCCCATCCAGAGCAAATACCCGTATGCGATAGCGGCCACCTTGCGATAGACGCGGATACAGAGAACTTTCCTGTAGTTCCCCCTCTGTCACACCCGTACTGATGACTTCTCCATCGGGCGCTTCTATTTGCATGACCAGTTCAGACGTGCCCGATTGCCGGCTGAGGATGAAACGCCAGGGCACTGGTTCAGGATTGTCTAGCAACCACACGTCAGCGAAACCCGCTGTAAGCTCGGCCACTACTTCCCCTGCCGGTAAGAGGCGAGCATTTTGTTCCGGAAAGTGCTGGGCAAAGGCACGCCACCGTTTGCCCAGCAGGTCAACCTGGAGGCCATAGCCGCTTTCGGCCAGCCCGCCCTCCAGAAGGATCAGGTACGGTCCGCTCTGCTGCAGCACCAGTGACTGGCGCAACCTCTGCTCCACTGTCCGCACCAGCACAGCCGTTCCGTCCGGGGCCACAATCTGTAGGGTACCCTGCGGCGCGGGCACCTGAGACGAAAGCTGTAACATAACAATATCGCCCGCTTCCGCCATCACATACCACAGGGACCTTGCCCCTGCCCCAACTTGTCTTGCCTCACCGTACACGATACGGCCAGGGGCTGCCCTGCCTGCAGGCAGAGCAACCGCGCTGACTTCGAAAGCGACGCTGTCAGCTACCAGCCCACCCCATGGCTGCACCTCAACGCGCACCCCACCTCCGGACGGAGCGAGCACGCTGCGGGCGAAATCACCAAAGCCGATGACGCGATCCAGAAGGGCACCTTCGGCACTATAGAAGTCGAGCATCAAGCCTTGCGCTGGTTCGGATACCTGCACCACGAGAGCGATATTTCCCCCCTGCGTCTCCAGCGCGTAGCGCATCAACGGCGTAGCACGGGTCAGGCGACCGCGCACAGAGGTCCCCATGGTCAGCGGGATCGGCGCTGGTGAACTCTGGACCGTCCCCGCCTGGCCTGGTTCGATCACAGTGAGACCAAGCGTGTATTCCCCTGTGGTCTGCATGTCACTTCGTACCCGCACGACGTGTAGACCGGATTGGCTGATTCCCAGCGTGAAACGAAATTCACCCTGCTGAGAGGAGGGATAGGAAACCGTCATGAGCAGTCGCCCCTGCGGATCGGTGACTGTCAACCAGGGGACAAAGCCGTCGGTCTGCGGCTCGACGCTCAGTGCCACCACATCTCCGGCGATGGCCTCGAAACTCCACCGCTCTTCGGAATCCGGCGTGTCGATCCGTCCCCTGACAGTGACACCGTCTGTCAGGCGGTTGTCTTGCGCCGCCGCCGGCAGCCACAGCCTTCCCATGATCATCATCAACAGGGCTGAGAGGCCCAGCAACAGAACGCCCTGCCAGAGATACACGCGCCTCATCATAACCCGCCTGTGTTCAATCGCCGTTCTGCTCTGATGTGATCCGCTAGCTTAGGTGTCCCGCCACTCCTCACACTGGCCGATTATAGACCACCTTCCTGCCGAGCCGGAAATCTTACTCGTCGCCAGCCTGTTACTCACCTTGCACGCCGGACAAGGCCGACTATAATCCCACACAGAAGGGGCGCTCGCAGCGCATGGAGGAAACTGACGATGGACGACACACGCGAACAGTTACGGCGCGCTTATCGCTATATCCGGCACGATCGCACACAGGAGGCGCAACAGATACTGCGACCGCTGCTGGAGAGAGAGCAGGACAACGTCCATGCCTGGTGGCTCCTCGCCCACGCCGTAACTGACCCACAAGAAATCCGCCATGCGCTCACCCGCGTCCTGACTCTTGACCCCGATTACCCCAATGCCGACAAGGCTCGCGAATTACTGGCGGCCCTGGACGAACGGATAGCCGCTACGGCAGAGCCTGAGGCATTCGCGCTGGCTGAAGATGATACCTTCGCTGGCCAGGTAGAGGTTGAAGATTGGGCCGAACTGGAGGGCACCTTTGCTCCTCCTGAAGCTCGCAGCGCTGCCTTCCCAGACTATGAGACGCCGGAAAAGCCACTGTTCGCGCCAGAGCCTCTCGAAGCTCTCATCCTCGACGAAACCGAAGCCGAAATGCCTGCCCAGATCGAGGCCGGCGAAGACGATCCTTTCGCTCGTCTGGAAGAAGACCTGCTATCCGATCAATTTCAGCAAGAAGATTTCGATACCGCTGATTTGATCAGAGCCATTGACGCCGAACAGGTAGACCTGGATGCCTTGCTCAAGCTCGAAGAGGAAGAGGCCGAACGGGAGCAAGCACCGGCAGCCCCGCGACGCGCGCGCCGTCCTGGCCTGTTGTTCTGGGTGCTGGCGATGATCATCGCCCTGGCGGGTGTGGTGGTACTCGCCTTCCGCCTGATGGAGCAAGAAGAAGCGCCTTCACAAGACCCTGGCCCGCTTGCTCCGCTTGCCATCGAAGACGTGACGCTGGCAGGCGTCCTCAAAGACCTGAACGATCAGTTGAGCATGCAGGGCCTGGGCCAGGAGTACCGCGCCATCGTTGCCCCCAGCTCCTTAGGGAAGACCCTTTACGTGGAATTCTGTCTGTCGTCTCCATCCGGACTGCCGCAGGCGGTCTTTCGGGGCATGGAGTTGGCAGCACAACACAGTGGGGCAGCGAGCGGACAGGTAGATGCCGTCGGGGTATCTGTCAATCGTTGCCAGTCCGAAAAACACGATACCCTATACCGCGCCCAGGTTCCGTTGGAGGCCGCTCAGCGCTACCTGAACGGTGACCTGGGCACCGGCGAGAGAGCGCTGGCCAGTTTCCAGGCCCTCTGGTCAGTCTCCTGACTCAGTCGTTGACCTGAGTGGTACTCGCACTTTCAGTGGGCAGCCACACGACGAAACGGCTGCCCTTTCCTACTTCGCTCTCTACGGTGATTGTGCCGCCGTGTCCCTGCACAATCCCGTAGGTGACAGACAGTCCCAGCCCCGTGCCATCGCTCTTGGTAGAGAAAAACGGCTCAAAGATGCGGTCGAGCGCTTCGGGCGCAATACCCGTCCCCGTGTCCGCGACAGCCAGCACCACGCCTTGTCCATCCTGGTACAGCTCGACAGTCATGTCGCCGCCGCCGGGCATGGATTCGGCGGCATTGAGCACCAGATTGAGCAAGACCTGTTTGAGTTGCGCCGGTGTGCCCAGGATGGGAGGCACTGGCTCAAGTCTCTTGGTGACTCTCACCTGCATGCGTTCCATCTGCCGCTGCGTGAACAGTGTCACCTCCTCAACCAGCTCTCTCAAGTCTATGCGCATGATTTCGCCCGTAGTCGGACGAGCAAAGTCGAGCAGCCGCGACACGATGCCCTTAATGCGCTGAACTTCCTGCTCGGCCACGCGCAGTCCCTGGGCATCTACGGGTTGCCCGTTCTCGATGTCTTCGATAGCAACTTCCAGGCAGTTGAGGATTGGCTGCAGAGGATTGTTGACCTCATGGGCGATTCCAGCCGCCAGCCGCCCCAACGCAGCCAGCTTCTCCGACTGGATCAGTTGTGCCTGTGCAGCGCGTAGCTCACGAGTGCGCTCGTCAACCATGGCCTCCAGATTTTGGGCGTAGGCATGCAATGCCGCGTGGAGTTGAGCATTGCGCACCGCCAGGGCCGCCTGTTCCCCAACCGAACGCAACATGCGCAGCTTGCTCTCGCCGTACGCCTCCGGTTCGGCGTGCGCCACTACCAGGATGCCTACCAGCCGCCCATGATGTAGCAAGGGGGCCGCAATAGCGGAGTGATACCCCTGGCGTTGCAGGTGCCCAAACTGCCCCGCAGTCGAAACGTCGGCGACGAGCACAGGCGCACCGGTACGGTAGACGTAGCCTGCTACGGTGTCTTCTCCATCCAGCACGGCGCGCACTTCTTCTTCAGACAGCAGTCCGTGCCGCAGATCGCGACAGAGAAGCGGCTGTTGTTGCTCGTCGAACAGGTAAAGCTCGACCTGGTGTGCACCGAACTCGTCTCTGGCGATCGCCACGATACGGTTGGCCAGATCGGGGAGCGCCAGTTGCTGGTTGAATTCCGCCCCGATGCGCACCAGGGCTTCCAGTTCGGCGTTACGGCGCTGCAGGCGGTCCTCTAGCTGACGAGCGCGCATCTTGCTGATCGCCCGCGCTACCAGTTCATGATAGTCGTAGGGCTTGCGGATATAGTCATCGGCCCCCAGCTGCAACCCGTGAGCCACGTCTGCTGCTTCGCGTGCAGCCGCGGTGACGAAAATTACGGGAATCCGGGCAGTCTCCGGGTCTTCCCGCAAGCGGGCTGTGACCTCAAAGCCGTTGAGATGGGGCATCTGCACATCCAACAAAATCAGATCAGGCTTCAATTCGCGCGCCTTGGCCAGCGTAGACAGTCCGTCGCGCGCGCTTTCCACATCGAAGCCTTCGCGCTCCAGCACGCGATGCAACAGCAAGATCGCGTTCTGCTCATCATCAGCCACCAGTACCAGGGGCCTGCGCCTGTGCATGGTAGTACCCTCTCACCCAGACTCATCTCACCTCGTATGATAACGGTAGTCTGCCATTCGGGGAAGCCTGAGCCATAGACACTCCCGCAGACTATGTTAGAATGTCGGTGTTGCGCACACTAAGGATTCCGGTCATGAAACGCCCCCTGTCATTCCGCCGCCGGCTGGCGACCGCGCTTGCGCGAGGGACACTACTCGGCTTTGCCTTCGGCCTGACCTTCTTCGCGGGATTCATCGTTCGCGATCGTCTGGTTGAACCAGCGCGCGAGCCAACGCCGACGCGCTTTGCGCTGCTGACCGAAGTAGAACAGTTGCTCCAGGAGCATTACCTGCGCGATCTGCCTCCGGCTAAAGAGATGGAATACGCGGCCATTCGTGGCTACCTGGGAGCGCTCAACGACCCCTTCACTTTTTTCATTGACCCGCCCGTGGCCCAGAACGAATCGGAAGTGCTGGCGGGCAGGTACGGAGGCATTGGCGTCCAGGTGCGGCGCAACGAGCGCGGGGAGGTGGTGCTGTTTCCGTTCCGTGATGGGCCAGCCGCTCGCGCCGGAGTCCTTGATGGCGATCTGTTGCTGACCGTCAACGGCGTCTCGCTGGCCCCCGACGAGCGTCTGGATGTCATTGACCGGCTGCTGCGCGGAGAGGTAGGCGAAGGGCGGGGGGTGACTATCACCGTCCGTCAGCCCGATCAGGCCGACGCGCGCGAGTACTTTATCGCGTTCGAAGAGGTCATGGTGCCCTCGGTCATCTGGCATGTCGTGCCCGAAGCACCTTCCCTGGGATATGTTCAGCTCCTGCGCTTCACCGCCCGCACCCCCGACGAACTGCGCACAGCCCTGACCGAACTGTCCTCACAAAACGTCCAGGCGCTGATCCTCGATCTGCGCGGAAATTCTGGAGGGCTGCTTGAAGAGTCAGTGGCCGTCGCGTCGGAATTCCTGGATGGCGGCGTGGTCTTCTACGAGCGCACACGCCAGGGCGAAAAGGAAACCCTGGCGACGCCCGGCGGAGCAGCCGTCAGTCAGCCTCTGGCGGTACTGGTTGACCAGGGTACAGCCAGCGCGGCAGAACTGGTCGCTGGCGCTATCAGAGATCGCGGACGAGGGATTTTGATCGGTCAGAAGACCTATGGCAAAGGTTCCGTCCAACTCATCTTCCGCCTTTCCGACGACTCTTCGATCCACATCACCAGCGCCGAGTGGTTTACTCCGGCGCATGTAGCGTTGGATGGGCAAGGTCTGCAGCCGGATATTGCCATGATCCCGGCAGAAGACGGGCGCGACGTTGAGCTTGGCGAAGCCATCCGCTACCTGAGCGCTCAACTTGAGTCCGCTTCTCATGCTGCCAATTGACTGCATCGAAAACGGAGCACATCAATCCATGACGTCGTCCTCTTCCAATCTAGCCCCGAACTCTCCTGGTTCTCTGCACCGCGTACGGTTGATGTTCGCCGCGGTCCTGATTGCTGCGGTGGCTTTTCTGGCGGGAGTCTGGTTCGCCGAGCGCACAGACTCGCCCCATGATACGCGCAATTTCGACATCTTCTGGCAGAGTTGGAGCATTCTGGAGCGCGAGTTCTATTACGATCTGCCCGAAGAGCGCGAATTGATTTATGGCGCGATCCAGGGGTTGCTGGCCAAGGCGGGCGATCCGTATACCTTCTTCGCCCCACCCCGTCAGGCTTCTTTCGACCGGCAACGTATCGCCGGCGAATTTGGAGGGATCGGGGCTTACGTAGGTCTGAATGCCGAGGGACAGCTGACCATCACCGCGCTTTTTGCCGGCTATCCCGCCGAAGAAGCAGGGTTGCAAGTCCAGGATGTCATCCTGGAAGTAGATGGTGTGTCTATCGCTGGCTGGACGCTGGAAGACTCCGTGGCGCGCCTGCGCGGCGAAGTGGGTAGCAAAGTGACTCTGACCGTCTATCGTCCTCGCGACGAGTCCCGCTTCAGCGTAGAGATCACCCGTGCGCGCGTCGAATTACCCACCCTCATCGCCAGCACCTACGATCAGGTGGGTTATGTGCGTCTGTTCAGCTTTAACGATCGGGCGACAGAGTTACTGTCCAACGAAATTGACACACTGCTCGATCAGGGAATCGCAGCCCTGATACTCGACCTGCGCGGCAATCCGGGCGGTCTGCTAGATCAGGCGGTCAGCGTCAGCGACCTGTTCCTGGACGAGGGAGTGGTCGTCACTCAGCGCGATCGCAACGGCCATAGCACCGTTTACCGCTCCGTGACCGGCCAGCCTGCTGAAACCCTGCCCCTGGCCGTACTCATTGATAGCACCAGCGCCAGCGCTTCCGAAGTGGTTGCCGGAGCGCTGCGGGATCGCGGCAGAGCTGTGCTCATCGGTCAGCCGAGTTTTGGCAAGGGGTCGGTGCAACATGTGCACGATCTACCCGACGGCTCCCAGGTGCACGTGACCGTTGCCCTGTGGTTTACTCCCAACGAAACACCGATCCAGGGGCAGGGACTGACGCCCGACATCGTGGTTGAAGAGACTACCGGGTCGGATGAGGGAGAGGACCCCTTCATCACCGCGGCACTGGAGTACCTCACCGCTCAACTGCAGGAACCAGCCTCACCCTAAACAGGAGTGATCAAGAGCGTGAACACAGGACGTAAAATAGTCGCCACTAACCGCAAAGCGCGTCACGACTATGAACTGCTGGATACTTTCGAAGCCGGGATCGCTCTCACTGGCTCCGAGATCAAGTCCATTCGCGCTGGTCATGTCAACCTGCGCGAAGCCTATGTATTGCCGCGCGATGGCGAACTGTGGCTGCTCAACGCGCACATCGCCTCCTACGATCAGGCCGGGCGCTTCGGGCACGACCCTCTGCGCCCGCGTAAGCTGCTCCTGCATCGCAAGGAGATCGATCGTATCGCTGCCCGCGTACAGGAAAAGGGGCTGACTATCGTCCCCACCATGATGTATCTGACGCGCGGCCTGGCCAAGCTGGAGATCGCGCTGGCACGCGGTAAGAAGCAATACGACAAGCGCGAAACCATGCGCAAGCGAGACGCGCAGCTTCAGATTAAGCGCACGCTGCGTAAACGCGAAGAGTGAGAGGACTCGGCGCGGTGATTCCCGGCGCTCCTCAGCAATGGCCATCCACCATTCGCGAGATCAACGACCTGCCGCCTCAGCAGAAGCGCGCGATCTATCGCACCCTGATCCCGGAGTGGGTATATCTCCGCTTCGGCATTGATCCTCAGGACGACACGTTGGGCGGACAGCCTGCGATCGTCTACCGCTATCCGCCCGGCAGTAGCTCGGTCGAAATCTCGGTATACCCGGCGCCCGATGCGTCGGAGCCTGCCATCTACCTGCATATGGGCGACACGTTCAACGGGCAACTGATGGTGCTGATGGTGATAGTCGGCGATCCCGACTCGCCGCGATTCCATATTGACGTGGACCAAGAAGGGCAGGACACACAACTGGGTATCCGCAGCCGCAACATCCCCGAAGAAATCCGCGCCATGCAGGCAGGGCTGGCCCCCGGCCAGACGCGGCGCGGCCTGCGTCTGTTCCGGTCTGCCCTGCCCGTCTTTGAACAGTTCGTCAGCCGGATGGGGCATGAACTGTTTCTCATCGAGCCGCTCTTCTACCACAACGCGATCACCTTCGAGCGTTACGGCTTCGCCTACGCTCGCGGCCTTCAGCGCATGCGCTGGATTCACCGCGAGTTTCAGCCGGGAGGCATCCTGCACGCTCGTCTGGATGGCTCGACCCCCTTCCGTCATCCTGAAGCCTGGCGTTCCGTTTCCGGGCGATCGTGGGCCATTCACGACGGCGTTCTTGGGGAGCCTTTCACCGACGTACTGATGTACAAGCGCGTGGGAGTGCACGCAGGCATAACGACTTTCCCCGATGCCATCTGGTGAGGTAGCCATCCTCCGGATGTTGACAACCGCCTGCACACGAAGCCGAAGCCCTGGCGTCGGGTGCGAACGCATGGTATGATTGCAGCCGTACACGCCGCCGTAGCTCAGTGGATAGAGCGCTAGTCTTCGGAACTAGGCGTCGCGGGTTCGAATCCTGCCGGCGGCATCCTCGGCCAGCCAGCGACCGTCTGCGCTGGCCGATGTTTTGCCGTCGAAAGCGGTTGCTCGTTGTTCTCCCGAATGCTACAATTTCTTCGCCTGAACCATGCTTCACACACGCACAGGGTATTTCGTTGATGAGTGAACCGGCTCTCAAGAGACAAAAGCGCGTGCTCTCTGGCGTTCAGCCATCGGGCAGCCTGACTATTGGCAACTATGTTGGTGCGCTCAAACAGTGGGCGCGCGAACAGTATAACTTCGAAAGCTTCTTCTGCGTGGTGGACCTGCACGCAGTCACGGTGCCGTACAACCCCGCTGAATTGCGCGAAAAGACGCGCGAGGTCGCCGCGCTCTATCTGGCCTGTGGTATTGATCCCGCCGTCTCCACGGTGTTCGTGCAGTCTCATGTGCCCGCTCACAGTGAGCTGGCCTGGTTGCTCAACTGCATCACGCCGCTGGGATGGCTGTATCGCATGACGCAGTTCAAAGACAAGGCCGCCCGGCAACAGGCTGACTCAGTAGGCACTGGTCTGCTCGACTACCCGGTGCTCATGGCCGCAGATATCCTGCTCTACCAGGCTGACGCGGTGCCGGTCGGGGACGATCAGCGCCAGCACCTGGAGTTGACCCGCGATATCGCCCAGCGTTTCAACCATCTCTTCGGCGAGACTTTCACCATCCCGGAAGCGATGATCCCGCCGGCAGGTGCGCGCATCAAGGGGCTGGACAACCCGCTGGTCAAAATGAGCAAGAGCCTGACCGAATCAGAGTATCACGCCGTCTACCTGCTCGACCCGCCGGATCGGATCAAGAAGAAGATCATGCGCGCAGTCACCGACTCCGGGCGCGAGATCTGCTTCAGCGACGATCCGGAGAAAGCTGGGGTCAACAATCTGCTGGAAATCTACGAAGCTTTCACCGACCAGCCCAGAGATGCCATCGAAGCGCACTTTGCCCAGGCGCGCGGCTATGGCGATCTCAAGAAGGAAGTGGCAGAAGTTGTCATCGCTGCCCTGCAGCCCATTCAGCAGCGTTACCGTGAGCTGACCAGCGAAAAGGGTTTCATTGACGAGTTGTTGGCCCAGGGTGCAGAGCGGGCCAGCGCAGTAGCCGAAGCGACGCTGAGGCGTGCACGAGAGAACATGGGCTTCCTCATGCCGCCTGGCTAAACAGGCCGGGAGGGCGCCATGCATGGCGAGCCGGTTCCACGTATTCCGCCGCTTGAGGGGTGCCTGTACTGCCACCGTGAAGGGACAACTGTGCTCTCGACAGAGCGGCGCTTTCTGGGGCCGCGCCGCTATCCGCTCTTGCGCTGCAACCATTGTGGCTCGGTGGCCGAACTTGACTATGACCCGAACTCTGCTGATGACTGGCGTATCCGTTACCGCCGCGTCAACCAGGACCCGCGCTACTACTATGTCGCCGTGCACTACCGTCGTCACGGCTGGGTGAGCGCCTCGGACGCGCTCGATATCAGTCGCCGCGGTTATGCGCAACGAATGCGCGTCTTCCAGGCCGAAAGCGGCGATCTCTCCTGGCTGGTTCCGCCTGAGGCCGAACTTCCCCTGGCTTTGCGTGCCGGTGAACAGCTCATGCTGGAAATGCGAGCGGTCACGTTGCGCGAGGTCGCGCCCACCACGCTCTTTGTGCGGCCCAATCGTGGAACCGTCCTGGACTCTGGCAAGTGCTATCTCAGCACGCACCGGTTACTCTTGCATGGACAGCGACAGCCCTGGGCACACGATCTGCTGACCATAGAACGAGCGCTCTACAACGACCGCTACTGGCTGATCGTGGCGCACGACGCGGAGCGATGGGTACAATATGTTGGTACCTATCTTGAAGATCAGCTCGATCCGCAGTTGTTCGTCACCGTGGTAGACTATCTGGCGCTGAATCGGCGGTAAAACGTCGGCAGCAGCAGAGACAGGAAAAAGGTCGGACAAATTTACCGGATAAGCCTTGACAATTCGTTACAAGTTTTTTATACTATCGTCAAGAGTCCGCAAAGGACATCCCACCACCCCACCCGCTAGAGCGTCGCGTCTCCCCACACGCGACGCTCGCCTTTCTGGTCGCGGCGCTTCACCTGCACTTCCCGGCAAACGTCCCTGTCGCCAACAACAAGAAAGGCCGCTCTGTTGGCGGCCTCTTGCCTACGCTCCTGACTGTCAGCCAGATACTGCTACGCCGCGCGCGTGACGAGCCATGTTGTGTCGCAGGTATGCCTTGGTTAGCTCGGCAATCACTGAGGGCAACAAGATCAACGGGATCAGGTACCCCCAGTGCAGCGCCGAGAGGGTCACGGTGTCGAATACAGCCTGCAAAAACGGAATGTACACCACGGCCAGCAGCAAGATCACGGAGGTGAGCACCGCATACTGCATGAAGCGGTTGCTGAAGAAGCCAATCCGATGGAGCGGATAGATTTCCGATCGCGCAGTGTAGGCGCGCAGCAATTCGGAAAACGATAGCGTCACGAATGCCATCGTGCGTGCAAGGGTCCAGTCTGCGGGATGCAGGTGACGACCAAGAGCGAAGGCCAGCAAGGTGACAGTGGTGATGATCACCGTCTGAATCACCATGCCCAGCCGCATCTCGCGGTTGATGATCGGCTCGTGCACAGGGCGTGGAGGATTATCCATGATGTCCGGATCGCCTTTCTCTACGCCCAACGCCAGCGCGGGTGCACCGTCCGTCAGCAGGTTGAGCCACAGCAACTGAATGGGCGTGAGAGGAGCCGGAGTGCCCGCCAGAGTTGCCAGGAAGATCACAGCGATTTCGGCCAGGTTGCAGCTCAGCAGGAAGAACACGAACTTGCGGATATTCGAATAGATGATCCGCCCCTGCTCCACAGCAGAGACAATGCTCACATAATTGTCGTCGGTGAGCACCATGTCTGCCGTCTCTTTCGAAACATCCGTGCCGGTAATTCCCATCGCCACGCCAATGCTGGCTCGCTTGAGGGCGGGTGCATCGTTGACACCGTCGCCCGTCATTGCCACGACGTGATCGCGCGCCCGGAATGCCTCCACGATGCGCACCTTGTGCTCCGGAGAAACTCGTGCAAAGACATCCACTTCCTCGATGATCGTGGCCAATTGTTCCGCCGACATGGCTTCGACCTCGCTACCGCGCAAGACACGACCACCAGGACGCAACAGGCCGATCTGCTGCGCAATAGCACGCGCCGTATCCGGATAATCGCCCGTGACCATGACCGTCCGAATGCCCGCGTGACGCGCCCTTTCGATAGCGGCAGAGACCTCCGGACGCGCCGGATCAATCATGGCAACCAGGCCGACGAAAGTGAGATCGGTTTCCAGGGTATCCGGCGTGAGCGGGTCTGGAATGCTCTCCAACGGGCGCTGCGCCACCGCCAGCACCCGCAAAGCCTGATTGGCAAACTCCTGGTTCATACGCAGAATCTCGGCGCGCGCCTCATGGTCAAGAGCGCAGACGGTGCCGCCCCGCAGCATGTGTGAGCAGCGCTCCAACACAATCTCCGGCGCGCCCTTGGTGACCGCCAGATAGCCACCTTCGGGCCGCGCATGGATCGTGCTCATGCGCTTACGCCCAGAGTCGAAAGGAATCTCGTTCACGCGCGGATAGTGGGCCTCAAGCTCGTCGCGCCACAGGTTTGCTTTCGCCGCCAGCGTGACCAGCGCGCCTTCCGTCGGATCGCCTACCATCCGCAGTTCGGGTCTGTTGCCGTTGTTACCCCCCGTCAGAGCCACACCGCTCGCCTCGAGACGGGCATCGCTGGCCAACAAACCACCCATGATCAGTTGGTAAGCATCCGGCACAGTCGTAATGTCCACCCTGTCCCCATTGAGGATAAAGTCTCCTTGTGGGGCATACCCGCTTCCCGTGACCTCGACAAGCGTGCCATTGACGTACAACCTGACAACCGTCATTTGATTCTGGGTCAGCGTACCCGTCTTATCGGAGCAAATCGCCGACGCGCTGCCCAGCGTCTCGACCGCCGGGAGCCGCCGGATCAGCGCATTGCGGCGGATCATCTCGCGCATGCCAATCGCCAGGTTGATCGTCACGATGGCCGGAAGCCCTTCGGGCACTGCCGCAATGGCCAGCGCAACCGCAGTGAGCACGGAGTCTTTGAGGGCACTTGCCAGATCGATGTCCCCTCTGCTGATCTCGCGTGCGAAGATCACGACGCCTACCAGCACACAAATGACCAGTGCAGCAATGCTCAGTGTACGCCCCAACTGATCCAGTCTGCGCTGCAAAGGCGTCGCCTCTTCTTCGGTAGACTGGATCATGTCAGCGATCTTGCCGATCTCGGTTGCCATGCCAGTGCTGACTACAACGGCACGCCCGCGTCCATAGGTAACGGTCGTGCCCATGTACCCCATGTTCTTGCGATCGCCTGGGAGCGAGTCTTCGGGCACCGTGATGTCGGCGCGTTTGTCTACCGCCACCGACTCTCCAGTCAGAGAAGATTCATCTACCTTGAGGTTGACCGCCTCCAGCAGGCGGACGTCGGCGGGCACGTAGTTGCCAGCTTCCAGAACTACAATATCGCCTGGCACGATCTGGCTGGCCGGGATATTCTGCTGCAGGCCATCACGAACGACGATCGCCTCCGGTGCTGTGAGCTTGTGCAGCGCGGCCAGGGCTTCCTCGGCCTTACCTTCCTGGATGACTCCCAATACAGCATTCAGCGCGACAATAGCCAGGATCGCAGCAGCTTCGATCCAGTCTCCCAGAGCCGCGGATAGCAGCGCCGCGAAGATCAGCACATAGATGACAAAACTCCGGAACTGCGCCAGCAGGCGCTGCCAGAAGGTCGGTCGGGGTTGTTCGCGCAGCGCATTCGGTCCTACCAGCACCAGTCGGGTTTCCGCTTCTGCCGTCGTCAAGCCCTTGGCGCGGTCGCTCTTGAGCGCAGCCAGAACCTCGTCTGCCGCCATAGTGTGCCAGGGTTGCTTTGGCACAGACATGCTCATCGGATGTACCATCCCTTGTGAATTCGTTAAGCCCATTATACCGGTACCTATCATACCACAGAGTAAGCCGTCTGAGCGTTCGTATTTTTCCGCCCCATATGCTATAGTTGGCTAGAACAAGTGTTTGTCAGGCTGCCTCCATCTTGCGCTACGAGGGCCTTCCTATGACAGTGTATTTCGTCGAAGGGCCAGCCGGCACGGGCAAGACGACGCGCGCCGTTGGCTACGTCCGCGAGCTGTTGGACGCGGGAGTAACCGGCGACCAGATCTTGATTCTCCTGCCCCATCGCACTTTGGGTTGGCCGTACTATCGCGCCTTCTCAGATGTGGCTTGGCCACCGGGTACCGCGATTGACATCGTGACCCTCGGTGGACTGGCCCGCCGCAGCCTTGAAGTTTTCTGGCCCCTGGTCTGGCAACCCGCAGGATTCGCCGATCCGACTCTGGAACCGTTGTTTCTGACTATCGAGACAGCGCAGTACTTCATGGCCCGCCTGGTGCTGGAAGCTCAGAAGACGGGAGTCTTCGACAGCGTCTCCGTGACCGCCTTCGAGATCATGCGTCAGACTCTCGACAATCTCTCCAAAGCAGCCATGAACCAGATCCCCCTGGATGCCGTCGCCGATCGCCTGATCGCAGCCTGGGGAGATCGCCATTCGAGCCGCCCGCCTGTCTATCGCGCTTGTCTGGAGATCGCCAAACGTTTCCGGGAACTCTGCCTGCGCTACAGCCTGCTCGACTTCTCACTGCAGATCGAAGTCTTCATGACGCACTTGCTGCGCGAGCCGCTCTTCGAGCGCTACATCCGCAGCCGTTACCGTCACCTGATCGCCGACAACCTGGAAGAAAACTTCCCCCTGGTCGAGGATTTCATCCGCTGGCTGTTGCCTGGCCTGGATTCCGCGCTTTTCCTCTATGACTATGATGGCGGTTTTCGTCTCTTCCTGGGAGCAGACCCGGCTGGCATGTACCGTCTGTCTGAGCTTGCTGACGAGCGCGAAGTCTGGGAGGAGCCGGTCGGCACGTCTCCGCTAATGGCGGCCCTGGCGGATTCGCTGTCTGCCATCCTGTCCGGCGAACCTGCGCCTGCGACCATCGCTGCCGATCCAGGCGAACAGCCCCTGGTGATTCACTCGGCCCGCTTCTTCCCGCAGATGGTTGACTGGGTCGTAGATGAAGTGGCCGCCCTCGTGCAGGCAGGGGTGAATCCGCGCGAAGTCGTGATCGTCGCGCCGTACATGAGCGACGCGCTGCGTTTCTCGTTGGCCACCCGTCTGGAGGAACGCGGTATACCGGTCGTGTCGCACCGACCATCGCGTGCACTGCGCGAAGAACCCGCCGCACGTGTTGTCCTCACCCTGACGGCCCTGGCGCATCGTCACTGGGGCTTCACGCCCCCCGTGCAGGATGTCGCCGATGCACTGCATCGCGCCATCGCCGATCTCGATCCTGTCCGCGCCTGGCTGCTGGCGCAGATCGTCTACCGTCCTGGCCGCGCCGAACTGGGCAGCTTTGATAACATTCAGCCCGCCACGCAACAGCGCATCTCCTATCTGGCTGGAGAGCGCTACGAACGGCTACGCGCCTGGCTGATGGACTACTCTCAAAACAACCTCGGCCAGATTCCGCTCGACCACTTCTTCAGCCGACTCTTCGGCGAGGTGCTTTCGCAGCCTGAGTTCGGCTTTCATGCCGATGCAGAGGCCGGGCGCATCATCGCTGAACTTGTCGAATCGGCGCGCCGCTTCCGCCAAACGCTTTACCCCGATGGCGTCGAAGAAAGCTGGGACGCCATCAGCCGCGAATACTATGAACTGGTACGCCAGGGGTTGCTCGGCGCACTCTATGTCACTAGCTGGCAAGATGAACAGCGCGACGCTGTCTTTCTGGCTCCTGCCTATACGTTCCTGATGCGTAACCGCTGGACCGATTATCAGTTTTGGCTCGATGTGGGCAGCACCTCGTGGTGGGAACGTCTGGAGCAGCCGTTGACTCACCCCTATGTCCTGAGCAGAAACTACCCTGCCGATCAGGTCTGGACAGATAGCATGGAAGTCGCCGCCCGCGACGATGCCCTCCGCCGCCTGATCGTGGGCCTGGTACGCCGGTGCCGCCGACGGGTCTATGCGGCCATCGCCGAGCTAGGCGAGCAGGGCTACGAACAGCGCGGCCCCCTGCTGCGCGTGTTGCAGCAGTTGCAGCAGCAGCCGTTGTCCTGGGGAGGCTCCGCATGAGCGCTGAGACGGTGTCTTTTCGCCTCCGCCCGGAACAGGAAGAGATCGTCTATAAGTACCGTGGTGGCAAACTGGGTATTGCGGCTGTCCCCGGCAGTGGCAAGACTTTCACCCTGGCTCACCTGGCCGCCCGCCTGATCTACACGGGTCAGGTTGGCCCCGATCAGGAAGTGCTCATTGTCACCTTCACCAACTCCGCCGTGAACAGTTTCCGCGCGCGCATTGCCCAGATTCTCAGTCAGGACTATCACCTGATCGGGCATGTAGGCTATCGGGTGCGCACCCTGCACGGCCTGGCGCGCGACATCATTCACGAACGCCCCGCGCTGGTTGGCCTCTCCGGGGACTTTTTCATCCTGGATGAGAAGGAAACTCAGCTCATTCAGCACGACATTGTCGCGCAGCTTGCTGCACAATGGCGCGAGCGGTTACAGGGGTATCTCGATCCTGCGTCTGACCCGCGCGCAACCTGGCAGGCGCTTGAGGAGGAGCTACCCGACCTGGTCAGCATCTTCATCCGGCAGGCCAAAGACCTCCGCCGATCCCCCGCAGAGCTGATGGCGCTGCTGGAGGATGCGCCCGCCGAATTCGAACTGGCCCGCTTCGCTGTGGCCGCGTATGCCGATTATCAACGCAGCCTGGCCTATCGCGGCGCTGTGGATTTTGACGACCTGGTGCGGCTGGCGCTCGACGTGCTGGAAAGCGAGCCTGATTTCCTGGCCCGTCTTCAGCAGCGCTGGCCCTTCGTGTTGGAAGACGAAGCTCAGGATAGTTCGCGCCTGCAGGAAGAGATGCTGCGTCTCCTGAGTGGGGAGCGCAACTGGGTGCGCGTCGGCGATCCCAACCAGGCCATCTACACCACCTTCACCACGGCCAATCCTGGTTTCTTGCGCCGCTTCCTTGATCGCGACGACGTAGACGAAAAGCCACTGTCGGTATCCGGACGCTCGGCAGCCCCCATCATTGATCTGGCAAACGAACTGGTGCGTTGGGCCACCGAAGAGCATCCTACGCCGGCGCTGCGCGCCACGTTCGAATATCAACCGCATGGCCGTCAGGGATCGCTGCGCGGTGTCATCCAGCCGACAGATGTTGACGATCCAGACCCGAATCCTCCAACCGAAGAATGTCAGATCGAATTGCGCTATCGCCCGGACGATAAAATAACCCCCGCCGCCGAACTCGACTATGTGATCAACCGCAGCGCGCTACCTCTGGTAGCCCTTTTCGAGGACGGTCGCCCCTCCCCCTACACGGTAGCGGTGTTAGTGCCAGATAACAACCGCGGCTATGCCCTGGCCGAGGAACTGCGCCGCCATTACCCTCAAGTGCGTTTCGAAGAACTGCTGCGCAGTACCTCGCAGACTCGTCAGTCCGTGGGACGCCTCATCGCCGTGCTGGAATACCTGTCCCATCCCGACCACTTGCAACGGCTCAAGCAGCTTTTCTGGAGTCACCTCTCCGACGAGCGCCGCGACACGGTGCGCGCGGACACGGACGTTTCCGCCGCCCTCTCAGCGTACTTCAAGTCGGTGCCCACCGTCGAGCAACTGCTGTGGCCGGACGATCCTGGCAATCAGCCTGCGCTACCGGAGCTGCCCGAAGTCTATCATTGGATTGCGGACGAACTGGAACGTTTCCGTTTCAACGTCCGCCGCTGGCTGCGCCTGACGGATCTCCCCATTGATCAGCTTGTCCTGACCATCTCTCAGGACCTTTTCGACACACCCGCCGATCTCGCTTTGGGGCACAAAGTGGCTGTGACACTGCGCGCCCTCGCCAACTCTCATCCGGACTGGCGGCTGGCAGATTTTGTGGCCGAGTTGAGCGCAATCAACAAGAATCAGCGTCGCTTTCTGGGCTTCGACGATGACGAAGCCGGTTACGCTCCCAAACCGGGCGTTGTGACCATCGCCACCATGCATGCCGCCAAGGGCCTGGAGTGGGATCGCGTCTACCTGTTGTCCGTGAACAACTACGACTTTCCCTCTGCTATGCCCTACGATTCCTATCGCGACGAGCGCTGGTTCGTGCGTTACGTTCCAGATGGCGGCGGCTTTCGGCTGAATCTAGGAGCCGAATTGCTGGCGCAACTGGACTACCTGATTGGCAGACTACCTGCCTATCAGGAAGGAGAAGCAACCCGGCGGGCGCGCATCGAATACGCCTGTGAGCGGCTGCGTTTGCTCTATGTAGGGATCACGCGAGCCAAACGCGAGGTGATCATTTCGTGGAATGTGGGCCGCTATGCCCACAAGGGTCCTGCTCGCGAAAATCAGCCTGCTCTCCCATTGATCCATCTGGGCAGCTATGTGGACGGTCACTACTGGGAGTAGCGCGAGGATGACACCATTGTTGTTGCCAGAAGGTTTCACTTTCACTCAGGCAAGTCTCCAGGACTATGTGGACTGCCCGCGCCGGTTTCAGTTGCGCTACGTGGTCAACCAGCGCTGGCCGGCGGTGGAGGCCGAGCCGCTGTTCGAGCACGAGCTTTCAGTGCGTCGTGGTGAGCGCTTTCACCGGCTGGTAGAGCGGCACCAACTCGGCATGCCGACTCCTCAACTGGAGGCTTTGTTAGGAACCGATCAGACATTGCGCGGCTGGTGGCAGGAATATCTGGACTTTGCCTTCCTGCACAGGTTATCCGGCGACCGTTACCCGGAACTGCGACTGAGTGCCGACCTGGACGGAGCGCGGGTAGTTGCAGCGCTCGACCTGGTGGTAGTGCAACCGGATCGTCATGTGTATATCTTCGACTGGAAGACGCATGCTCCTGTGCCGCGGGCCGGGTGGTTGCGAGAGCGCATGCAAACCACGTTGTATCTGTGGATGATGGCAACAGTGGGGCCGTCCCTGTTTGGCGGATGGGTGGAACCAGAGCGGATCAGCATGATCTACTGGTTCACGGCTGCTCCTGAGGCCCCGCTGCGTTTTGATTACACCTCTGTCTGGCATGTGGAGAGTGGGGTACGCCTGACACAGTTGGTCGGCGAGATTCTGGCCGGGGATCAGCCTCAGACTTGGCCACTGACGACGGAGCAGCGGCGTTGTCGGCACTGCGTGTTCCGGTCGCTGTGCGCGCGGGGGGTTGTGGCGGGGTCGGTGGCGGAGCTGGAGA
>DDBP01000012.1 GCA_002332795.1 Anaerolineales bacterium UBA2029 | reverse complement strand
GGGGTGAGGTAAAGCGGAGCGGCGAGGAGCCTGCCTGGACACCTCTCCGCCTCGCGCACTTTACATGTACCCCTGAGCACCCCAAGCGTTCTCGGCGCTCGAACCCACTCCCCAGAAGGTAGCGCGGCCCCTGACTGACTTTTATCCCCGCTCGTAGGTCGCCCGCAGATATGTATCCAGCAGGTAGTCCGGATAACCGATCTTGCGCAGATTCTCCGCGCACTCTTCCAGCGTCGCCCCGTGATCGCGCCAGTAGGGCACGCGCTTGATCAGCGTCTCGACGCGCTCGCGCGGCGTGATGATCCAGGTGTCCTTGGGCACGTGACCGTAGAAGATCACTTCCATCTCTTCCATCACGTGCTTGGTCTTCAGGAAGGGCGCGATCAATACTACCTTGCGCGCTTTGTGCTCTTCGAGCAGGAATTGGGCGACGAAACGGGCCGTCCCGCCCAGGTCTACCAGGTCTTCCACCACGCCGACGACCCGCCCCTCAACCTGAATGGAGAGCGGATGCATGACACGCGGCTGATCGAGCGGCTCGCCCGGCCCGGCGTAGTAGCGCACACCCAGCGTGCCGAACTCGATGGGCGGGATGTTTTTGTTCAGCGTCCAGGCCAGGTGATCGTGCAACAGTACGCCGGGCAGCAACCCACCCATGGTGATCATCACCGCGTGCGTGATCTGCTCTTTGGTGCGGATGTTGTCAATTTGATAGCGGTACACCTTGTGCGCCAGCATACTGGCGATGTAGGCGGAGACGTGATCGGGGATGTACAGGAATTTGAGGGTGTCGTAGGCGACCTCGACCCCGTAGGGATCGCGCCAGAAATCGGGATCAATGCGGTATTCGTGGCACCTGATCTGCTCGTCGTAGGCAGCCATTTCGCTATTTCCTGAAAGGGTTGGTCTCTCTTTCCGGCTCATGGTGCATTCACAGGGGTTTGCCGCATACGGCGCATACTGTCGCTGCTGTGCTGTAACTCAGTCCGCACTCAGCGCATTGCTTCTGCCCGGCGGACAGGTGCTTGTTCACCAGTTCTACGGCCAGATCGCGCTCCAGCCCGGCAGCCGTCAGGTCGCGCACCAGGTATTCGACAGGTGCGCCCGCGACGACCCGTTCGGCGAGCGTGTTGAGCATCTGCGCCAGGTCTTCCGTCCGCCCCGGCTTGCTCGCGGAGAACTTGCGCTCCAACACCGCTGGCTCGAAGGCCCGATGACAGGTCTGGCATTCGACGAATTCGCCAAGCTGCCCCAGGGGAAAGACCGGCACGAAATACAGGGCGAAGTAGCGCGTAGCCCGTTTGCGCCAGTAGGAACGCTGCGCCTGACAATGCGGGCAGAAGAATCGTCCTTCGCCGATCACTTTGGCGCGGATGCGCGTGCCAAAGACGATCACGCTCACCGTCTCCTAACGGCCTGTAGCCATGGGCATGATGACGTGCACAAAGTCATCGCGCCCCGCCGGGCGCACCACCCCTGGTGCCGTCGGGCCGCTGGTCTCCAGCACCACCTGCTCGTCGCGAATCACGCTCAGCACGTCAATCAGGTAGCGGATGTTGAAGGAAATCTCCACCGCCTCGCCATTGATGCTGGCGTCTACTGGGGCCTGGGCATCGCCCTTTTCCTGCGACCGTCCGGCAACCGTCACGCGCCCCGGCACATTGGCCATGCCGCTCGGCTCGACGAAAACGCGGGCGGTGTTGGCCGAATCCTTGGCGAACACTTCCGAACTGCGACAAGCCGCCAGCAGTTCGTCGGTATAGGTGAGCACCTGCGTCTGGAAGCCGCGCGGGATGATCGCCTCGTAGTCCGGGAATTTGCCCTCGATGAGTTGCGAGACGACGACCACATTCTTCAGGCTGAACATGATCTGCCCGCGCCCTTCCGGCAGACTGATCAGCACCTCGTCGTCTTCGTCGCCAATGATGCGCGCCAGTTCGGAAAGCGTGCGGGCGGGCACGATCAACGGTTCGGGGGCGCGGTCGCCTGGGCTGAATTCGAGCGTGGTGTGACGCACCGACAGCCGGTAGCCGTCGGCGGCAGCCATAGTCAGGCGGTCACCATCGAAGCGCATCTGCACGCCAGTGAGCACCGGACGGTTGTCCTCTTTGGCCGCGGCGAAGACCGTCTGCTCGATCATCTCGCGGAATACGCCCGCCGGCACTGGAATGGCGTGCGTCGGGTCGAATTCCGGCAGCAGGGGATATTCGTTGGCGTCCATGCCTTTGATGTTGGCCGACCTGGCTCCGCAGCGCAGATGCAGCGTCAGGGTGCGCAAATCCAGTTCCATGTCCACCCGTTCCGGCGGCAACGTCGCCACCAGTTCCTGCAGAGTGCGGGCGGGCAGGGTGATCGCGCCGGGATGCTCGACCTTCGCGCCGATCCAGTGCGTGATCCCCAGTTCCAGGTTGGTTGCAGAGAGTTGCAGGCGCGCCTCGTCGGTGGCGATCATCACGTTGGCCAGGATGGGCAGTGCGGGGCGGCTCTGAATGGCGCGGCTGACGATGGACAACCCTCTATGCAGATTCTCTTGCAGCACCGAAACACGCATAAACGTTCTCCTCGGATTGGCGCATTGGCTCACACGCGGTTTCCATTATACCCTGGCCCCGTGTGCTTTGCTCAATCAGGATTCAACACCCGTGCGGCACGCTGATATTAGGCAGTTCCTCGAAAGCGGTCGGGTCCAGCTCGTAGCGCAGCGAAAGCGTCCCCGACACTGTCGAGCCGGTGCGATCGGCCCACAGCAGGTGCACGCCGCGCACGGTGACAGTGATCTCATAGCGCAGCACCGCGTTGACCTCCGGCGCGACCCACAGATCGGCAGCCAGCGTGACCTGACTGTTCGGGTGCGTCACGACGGCGGGCAGACGGGCGTCCTGCGGCGCGAAGGTGTATTGCCAGACAGGCAGGTCGTTCAGG
>DDBP01000295.1 GCA_002332795.1 Anaerolineales bacterium UBA2029 | reverse complement strand
TTGTCAGTTGTCAGTTGTCAGGGATCAGTCGTCAGGGATAATAAGCGCGACCGCGCGAACCCTCACAGAAAACTGATCACTGAGAACTGAAAACTGATCACTGATCACCGTTAACCTTTGGAAAGGACAAGAAAACATGCTTGGAACAGACTGGTTGCAGCGCGCGCAGATCGAGCGGCACAGCCTCGACATGCGCCAGTTTGTGGACTTCCGGCAGAGCACCCTGCCCAACGGTCTGCGCCTGGTAGAGGCGTACAACGCCAGCGGTCTGTCGTACACCATCCTGCCCGACCGGGGGCTGGACATCTGGTCGGCGCATTACCGCGGCATCCCGCTGACCTGGCTCAGCCAGGGATCGCCGCATCAGCCGGACATCGGCGGATCGTGGCTGCGGCTGTTCAACGGCGGCCTGCTGACCACCTGCGGCCTGACGCACGCTGGCCCCGCCGAAAAGGAACCGCTCACCGAGGGCGGACGCGACCTGCACGGCCTGTACACCCATCTGCGGGCGGGGGCGGTGTCGGTGAGCGGCGGCTGGGAAGGCGACCGTTACACTCTGTCGCTGAGCGGGACGGTCAGCGAAAATCGTCTGTTCGGGGAGCAACTGCGCCTGGAACGCACCTATCGCCTGTCGCTCGACGCGCCGGTGATCGCCTGGGACGACCGCATCACCAACCTGGGCGATACGCCCTCCCCGCTGATGGTGCTCTATCACGTCAACCTGGGCTATCCGCTCATCCGCGCGGGCACGACCCTGGTGTCGCCCGATCACGCCGTCTACCCGCGCGACGCCGAGGCGCGCAAGGGCGTGGCGACCTGGGCACACTACGAGGCCGCGCAGCCAGCCTATGCCGAACAGGTCTTCTGGCATCACCTCAAGGCCGGGGCGGACGGTCGGACGGCGGTGGCGCTGCTGCAGGACTCCTTCGGGTTGCTGTTCGAGTGGGACACGCGCGAACTGCCCTATCTCACGCAGTGGAAGAACACGCGCCAGGGCATCTACGTTTGCGGCGTCGAGCCGGGCAACTGCCTGCCAGAGGGTCAGCGGACAGCGCAGGAGAAGGGGCGGCTGGTCTGGCTGGAGCCGGGGCAAGCGCAGCACTTCGCCTGCACGTTGACCGTGCTCGACGGGGCGGAAGCGGTCGCCGCAGCGCGTGAGCGTATCGCTGCGCTGGCCCGCGAGGGCACGCCGGCGAGCGGCTGCAAGCTCGACGACTACGCCCGTCAGCAAGGGTGATGGGCTATTCGGCTTCCGGGCAAGCGCTCGAACCGCGGAGACGCGGAGCGCGCGGAGGGAAATAATCGCTCTCCGCGACCTTTGCGTCTCCGCGGTGTGCACAATCTATCCCGCCTGCGTCCGCGCCAGGAACCAGGTAGAGACCGCGCTGATCTCGCGCTCGTGCGCGGCGAAGGTGCGATCCACGCCATCCCCACCCAGGTAGCGCGCAAACCACGTCAGCGCCTCCGGATATCCGTTGTGATCGCTGGTGAGGGCGTGATCGCCGCCGGGGACGAAGATCACCTCGACCACCGCGCCCGCCTGCCGCAGGCGTTCGGCCAGCGCCCGCGTTTGCTCCGGCGAGACATCGCGGTCGGCTTCGCCGTGAAGCAACAGTAGCGGCACCTCTATCAGCTCCGCCCAGTAGACCGCCGAGCGCGCCTCGAACAAGGCGGGCGCTTCGGCGGGCGTCGCCCCCACCAGGGGCCGCCACAGCTCAGCGGCCAGCGTCCCGCGCCGCTCGCGATCCCAGGCGAACAGGTCGCTGATGCCGCCCACCGTCACCGCCGCTTTGATGTCGTCGCGTCCGGCCAGCGTCTGCTCCTTGAGCGCCAGATAGGTCATCATCCCGCCGCGCGACCCGCCGAACATGCCGATGCGTTCGTCGTCCACGAAGGGCAGGCTTTGCAGCAAGGGGATCAGCGCCAGCACGTCGTGCACATCGTCCCCGCCGAAGTCTTCGTGCCCCTCGCTCCCCGCGTTGCCGCGATACTGCGAGGCGACTGCCACATAACCCGCCTCGACCCAGGGCACGATCTCGATGCCGGTCAGCGCGCCCACGCCGTCGTAACCGCCGCGATTGTGAACGATCGCCGGATGCGGGCCGGGCGATGTGGGCCGCCCCAGAAAACCGGTGATGCGCAGCCCGTCGCTCCAGTAGATCAGCGCGTAGTAGGCGCTGCGCGGCGTGACGTGCAGCAACGTCAGCCGCTCGATCGTGCCATCAGGCGGATGATCCGGCGTGGGCGAAGAGACAGGCGTTGGGGTGGGGATGGGCGTGGCCTGTTGTGCCCAGGCGGGCGCGGCCAACACGCCCACCAGCAGAATCGCGGCGGCCAGGGCCACCCAGAGCCAACGCCCGGCCTTCATGTCAGGTCAATGACCTCGCCGCCAGTCAGGCGTTCCAGGTCGGCGGGGGTCAGGCGGAAGACGGCGTGAGGGGTGCCCGCCGCCGCCCAGATTTCGTCGTACTGACGCAGGTCGGCGTCAATGAAGGTGCGCAGCGGGCGATCGTGTCCCACCGGCGGCACACCCCCGATGACGAAGCCGGTCTGCGCCCGCACGTAGTCGGCGTCTGCCTTGGCGATCGGCTCGCCGAGATGTTCGGCGACGCGCGCCTCGTTGACGCGGTTGACGCCGCTGGCGATCACCAGCACCGGCTCGCCAGACTGTACCCCGCGAAAGATCAGCGACTTGGCGATCTGCGCCACGGTGCAGCCGATGGCAGCGGCGGCTTCGGCGGCGGTGCGGGTAGAGGCGGGCAACTCCACCACCTGCCCCATCTCGAAGCCCAACGCGGCCAGCGCATCCTGCACACGCTGCGCGCTACGACTGAGCGACTCGGCCATCTGCCCTCCTCAGGAAATTTCGGATTGCGGACTGCGAATTGCGGACTGCGAAATCCCAAATCCGCAATTCGAAATTCGCGATCCGCAATT
Organism: Anaerolineales bacterium UBA2029; assembly: GCA_002332795.1. Lineage (GTDB taxonomy): Bacteria > Chloroflexota > Anaerolineae > Aggregatilineales > Aggregatilineaceae > UBA2029. The sequence goes on along the minus strand of DDBP01000295.1, from coordinate 18,029 downwards.
CTCCTACCGTCCGTTGACGCGCTTCATGCCCTCCATCAGCACGCGGCTGACTTCCGGGCGGGTGAATTCGGGCGGCAACATCTCGCCGCGGGCCAGCATCTCGCGCACCTGCGTCCCGCTGAGGAAGACCCACGAGTCGCGCCCGTGCGGGCAGGTCTTGGCGGTGACCACAGCCTCGCAGCGGCGGCAGTAGAAAGCGTGCTCGAAGAACAGCGGCGTGATGCCCAGCGCCTGCGGGTCGAATTCATCGAAGATGTAGTGCGCGTCGTAGGAGCCGTAGTAGTTGCCCACCCCCGCGTGATCGCGCCCAACGATGAAGTGCGAGCAGCCGTAGTTCTTACGGGCGATGGCGTGAAAGATCGCTTCGCGCGGGCCGGCGTAGCGCATGGCCGCCGGGAAGACGTTCAGCAACACGCGGTCCAGCGGATAGTAGGTGGCCAGGATGGCCTGATAGCTGGCAATGCGTACCTCGGCGGGGATGTCGTCGGACTTGGTCTCGCCGACCAGCGGATGCAGCATCAGTCCGTCCACGATCTCCAACGCCGTTTTCTGGATGTATTCGTGCGCGCGGTGAATGGGATTGCGCGTCTGGAAGGCGACCACCCGCCGCCAGCCCCGCTCGACGAACAGGCGTCGCGTCTCGGCGGGCGTCAGGCGGATGTCGCCGAAGGTGCTGATGACTTCCTTGGGCCGGTCGAAAATCCAGATGTCACCGGCCAGGCACACGTCGCCCTGGCGATAGAGCCGCGCCACGCCGGGGTGTGCGTCGTCCGTCGTCCCGTAGACCTTCTGCGCCTCGACCTGCTTGTCGTAGCGGAACTTCTCGCTGACGGTCAGCACGCCCAGCAGGCGTTCCCCATCGGGCGCGTCGGGGTCGGGTTCGGCGAGCGTCACCGTCTCGCCGATGGCAATGCGTTCGGCCAGGTCGTCGTGCACGGCCAGCGTCACCGGCACCGTCCACGGCAGGCCGTTGTCCAGGTGCATGTCGTGCACCACGCGCTGATAGTCTGCCTGCCCCATGAAGCCAGTCAGCGGGCTGTAGACGCCCGTGGCGATGCACTCGATATCCGCCGTGTTGAGCGGGCTAAGGGGGACGCGCGTCAGGCTGCGGGCGCGCTCACGCATGACGTCGCGCAGTTCGCCTTCGAGCAGGCGGTTGACCAGCGTCCCGCCGTGCGGGGCGATCAAACGAATGGAATTCGCCGTCTGTACCATCTATCGAGCCTCTTCTTGCAAATGAGAATCAGAGCGCGGGGCGCTCCGGCGACGCATTGTACCGCCCCAGGCGGGTTTTGGCTATGCTCGATCGGGGGGGCGTGCAAAGTGGGTGTCCAGGCAGGCAGGTAGCTTCCCCCCGTCCCGCGACGCGGGTCAACCCTCAGGACGGCTTGCCACGACTGCCATCCCTGGTTATACCTATGGAACATCACGGTTGCCCTCTGCTCCGCTGTATAGCATATCGTCTGTGGATGGGGTAAGGTTAGCAGCAAGTCAGGTGGGGAAGTTGGGGGAGTCGCCATGGCCGACGCACCGCAATACATTGACGAGGATGGCGAATTCAATTACGCCGATGCCCTGGTTCGCCCGGCGCGTCGCTCGCCGCCCGCCGTTGATCGGCAGGAAGCAGCAGCGCGTCGCCGGGTCTACGCGCCTGGCTTCGACCTGTACCTGGCGCTGGTGGTGGCCGCCCTGTGTGCCATCGGCCTGATGATGGTCTACAGCGCGTCCATTGACGTCAGCTATCAGGTCACCGGCGACGCGCACAGCACGACTTATTTCTTCGTGCGACAACTGCGCTCGATGATCCTGGGCGTGGCCGTGTTGCTGTTGTTTTCGCGGCTGGACTATCACATCTGGCGACGGCTGGCCGTGCCGCTGATGTTCGTGGTCATCGGCTTGCTGATTCTGGTGCTGCGCTTTGGCGAGACTCGCTTTCAGGCGCAGCGTTCGCTCATCGAAGGATCATTTCAGCCGGGCGAACTGGCCAAGTTCACAGTAGTGCTCTATATGGCGGCCTGGCTGGCGGCCAAGCGCAACCGCATTCGGCGTATCACCTATGGTCTGTTGCCCTTCAGTGCGCTGGTGGGGAGCATCGCCTTCCTGATCGTATTGCAGCCCGACCTGAGCACGGCAGCCAGCATCCTGGCGACGGCTTTGAGCATGTTTTTCATCGCCGGCGCAGACCTGTTCCAGATGTTGCTCATTGGTGGAGCCATGGGGCTGGCCGGCTGGCAACTGCTCACGCGCCTGGAGTACGCCCAACAACGCCTGACGGCACACTGGGCTGCCGTCGAAGACCTGCGCCAGGCCAGCGATCATGTGCAGCAGGCGGTGACGGCTTTCCTCAACGGTGGACTGACCGGCGTGGGGCTGGGCGAAAGCCGCCAGAAATTCGCCAACAACCTGCCTTTCCCGCACACCGACAGCATCTTCGCCGTCATCGGCGAGGAGCTGGGTTTGCTGGGCAGCTTCCTGGTGATCGCCCTGTTCGTGGCGCTGATCTACCGCGGCTTCACCATCGCCCGCCATGCGCCGGACTCGTTCGGTGGGCTGCTGGCAGCGGGCGTGACCTGCTGGATCGCCTATGACGCGCTGTTGAACATCGCCGTGATGACCGCCGTGATCCCCCCTACCGGCGTGCCCCTGCCCTTCATCAGCTATGGTGGGTCGAGCCTGGTGGCGGCGCTGGCCGGGATGGGTGTGGTGCTCAACGTGTCGCGGGCGGTCAGCCGCAACGCCCTCCCCAAGCGCAAGCAGGAGTGAACATCGTATAAACCTCACGGGCAAGCTTATGAAGATACTTTTTCTTGACGAATCCGGCGATCATGACTTGGCCAAGATTGATCCTCAATATCCGATTTTCATACTGGGAGGGATAATTGTTGAGCAAGCTTATGCGGAAGGCGAACTCACTTGCCAATTGAATGCCTTCAAGCGCGCTCTCTTTGGCACAGAGAATATCATCCTGCACACTGCCGACATCACGCGCAACCGGAATGGCTTTGAACGATTACAAGATACGGCATTTCGCCAGCGCTTCTATCGAGAACTGAACGAGCTGATGGCGACACTGGATTACGCAGTAGTTGCGTGCGCGATTCATAAGAGTGCACACCTTGCCAGGTATGGTGTCGCCGCACTTGATCCTTATATGTTAAGCCTGGATATACTGGTAGAGCGTTTTTGCTTTGAAATCGGTGCAGTCAGCAAGGGTGGAAAGATCGTTGCTGAACAGCGCGATCCGACATTGGATCGGGCACTGAGACTGGCATGGTTGAACCTCAAGTTGCAGGGTACCCGATATTTGCAGGGGAAAGTCATCGCCGATCGAATTCATGACATCGAGCTACGCCCCAAGAAACAGAACATTGCGGGCCTGCAACTAGCTGATCTTGTGCTGTCACCCATTGGGCGACACGTGCTCGGCAAAGAGGCCAGAGAGGACTGGCAAGTCGTCCAAAGGAAACTAAGACGAGGACGAACGGGGCAGGTTGAAGGTTTTGGGTTGGTGATTCTACCCAAATAGAAGAGGCCGGCCCCCGCTACGCAGTGACCAGCCTGCTTCTATATCTATACTAAGTAGATAGAGTCCAGATGTCAAGCGATTGCGGTTGCTTTCCTGGTTTGGAGCAGAATTCACCACAGAGCACAGAGGCCCCAGAGCAGGTCATAAAGTTTTCTCCTCTGCGCCCTCGGCGTTTCTGCGATTCAAGGTCATCAACTGGAATGCACCCAGCAGTTGCCAAGACAAATCGCACGTAAGCTCCAAGGAGTATGTATCTTGCGCATCATGATCTCAGCCGGAGGGACGGGGGGCGGCGTGTACCCGGCACTGGCCGTAGCCGGGGCGCTGCGCCGCCTCTACGAAGACCTGTCCCTGACCTTCGTGGGCGCGCGCGGCGACATGGCCCGCGACCTGGTACGTCGCGCCGACGTGCGCTTCGATAGCTATCACGAAGTGCTGGCCGGGCCAATGCACGGCGTCCCTCGCACCCAACAACTGATCAGCGCCCTCAAAATTCTGGTGGGCATTGTGCAGTCGCTGGCCCTGGTGATACGTCTGCGACCGCAGGTTTTGTTCCTGACGGGAGGCTGGGTCGGCTTCCCGGTAGCGGTGGCGTGCTGGCTCCTGCGCCGCCCAATCGTCATCTACGTGCCGGATATCGAACCAGGGCTGACGCTCAAGTTGCTGGGGCGTTTCTTCGCCCACAGCATCGCCGTCACTGTGGCCGATACGCGCGCCTTCTTCCCTGGCAAGCGGGTGGTCGAGACCGGCTATCCTCTGCGACCGGAAATTCTACAGGCGCGGCGCGAAGACGGCCTTCGGGCGCTGGGCCTGGACCCCCAACGGCAGACACTGCTGGTGTTCGGTGGCAGCCGGGGATCGCGCAGCATCAACACGGCCATGGCGCGCATCGCTCCCGCCCTGCTCGCCGACGACGTGCAGATCGTGCACATCACCGGTCGGCTGGACTGGGAAGGCGTGCAGGCGCAACACGCGGCGCTCTCCGACGCGGAGAAGGCGCATTACCAGATACACGCCTTTCTGCCAGATATCGGCCAGGCCTTTGCCGCCGCCGACCTGGTGGTGAGTCGGGCGGGCGCGGCCACGCTCGCCGAGTATCCGCAGCACGAATTGCCCGCCATCCTGGTGCCCTATCCCTACGCCTGGCGCTACCAGAAAGTCAACGCCGACTGGTTGGTGACGCGCGGCGCAGCCCTACAGGTGGACGATCAGCGGCTGGACGAGGACTTGTTGCCCGCTATCCGCTCGCTGTTCGGGCAGCCAGAGCGTCTGCAGGCCATGCGCGCGGCCATGGCTGCGCTGAAGCGACCGGATGGCGCAGAAAACATCGCGCGTCTGCTGGCCGAGACCGCCGCTCGCTGAGCGAACGTGCACAGTACTTGGCCGCCGCCGCCGGTTCGCCTACAATAGAGCCACACACGGGTCGGTCGTCCAGTGTGACGGTGTCCCGACATGCCACCGATGACGGCAGGGGCTGCCTGCGGGGGGCATTGGCCATGATGCAATTATCGAGTTTCCTGGTGATCATGATCGGCATGTTCGCCATGATCGGCTATATGCGCGGCTGGACCAAGGAACTGATCGCGTCGGCGGGCATCATCCTGGCGCTCTTCACTCTCGACCAGTTCGAAACCATCTTCATTGACCCGCTGACCAACGGGCAGCAGGGGTCGAAATTCTGGTTGCAGGCGGTCACGTTGCTGACGTTCGCCTTCTTCGCCTACCAGACGCCACCGGAATCGCTGGCTCGCAGCGGGCGATTGCGTTCCAACCGCGAAGGCTTTCAGGATGGCATCCTGGGAGCGCTGGTGGGAGCGTGGAACGGCTATCTGCTGTTCGGCTCGCTGTGGTGGTACCTGGACAACCTGGAATACCCGCTCAGCCCGCACATCATCCCGGTTGATCCCGCCTCGGCCAGCGCCAACTGGGTCAACATCCTGCCGTTGAGCTGGATGTTGAGCGGTGACGGCGGTGTGCTGACGTTCCTGATGATCGGCCTGTTCATTTTCATCATCGTGACGGTGATCTGAAGGGCACCTCAGGCCGAGAGATGTTGGAGGACCGATGATGCGGTTTTCCCGCGTGGCCCTGACCAACTGGCGCAACTTCGTACAGGCAGAAGTGTCGCTGCAGAATCGCGTCTTCCTGGTGGGGCCAAACGCCTCTGGCAAGTCGAATTTTCTGGATGTCTTCCGTTTTCTACGCGATCTGGTGGTGCCCGGCGGGGGGGTTGAGCAGGCCGTGATCAGCCGGGGCGGAATCACCAAACTGCGCAGTCTGGCTGCACGACGAGAGCCTGCGGTAGGGGTTGATGTCAGCGTCCAAGACGATGCCAGTGGCGTCGTATGGCGCTACGAGATCACGTTCGATCAAGAGCAGCGCCGCCCCCGTGTGAAGACCGAGCGAGTGTGGCGCAACGACGAGCTACTCCTGGATCGGCCCGACGACCAGGATCGCGACGATCCAGAACGGCTCTCGCAAACACACCTGGAACAGACGTTTGCCAACCGTCCTTTCCGCGCCCTGGCTGAGTTCTTTGCCAGTGTGAGTTACTTTCACCTCGTTCCGCAAGTGATCCGTAATCCCGATCGCTGGCAGGGAGATTTCAACGATCCTTATGGGGGAGACTTTCTGGAACGTATCGCTCGCACGCGCAAGAAAACGCAAGAGGCCCGCCTGAATCGCATCGTCAAAGCGCTGCGCGTTGCTGTCCCTCAGCTTGAAGAACTGCGCCTGGAAAAGGATGAACGAGGCATTCCGCACCTGCAAGGCAAGTATCGGCACTGGCGTCCCCAGGGAGCCTGGCAAACGGAGGCGGATTTCTCCGATGGCACGCTGCGCCTCATCGGCCTGTTATGGGCGCTTCTGGATGAGGGCGGCCCGTTGCTGCTGGAAGAGCCGGAGCTTTCTCTGCACCCTGCCGTAGTGCAATATGTTCCACAGATGATCAGACGCATCTTGCGCGATTCAAGGCGAACGCGGCAGGTCATTCTGAGCACGCACAGCAAGGATTTGCTCTCAGAGGGTGTGGCCGCCGACGAGATCCTGCTTTTCATCCCTCAGGCTGAAGGCACAGAGGTGAAAGCAGGAGGAGAGATTGAGCAGATCAGGATATTGCTGGAAGCGGGCGAAATACCTGGTGAAGTCGTGATCCCATACACGCAGCCTCGAGAGGTCGAGCAACTTAGCCTTTGGTGAGCCTGGCGTGATGATACTACCGGTAGAAATAGCCGTGGAAGGCCTTACGGATGAAGTAGTCATGAAGCGACTGCTTGACCAGGTAGGTCTTCCCTACGGCCATACATATGGCAAGAGAGGGAAAGATCACATCCTCAAAGCACTAAACAACTATAATCAGGCAGCCAGACATTCACCCTGGGTCGTCTTGGTCGATCTGGACGACGAACCGGAGTGCGCCCCTTTACTGGTTCGACAACATTTGCCGCGGCCAAATACTGGTATGAAGTTTCGTGTAGCTGTGCGTGCCATCGAAGCCTGGCTGCTGGCAGACAGAGACACGCTGGCAGAGTTTCTGGCTGTTTCCCGGAACAGACTTCCTTCCCAGCCAGAGACTGAACCCGATCCCAAGGCAACGCTGATCAGCCTGGCACGCCAGAGTCGCCGTCGGGATGTCCGGGATGGCATGGTACCGCGCCCTGGCAGTGGCGCGAAAGTCGGGCCAGATTACATCGCCTATCTCACCCAGTACGTGACTCACCTCTGGCGCCCCGACGTAGCGGCACAGCATTCAGATAGCCTGCGTCGCTGTATCGAGGCGTTGCAGACACTCAAGAACTGGACTCCTGCTCCATGATCCTCTCCCCCGGCCAACATATTCACATCATCGGCATTGGTGGCTTTGGCATGTCGGCCATCGCCCGCGTGTTGCTGGGGCGCGGCTACACGGTCAGCGGCTCCGACCTGCACCTCAACGACCTGACGCACGCCCTGGCCGCCGCCGGTGCGACCATCTATCAGGGGCACGCTGCCGAGCACGTCGCCGGAGCCGACGTGGTGTTGATGACCTCTGCCGTCCCTGCCGATCATCCAGAGGTCGCGGCGGCGCGGGCGGCGGGCATCCCTGTCCTGCGGCGACGCGACCTGCTCGGTGAGCTGATGACCGGGCAGGTGGGGATTGCGGTAGCCGGAACGCATGGCAAGACTACAACGACGGCCCTGCTGGCTCATGTGCTGCTGCAGGCTGGCCTCGACCCTACCTATGTCGTGGGCGGAGTGATGCGCAACACCGGCACCAACGCGGGCGTTGGGCGCGGCCCCTATTTCGTCATCGAGGCCGACGAATACGACCGCATGTTCCTGGGACTGCGTCCGCAGGTCGCTGTGATCACCACCATCGAGCACGATCACCCCGATTGTTACCCGACCCTGGATGATGTGCGGGCCGCCTTCGCCCAATTCGTCGCGCTGCTGCCCGCCGACGGTCTGCTGGTTGCCTGCGCCGACGACCGCGAAGCGCGCGCCCTGGCCGACGCCCGTCGCGCCGCCGGATATCCTGTCGCCAGCTACGGCCTTGACTCTTCGGCAGACCCCAGCGGGGCGGACTGGTGCGCCAGCGATCTGGTCCCCGATGCCGACGGCGGGATCGCGTTCACTGTCTGGCGGGGTGAACGCAACCTGGGCCGCGTCCGGCTGGCCCTGAGTGGGCGGCACAATGTGCTCAACGCGCTGGCGGTGATCGCCGTGACCGACTGGCTGCACGTCCCTTTCGACGCGGTCGCTGCGGCGCTGAGCAGTTTCCTGGGGACGGGGCGTCGCGCCGAGATCATGGGCGCGGTCGCCGGCGTGACGGTCATCAACGACTACGCCCATCACCCGACCGAGGTGCGCGTCACGCTGGAAGCGTTGCGAGCACGCCCCGGCGTGCGTCATCTGTGGGCGGTCTGGCAGCCGCACACCTACGGGCGGATGCGCGCCCTGGCCGATCAGTTTGCCACCGCCTTCGCCGCTGCCGAGCATGTGCTGGTCACCGATGTCTATTCGGTGCGCGAGACGCTCACGCCGGGCCTGGATGCGGCGGGTATGGCCGCGCGTATTGCTGCTGCCGGGCACCCCGATGCGCGGTATACTGGCGCATTCCGGGCGACGGCGGAGACGCTGGCTGCTCAGGTGAGGCCGGGTGATGTGGTGGTGGTGCTTTCAGCGGGCGACGCGCCGCAGGTGGGGCAGCGTCTGCTGGAGATGCTGCGCAGCCGCCCTGACTCATCAGCCCAGGAGGACAGGCCATGAGCGAACAACCCGATCGCTATCACCCCCTGGCCGAACGCTTTGGCGTGGCCCTGCGGCGCGATGAGCCGCTGGCCCGCTACACGGTAGCGCGACTGGGCGGCCCGGCAGATGTCCTGGTGGTCGCCAACAACACGACCGACCTGACCGACGCCGTCACCCTGGCCGCGAAACATGGCATCCCCTGGCTGGTACTGGGCGGCGGAGCCAATGTGCTGGTGTCCGACGCGGGCTACCGCGGTCTGGTGATCATCAATCATGCCAAGGCCGTGCGTTTCGAAGAGGGCGGGCGCGTGATCGCCGAGAGCGGAGCCAACCTCTCCACGCTGGCCCGCCGTTGCATGAATCAGGGCCTGGCCGGGCTGGAATGGGCGGTGAACGTGCCAGGCACGGTCGGCGGCGCGGTGATCAACAACGCTGGCGCGCACGGCGGCGACATGGCCGCGTCGGTGCGCTGGGTCGAACTCTTCTCGGTGGAAGATTGCCCACACGTGGAACTATGGAGCGTCGCGCAGATGCGCTACGGCTATCGTTCTTCGGCGCTGAAGGGCGAGCGCGGTCGCTACGTGGTGCTGGCGACGACGCTGCTGCTGGAACCCGGTCACGACCCCGACGCGCTCAATGCCCGCGCCGACGAGTTCGTGGCGCACCGCAAACGCACGCAGCCGCCGGGCGCGTCGCTGGGCAGCATCTTCAAGAATCCGCCCGGTGACTATGCCGGACGCCTGATCGAAGCGGCGGGGCTGAAGGGGACGACCTATGGTGGAGTGATGATCTCGCCAGTGCACGCCAATTTCATTGTCAACACGGGCGAGGGCACCGCAGCGCAATACCGGCACCTGATCGAGCTGGCCCGCGCCGCTGTCTACGAGAAGTTCGGCGTCTTGCTGGAACTGGAAATCGAGCTGATCGGTGAATGGGAAGCCGCCCCGGATGCCAATTCGTTGGTCAGCCGGTAGGCGGCGCTGTAAGCGGCGCGCGATAGATTGAAAGTGGTATCATGCCCCCGCAACTGGGATGGGCCGGGGGCTGCTCATACGGGGAAGTTGTCCATGACGGAAGCATACCTGGTGGGACGAGGCCGGATCACCGACCTGGCCTGGACGCCGGACGGGCGCGCGCTGGCTGTGTCTGGCTCGCTCGGCGTCTGGTTCTACGACGCGGCAAATCTGACCGCGCCGCCACGCCTGACGGTGCCGCACGACGATCCGCTGCTCAATCTGGCCTTCAGCCCCGACGGATCGCTACTGGCAGCAGGTACGGAAAGCGGCACAGTGCGCGTGTGGGCGCTCGATAGCGCTGGCGCGGCGACCCTGCGCCATGTGTTGGAAGGATTCTTCGGGCAGGTCAACGCGGTCGCCTTCAGCCCGGACGGGTCGCTGCTGGCAGCGGGCGGACAGGATGGGCAGGCGCGGGTGTGGGAAGTCGAGCGCGGACGGCAACGCTTCGCCCTGCAGCCGTCGGGGGGCGAATTCGAAGAGGACGGCCCGCCACCCATCTACGGCCTGGCCTGGTCGCCCGACGGCGCGCTGCTGGCGACTGGTAGTTTCGACGGACATGTGCGGTTGTGGGACAGCACGACGGGCGCTTTCGTGCGGCAGATGCACGGCAAAGGGGCGTGGCTTTCGCACCTGGCCTTCAGCCCCAACGGCGCTACGCTGGCCGCGGCGCGGGTAGACGGCACGGTGTGGGTGTGGAATCCGCACACCGGCGAAGACCTGCTGATCCTGGAGGCGCACGCCGGCGTGACTGAGCGCGTGGTCTACGCGCCATACTGGGGAATCGCGGGTCCGACTCTGGTCTCCTGTGGCAGCGACGGCGAAGTGGTGCTGTGGGCCTCGGCGACAGGTGACTACCTGGGCGGCCTGGGCGGACACGAAGGCGGCGTGATCGCGGCCTCTTTCACCCCCGATGGTCAGCGTATCGCGGTGGCAAGCTGGGATCACGCCATCCGCATCTGGCGCGTGGATGCCAGCACCGGCACCGGACAACTCGAATACACGCTCGAAGGGCACATGGACAACCTGCTCGACCTGGCCTGGCACCCGCGCCAACCCCTCCTGGCGACGGCGAGCGAAGAGGACGTGCTGCGCCTGTGGGACGTGCCTGGCGGCACATTGCGGGCGGCGCGGCTGGGCGAATCCCTGGCACAGCGCAGCCTGGCCTTCAGCCCGGACGGGACGGCCCTGGCTGTCGGCGGCAACGACGGCTCGTTGCGCCTGGAAGACGCGACGACGGGCGCGCTGCTGCTGGAGTTCGACGGGCACACCGAGCCGGTGTTGGGCGTGGCCTTCAGCCCGGACGGCGCGTGGCTGGCCTCGGCGGGGGCCGATCACATGGCCCGTGTGTGGAACGCTCGCTCCGGCGATCAGGTGCGCGCGCTGACCGAGTTCGCCGGTCGGGTGACGGGCGTCGCCTTCAGCGGCGACGGCGCGTGCCTGGCCGTGTCCGCCGAAGATGGCGTGGTGCGCGTATACGACACGGAGCGTTGGGAACGGCTCTACCGGCTGTTGCCGGACGCGGGTGTGGTGCATGGCGTTGCTTTCAGCCCGGACGGTTCGGTGCTGGCGGCAGCCTGTCATGACCGCACGGTGCGGTTGTGGGGGATGGAATCCGGCGAACCACTGGGCGTATGGCGCAGCCATCGCGCGGCGGTGCTGTGCGTGGCCTTCAGCCCAGACGGACGCACCATGGCTTCGGGCGGGGCCGATGGCGACGTGCGCCTGTGGGACGCCCTGACCGATCGCCTGCTGGCCGTGCTGGAAGGCGGCACCGCTGCCGTGACCGCAGTGGGCTTCAGCGCGGACGGGGCCTGGGTGGCCGCGGGCAGCGCGGAAGGCGTCGTCCGGCTGTGGCCGGTGCCCACGGAGGCGTCGGCGTAGCTCCGATGGGGCCAGGGGAAAGAGCAGTGCATCGCTTCTTCATCCCGCCAGCCTGGATTCACGGCGAAACTGTCCTGCTGGGCGACGATGTGGCGCATCAGCTACGGCACGTGTTGCGCCTGCGCCCCGGCGCACGAATCACCGTGCTGGACGATCGCGGCTGGGAGTACGAAGTCGAGTTGCTGACGGTGGAGCACAAAGCGGCACGCGGGACAATTTGCGAGCGGCGACCAGCGGGCGGCGAGCCAGCCGTCCAGGTGACGCTGGCGCAGGCGCTGCTGAAGAAGGACAACTTCGAGTGGGTGTTGCAGAAGGGCACCGAGATCGGCGTGACGCGCTTCGTCCCCCTGATCACCGCGCGCACGGTCGCTGCGGGCGAGGAGGGCGTCAGCCCGGCCAGGCGGGAGCGCTGGGCGCGCATTGTGCGCGAGGCGGCGGAACAGTCGCGGCGGGGGGCGTTGCCGGTCATCGAAGCGCCGCTATCCATGAGCGCTGCCCTGAGCCTCCCCGCCGACCTGACGCTGATCGCCTGGGAAGAGGAACGGACGATGAGTCTGCGGCAGGCACTCGCTCCGTTGCGCGGCACGGACGCGCCGCAGGTGACGATCTTCATCGGGCCAGAGGGAGGCTTCACCGCGGAGGAAGTGGCACAGGCGCGGGCGGGTGGCGCGGTGGTGGTGACGTTGGGCGCACGCATCCTGCGGGCGGAGACGGCGGCGACCGCCGCTGCCCTGTTGGTGCTCTACGAACTCGGCGCGCTCGACTCGCGCTGAGGGCCGATGGAGACGGGATTGGACCGCCCCGCAGTGTAACGCGGCACAGGGTAAGCAGGTCATGACGAAAGACAGCCTCCTCGTTCGGCGCGGCGAGTGGATCGCGCTGGCGCTGACTCTGCTGCTGGCGGCAGCGCTGCGTCTGGGCGCGCCGGGGATCAGTGAATTCAAGCGCGACGAAGCCAACATGATGACCCGCGCCCTCGACCTGGCGCGCGGGCGCGATCTGCCGCTGCTGGGCCTGAGTTCGTCGGTGAACGTGCCCAACCCGCCCATCAGCGTCTACCTGTTCGCCGTGCCCTTCCTGTTCAGCGACAGTCCCCTGCCCGCCACACTCTACGTCGGGGTGCTCAATGCGCTGGCGGTGCTGCTCACCTGGGCGCTGGCGCGGCGTTACCTGGGCGCGCGGGCCGCGCTGATCGCGGCGCTACTTTACGCGGTCAGTCCCTGGGGCGCGATCTACGCCCGCAAACTGTGGGCGCAAGACCTGCTGCCGCCCTTTGTCGTGCTGACTGTCTTCACCGCGCTGCTCGGTTACGCCGAAAACCGGCGCTGGGCGCGGGTCGCGCACTGGCCGCTGCTGGCGCTCACCGTGCAGATTCACTACGCCGCCGTCAGCCTGATCCCGCTCAGTCTCCTGACGCTGGCCCTGTGGCCACGCCGGGTCCATCGCCGCGAATGGCTCGCCGGCCTGCTGCTCGCCGCGCTGACCCTGTTGCCCGCGGCAATCGGCGCATATCGCGACGGGTGGCTGTCGCCGGACACCTGGCGCGAGCGCGTGCAGACCGATCCCGATCACCGGCGCGTCGTCAGCGGGCGGGCGCTCGATCTGGCCTGGCTGACCGTCGCCGGCACGGACATCCATGCCCTGGCCGGGCCGGAGCAATTCCGCGCCTACCGCGACACCGTGCCGGACGCCGATCTCCTCCTCGCGCTGATCCCCCTGGCAGCGACGCTGACCGCGTTCTGCTGGCTGGGGGGGCGCGGAATTGCGGATGGCGGATGGCGAATGGCGAAATTGATAATCCCCAATCCGCGATCCGCCATCCGCAATCTTCACACTCCAGGGAAGGCTGCATCAGGCACCGTCCATGCCAGAGCGGAGAGAGGTAGGGTACAGATTGTGCTCGCCGCCTGGCTGATCGTCCCCGTGCTGCTCTTCACCTGGGAGTGGACGGAGGTCGTGGCGCATTACTTCATCCCGCTCATGCCCGCCGCTTACCTGCTGGCCGGAGCCGGAGCCGACGCGCTGATCGCGGCGCTCCGCCCGCTCCGTCTGCGGCGAGCGCTGGGGCTGGGACTGGCCGCGTTGCTGCTGGCGACGGTCGCTTTGCAGGCGTACAGCTTCGCCGCGCTGCTGGATTTCGTGGATGGGCGAGCGACACCGGGCGGCTTCGGCACGCCGTTACACTACCTGCTGGACATTCGCGCAGAGATTCTCGCCCGCAGCCCGGCGGACGTGATCGTGCTCAGCGACCAGGAAGTCGCGCCCTTCGACGAGATTCCGGCGGTATGGGGCGCGCTGCTCGACCCCCTGCCTTCGGTGCGCTTCGTGGACGGGACGCGCACGGCTGTTGTTCCGGCGGGCGAGGCGCTGGAGCTGATCGCGCCTGCCCCTGGGCTGCGGACGTGCCCGGACGCGGCCTGCCTCGACGAGCCAGAAACGGTCGTGTTCCCCCTGCGCCCCGGCGAGTTGCCCTATGCCCTGCGCCCGGCCCCGCAGACACTGCCGCTGACGGATGTGGTTGCGATCGAACCGGTTCACTTCGCCAACGGCGCAACGCTGACCGGCTACGCCCTCACCGACGATGAAGTCGCCCTGGTCTGGCGGCTGGACGGGCCGGACGAGCGGGACGCGCAGGCGTTCGTGCACGCGCTGGACGCGAGCGAGGCACGGCTGGCGCAGGCGGACCGTCCGGCCTGGCCGGGGCGTTACTGGCGGGCGGGCGATACGCTGATCCTGTGGTTTGCGCTGCCCCTGCCGCCGCAGACGGCGACGCTCTACGCCGGCTTGTACACATTGGAAGGGACGGCGTTCCGCAATATCGAGGTGATAGACGAGGCGGGCGCGTACCTGGCGCAGGGCGCGACCATCCCGCTGACGCCACGCTCCAACGCCAACCAGCGATCGGGGTAACCGTCTACCCCACTTCCCCCAAAACAGGACTCCAGTCACGCTGCGCGAAAGGCGGGGCGGCAGGTATACTGGAACAGGGCGGAATCTACATTTGTTGAGGCCGGAGTCATGGCACAGGCTGCACTCTTCACCACTCAGCAGATCGCCAACGCGGCGGAAGTGTTCGTGGAAGCGCTGAGCGCGCTCTTCCCTGCCGACACTTTCGACGCCCTGTTTCATCGCAGCACGCTGCGCCGCGCATACTGGTCGGCGTTGCAGGCCGCCCTGGAAGACTACGCCGGGCCTGACCGCGCGCCCCTGACGCGGGCGTTGATGCACGGGCACGCCCTGGCCGACCCCGCCGTAGTCAACGAACTGCTGAAGCTGTTCACGCCCGGTCAGACGCCCGACTACCAGGCTGTCGGCGCGCACTGGGGGCGGCTGCTGAGTCTGCCGTCTACCGAACAGGGCGCACTGGCCGCCGAAGCGCAGGTTTTCTTTCATACACTGGCCGCTGAACTGCGGCAGTCGCCGCCGCTGCGCCTGGCGCTGAACCAACTGGCCCGCGTGCAGTCTCCGCTGCCTGCCGATAGCCAGGATACGCTGCTCAGCACCGCCGAGCAAGACCTGGCCCGCCTGCTCGACGTGGCCCTGATCGGTGGTCCGGAGATGGCCGGTTTGCAGGTGCGCCATCTGCTGGCTCTGGCCGGGCAGAACGCGACGCGGAGCGACGATACGCTGACCGTCACCCTGACGGCGCTGGCTCGCCTGGCCGAACGATTACCGGCTGAAACGCTGGCGTCGCTGTGGGCCGCGGTAGATGCCCTCGACGATCCGGCCACCCGCGCCCGTAGCCTGGCCCACCTGGCCCCACACCTGGAACGGGCGGGCCTGATCCCCGATGCGCTGGCTCTGGTCGAAACGACGCTCACGACGCCATCGGCGCATCTGTCCGCGGTGGAGCGTGCCGACGTGCTGCTGGGACTGGCCCCACACCTGAGCGTCGGCGGCCCGGAGCCTTCGCTGCCGACCCTGCAGCAGCGCGCCTTGGAAGCGGCGCAGGACATCGGCGATCCTGCGTCGCGCGTGCGGGTGCTGGGTGCGTTGGCGGAGCACCTACCCCCTGAACTGCAGCCGGTCGCGCTGACGCTGGCCTTTGAGGCAGCTCAGCATATCGCCAGCGAGATGGCCCGCGCTACGGCGCTGGCCGAACTGCCGCCGCATCTGCCCGCCGAGTTTCACGGATCGCTGCTGGCCATCGCCCGCGACCTGGCCGACCCGGAGGCGCGCGCGTTGTTGCTGGGGCAGATGCTCCCACACCTGCCTGTCGCGTTGCAGGGTGGGGCGCTGGCCGAAGCATTCGAGGCCGTCGCCGCCATTGGCAACGACGAGGCACGGGCTGCGGCGTTGATCGCGCTGGCTCCTGGCGTTGAGGCTGTGGGGTCATTGCAGCACCTGCCCGATCAGTTGCAGCAAGCCATGCAGGTGCTGTTCTCGATCAGCGACGACACCAACCGGGCGCGCGCTTTCGCTGCGCTCGCTCCGGCTCTGTCGCCGGAACTGCTCGGCGAGGCGTTGCAGGTGCTCAAGAATATCCCCGATCCGGGTGAACGGGCCTACACGCTGCGGCAACTGGCCCCTCACCTGCCCGCCGAGTTGCAGGTTGCGGCGTTCGGCATGGTGCGCGAACTGCCCGCGCCGGACGCGCGCGCCCGCACTCTGAGCGCCATCGCCCCCTACCTGACCACGTCGGTCGCCCGCACGACTGCCTATCACGAGGCCCTGGATGCTGCGCTCACCATTCAGGTAGACGAGATGCGGGTGGGGACGCTGGTAGAGCTGATCCCACACCTGCCCCCTCCCCTGGCCGAACGCGCCGCGCAGGCCGCGCTGACCACTACCTGTGCCATGTCCCGCGACGGCGCGCGCGCACAGGCGCTCGTCTGTCTGGCTCCGCATCTGCGCCCGGAGCAGCTCGAAGAAGTGCTCCATTGCGCGCTGGCCGTTCGCGATCCCCTGGAACGGGTGCCCGCGCTCAGTGCGTTGTTGCCGTTCCTGCCCGATTCCCTGGCGCGGCGCGCCGGACGGGAAGCGCTCGAACTCGCCGCCGGGCTGCGCGCCCCGCATCAGCGGGCCAACGCGCTGGCAGCGGTCGCGCCGGTGTTGCCGTCTGCCCTGGTGGAGTCGGCTATTGGGTTGGCCCGCCGCATCGAGGCCCCCTTCGACCGGATGCACGTGCTGGTCGCCCTGTTGCCGCGCGACCCCGAAGCGCTGCGCGAGGAAGCGTTGCGCACTGCCCGCGCCGTCCCCAACCGGATGCAGCGCGTGGCCGCCCTGCTGGAAGTGGTGCCTCACCTCGAACCGACGGCGCGTCCGCCCGTGCTGGACGAGACGCTGGAAACGGCGCTGGGCATTGACGACGATTACGATCGGGCCAGCGCCCTGGCGCAGCTTGCCCCGCATCTTGGCCCGCATAGCGCACGCAACCGCTGTCAGGAGGCGCTGAGCCTGGCGCTCGATGCCTGCCTGGAGATCGAGTCCGTCGTGCAGAGCGCCGATCGGCTGGCGACGCTGGCGGCGCTCGCAGCCAGCCTGCTGACACCAGCGCAGGCGTATCCGCTGTGGCGACGGGCGGTGCTGGCCCTGCGCGGTCTGCCCGAAGCCGAAGTGCTGGCGGCGCTGGCGGCGCTCGCTCCGCTGATCGCGCACCTGGGCGCGACCAGTGCGCTGGACGAACTGGTCGAAGCGCTGGAGGTGTCTGTATCAGGAGGCTATGCCCTCAGTGGGATGCTGTAGGGTGCAAGCGCTCAGGTGAGCGGATAGACCCAGAACAGGGCCACTTCGCCGCGGGCCATGTCGTCGTTGGTGTAGAGCGTTTCGCGCAGACCTTCCAGCCGACAGCCCATCGCCGCGTAGAATTTGCACGCCGGGACGTTGTTCGTCTGCGTCTCGAACACGAGCGCCCGGTACCCCAGGCGACGCGCCCAGGCGACCGCCCGCTCGAACAGGGCGCGCCCCAGGCCGCGCCGCCGCACCGCCTGATCGAGCATCAGGTTCCACACCCAGGCGGTACTGTTCCATTCCTCCGGCGTCACATCCAGCACGCCGACGATCCGCCCCCGCCACTCCACGACCAGGTGCAGGCCGTCGCCGCGCAACAGGCGCTGACGGATGCGCGCGCGCTCGTTGGCGTCGAAGTCGTAGCCGCTGCCTTTGTCGAAAGGGACGGGCAGACGGCGCTCGACCAGCCGCCAGCCCCCTTCGATGCCGCTCCCCAGACGCTCGACCTGCAAGACGGTGTCGCTGACGAAGCCAGGACGAATGCCCGCCAGCGCCGGGATGTCGTCTTCGGTCATGGGACGGATGATCGCTTCGTCGTGCATGGATGGTGTGGCTCCCCAATCCCCCGCGGTGAATGCTGCGCGAATTGTACGGCGGGCGCGCGAATTTTCAAGGGGCGCGGGTGTGGGGGTGCGTGCAAAACGTGT
>DDBP01000291.1 GCA_002332795.1 Anaerolineales bacterium UBA2029 | reverse complement strand
AAGGCTGAGAACTGAGAACTGATAACTGATAACTGAAGACTGATAACTTAGAGGGGGCAACGAGGCGCGTCAGCACCAGGCGGGGGTGAGGTAAAGTCAGAGACGGTCTCCTGTTCCAGAGGCGCTCAACGGCTGTCCGCCCTGAACCCCTGTGTGAGGCGTGCCCCGTTTGTGTCCCAAAAAGCGGACTTGACTATAATGAAGGCGCACAGAGGAGGCACGCCGCCGTCCCCGACGGCCCGGTCCGCTGTCTGAGGAGGACTATGATGATGTGGCACAAAACCACGATGGCTCACCCGAACGTCCGGCGCTGGCCGCTGGTTGGCGCATTGCTGGTCATCTGGCTGGTAGCTGGTCTGCTTGTCCCCATGACTCGTGCTGCACCGTCGGCTCAAGGCGACGTGTTTCGCATCGGCTACCTGGGGCCGCGGGGCACTGAGACATTCAACGGCGCACAACTGGCCATTGATCAGATCAACTCGGTGGGCGGTGTGCGCGCCGCAGGCGGCGGGGCTGTGCGCCTGGAACTGGTGCCGCTGGACGAAGCACCCACCGTCGAGACCATGGCCTCCGCCATCGAGACACTGCGCGGTCAGGGCGTCGGGGCGTTGCTGGGGCCGGATAGCAGCCCGCAGATCACGCCGGATACTATCGCCGCGCTGGTTGCGGTCAAACTGCCCGTGTTCACGCCCGTCACGCAGAACGCCATGACCGATCTGGACACGGCCAACTGGCTGTTCCGCACGCGCGCGCCGGAGCGCGTGTTGAGCCAGGCCATCGCGTCTTACCTGTTGGGCGAGCTGGGCATTGCCAATATCGCTGTTGTGCAGACCGAGGTCGAGTTCACCGAGTCGCTCATTGATTTTGAAAACGCGCTGGCGGCAGAGGATCGCTCGCTGGGCGAAAAGGTGCAGGTGCCCGGCGGAAGCGCGTTGCTGGAGCAGGTGCCTCGTCTGCTGAGCGCCAACCCCGGCGCGATCGTCATGTGGGGCGGCTACGAAGACGCGACGGCGTTACTCGGCGCGCTGCGCGATGCGGGCTGGAGCGGCTTCTTCGCCTACCGCAAGGCCGAAGCGGCGGCGCGCGCGGGTGTCCTGCCGGACGACCTGGCCGACGGCGTCCTGGGCTTCGATTCCTGGTCCTATGCCGATGCTCTGCCCGCTTCGCGCATTTTCCTGCGCGACTACGTCCTGGCCTACGGCGAAGTGCCGGGGCCGCTGGCCGTAGCCGCCTATGACGCTATCTGGTATCTGCGCGGGGCCATCGCCGACGTGGGCACTGCGCCGCTGGCATTGCAGGGCGCGCTGATCGGCGGCAAGGCGCGCACCCTGGTGCAGGGCGTGTGGAATCCCTCTGAATTCATCAATGGCGACCTGACGCGCATCGCCGTCGTCTACCGCTTGGGGCGGCACGGCGGTTCGACCGTGGTGGCCCGTTTCTACGACACGCAGCGCCTGGGGCTGGATCAGGCCGGGCCGCAGGTGCAGCCGCCGCCTGGTGAACAACCTACCCCCGTGCCTGTCGAGCCAGGGGTGACGCCGGTGCCTACTGCCACGCTGGAGGGCGTGTGGGTGAAAGTGACGGCCAACACGCTCAACGTGCGCAATGGGCCGGGCTTCGAGTTCGACAAGATCGGGCAGGTCAAGGCGGGCGAACTGTTCCGCGTGCTGGGCGCTATCGCCGACTATAGCTGGCTGGCCATTGGCTATCAGGGTGGCATTGGCTGGGTCAAGACCGAATATACCGAGGTGCTGGGCGACATCAACCTGGTCTCGGTGATCGCTTCGCCGCCGACGCCTACGCCCGCCGCGCCCACGTTGCCGCCCAATCCGGACATCGTGATTGATTCCGTGCTGCTCAGCCCCACACAGCCCATCCCCGGACAACCTTTCACCGCCACGGTGACCGTGCGTAACGCGGGCGGCGGGGCGGCGGGCCAATTTGCTGTGGCCGCCACGTGGGAACCGGGCGGCGTCTACACGGCAACCTTTGTCCCAGGGCTGGCGGGCGGTCAGACCGCGCAGGCGCAGCTCACCGCCACGGTGACCGGCACCGGCGTTTTCCAGGTGGCGGTCGTGGCCGATCTCAACAAAGAGGTGACCGAACTGAACGAGGACAACAACCTGTTCAACGTGTCCTATCGCGTGGACTATCCGCTGCTGGCCAATCAGGTCAACCTGCAACTGGCCGCGCCTACGACGTGGGACCTGTTCGGCGGCACGCCCGACCTGAACTGGGACGGCAACAACCTGTCCATGCTCAGCGGCTCGCTGATCGGTATCCTGAGCGGCGTAACCTACGAGAACGTGCACTACGGCATGTTGACACCCGCCGTGATCAACAACCCGACGGGTCTCAATTCGGCGCAGGTGTTGCCAGGCGCGATCTTCGGCATGACCATCGCCGAAGGGCGGCAGGCGGTCATCCGCGTGGACAACCGCTCCGGCACGACGATCTGGATCAGCTATCGGGTCTACAACGACACGCCCTGAGCGATCGTTCGAAAGCCTCATCCCCCGGTTCCCGCTCCATACACGGGTTCAGGGGCGGACAGGGCTGGAGCAAGTGTAAATATTGGCTCGCTTCGGTTGACCTCACCCCCGGTCTCGCTGCGCTCGGCTCGTCAGCGCTGAGCGGGGGTGAGGCCTGAGAGACTCGGATATTCTACTGGACAACCGGCGCGAAAATCTGGTTAATGCGCGCCAGTGTTTCGGCGTCCAGCGTCACGTCTACGGCCTTGAGCGTCTCCTCAAGCTGCGCGGGCCTGGTCGCGCCGGTGATGGCGCTGCTGATGCCCGGTTGTCGCAGCGTCCAGGCGATGGCCAGTTGCGCTCGCGTCAGCCCCAGCGCGTCCGCTACCGGCTTGAGGGCGCGGACGGCGGCGATCAGCTCGCCCTTGTACCAGTTGTCGCGCAGCCAGTCAATGCGCGCCAGACGGCTGTCTTCCGGCAGGGCATCGTCGTACTTGCCTGTCAACAGACCGCTCGCCAGCGGACTCCACACCACCAGCCCCATGCCGTGACGTTCGGCGATCGGCAAGACATCCTGCTCGACCTTGCGGCGCACCAGCAGGTTGTATTGCGGCTGCTCGACCTGCGGTTTGTAGAGATTGTGCCGCTCGCACAGGTCGATCGCCGCCTGGATCTGCTCGCCCGTCCATTCGCTGGTGCCCCAGTAGAGAATCTTGCCCTGGTGCACCAGGTCGTCCATGGCGCGGACCGTCTCTTCGAGCGGGGTTTCTTCGTCGAAACGATGGCAGAAGTAGAGATCGAGATAATCGGTGCCGATGCGTTGCAGCGACTTTTCCACGCTCTCCATGATGTGCTTGCGCGACAGGCCGCGATCGTTCACGTCGTCGCTCATCGGCCAGAAAGCTTTGCTGGAGATGACCAGCGTGTGGCGCGGAAACAGCTTGAGGATCGATCCCATCAGCCGCTCCGCTTCGCCTTTGGCGTAGATGTCGGCGATGTCGAAGAAGTTGATCCCGCTGTCGTAGGCTTTGACGATGATGTCGCGGGCCAGTCGCGGGTCGGTCAGGCTTTCGCCGAACGTCGTCCATCCTCCCAGGCTCAGCGCGCTGACCTTCAGCCCGGAGTTCCCCAAACGACGGTATTGCATGGTCTTTACCCCCTTGGTTCAGAGCAAAAAGCGACGATACGCACAATTGTCATTTTTAGCGCAAGGGGCGGGCGCTGCCCACTTTGGGTGCGCGGAAAATGCGCCGGATGGCCCTCATCCCTCGCCCGTGCGGCGGGCGAAGGGGCGACT
>DDBP01000292.1 GCA_002332795.1 Anaerolineales bacterium UBA2029 | reverse complement strand
TTCAACGCCGACTTCGACGGCGACCAGATGGCGGTGCACATCCCGCTGAGTGAAAAGGCGGTGCAGGAAGCGCGCGAACTGATGCTGAGCACCAAGAACCTGCTGAAGCCCGCTGATGGCTCACCGGTCGTTGCGCCCGCCAAGGATATGGTGCTGGGCAACTACTACCTGACGATGGACCCCTCGGCGGAGATCATTTGCCGGGTCGAGCGGGCCGACGAGTTCCGCACCTGGGAATCGTTGCAGCGCGGCGGTTACCGCATCGGTGTGGTGGACAACTCGGCGGGGATGCGGCAGGTAGAACGCCGCGAAATTGACCTGAACAACGAAGTGGTGGTGCTCAAGAACATCACCGTGGACGGGCGGCAGCGCAAGGCATTCGATCAGCTTGTCGAGGGGCTGCTCAACGGGGACTTCGACGCTGCGGTGCACAACGGCTACGAGTTCCACGAGTTCTTGCGCAAGAATCCCGACCTGCCGCTGGTGCTGGCCAACCTGCACGAGCGTCGCCTGGTCGTGGACATGGACGAGGTGGAATACCTATACGGCCTGGGCGTGGTTGACCTGCACACGCCGATCCTGCTGGGCAACTATTACGACGATCCCAATCATCCGCCGCAGCCGGAACCGGAGATCACGACGGTAGGTCGCGCGCTGTTCAACCGCATCCTGCCGGACGAAATGCGTTTCGTGCAGGAGACGCTCTCCAAGAAGAGTCTGCAAAAGCTGGTGGCGCGTGTGTATCAGCGCTATGGCCCGGATCGCACGACCGAGGTGGTGGACGCGATCAAGAACATCGGCTTCCACTACGCGACGGTGTCTGGCACCACGATTGCTGTGTCTGACCTGACCGTTCCGGCTGAGCGCGAGGCGATTCTGGCCGAGGCGCAGCAGACGGTGGAGACGGCGCAACGCGACTTCCGCCGTGGTCTGCTGACGGAAGAAGAGCGCTATCAGATCACGATCGATAGCTGGAACCGCGCCAAGTCTGAGCTGAAGAACGTCATCAGCGACACGCTCGATCCCTTCGGGCCTATCGCGGTGATGGCGCTGTCGGGGTCTACCAAGGGTGGTTTCGGCCCCATCACGCAGCTTGCCGGTATGCGCGGTCTGATGGCCGACCCG
The DNA here is from genome assembly GCA_002332795.1 of Anaerolineales bacterium UBA2029. Lineage (GTDB taxonomy): Bacteria > Chloroflexota > Anaerolineae > Aggregatilineales > Aggregatilineaceae > UBA2029. Next base: position 6,319 of record DDBP01000292.1, on the reverse strand, counting down.
TCGGGGCGCATCATTGACCTGCCGATCAAGAGTCACTTCCGCATGGGCCTGACGGCGCTGGAGTACTTCATCTCGACGCACGGCGCGCGTAAGGGTCTGGCGGACACGGCCCTGCGTACAGCGGATGCCGGTTATATGACCCGCCGTCTGGTGGACGTGGCGCAGGACGTGATCATCAACCGGCACGACTGCGGCACCAAGGCGGGCATTCGCATCCCCAACCCGGCGCATCCCAACAATCAGGATGCGCGGGGCGTCCCGCTGCCGGAAGTAGACGTGGCCGGGCAGACCTTCAGCGAACGCCTGGTGGGGCGTGTGGCGGCGCGGCCCGTCTATCACCCGAAGACCGGCGAACTCATCGTTGACCGCAACCAGATGATTGACGAGGATATCGCCGATCTGATGGAGCGGGAGATGGTGGAATACGCCTACGTGCGCAGCCCGATGACCTGCGCGCTGGTGCACGGCATCTGCGCCATGTGCTATGGACGCGACCTGGGCCGTGGCGAGATGGTCGAGGTCGGCGCGGCGGTGGGTATCGTGGCGGCGCAGTCCATCGGCGAGCCGGGTACCCAGCTCACTTTGCGCACCTTCCACACGGGTGGTGTGGCCTCCGGTGGTGGCGACATCACCAGCGGTCTGCCGCGCGTGGAGGAGCTGTTCGAGGCGCGCAAGAAGCCGAAGGGCGAAGCCGTGGTGGTGGACATCAGCGGCACGCTGCGTCTGCTGCGCAAGGAAGGTGTGCGTATCGCCCGCGTGATCAACAGCGAAGTGATCAGTCAGGCGTATGATGTGCCCGCTGGCTGGACGATCCTGGTGCAGGACGGCGAGCGCGTGCGCGAAGGGCAGGCCCTGGCCGAATCTCCGGAAGGCGAAGAGACGCTGGTCACCGAGATGGGCGGCGAGGTCTACTTCGAGGACGGTCGGCTGTACGTGCGCGACGAGATCGAGGACATCCGCGACTACGAAATCCCGCAGAACGCGCGTCTGCTGGAGGACGTGTACGACGGGATGCAGGTGTCGGCGGGACAGCAGATCACCGAAGGCTCGAAGAACCCGCACCGTATCCTGCGCATTCAGGGCCAGGAAGCGGCGCAGCACTATCTGCTGAACGAGTTGCAGAAGGTCTACCGCAACCAGGGCGTGAACATCGCCGACAAGCACTTCGAGATCATCATCCGCAAGATGATGAGCAAGGTACAGATCACCCGCAGCGGCGACAGCGAGTTGCTGCCCGGCGAACTGGTGGACAAGCTGGACCTGCTGGCCATGAACGAGCGCCTGATCGCCGAAGGCAAAGAGCCAGCTTCGGCAGTGCCGGTGTTGCTCGGCGTGACCAAGGCCGCACTCTCGACAGAGAGCTTCCTGTCGGCGTCGAGCTTCCAGCACACCATCAAGGTGCTGGCCGGAGCCGCCATCGAGGGCAAGGTAGACAAGCTCTACGGCCTGAAGGAAAACGTGATCATCGGCAAACTGATTCCGGCGGGCACGGGCTTCCAGGCCTATCAGGAGCGGCAGATGGCTGTCAACAAGGACGAACTGGAAGCCAGGTTCGTGCTCAGCGGTGTCGCTGCCGAGGACGAAGACGAGGAAGACGACGAACTGCTGGACGAAGAGCGCGTGCCAGAGCTGGGTGAACTGGAAGAGGACGAGGTCGCCGAGGACTACGAAGAGGAAGAAGTCGAGGAAGAAGAGGAAGACCTGGTCGAGGACGAGGAAGAAGAGGAAGCTTTCCCCGTCGTTGACGACGAGGAAGAGATGTCGTCCCTGGAGATGGTCGCCGACGAGGAAGAACTCGACGACTTCGACGAAGAGTAGTCGCCGCGGCAGAATGTATCAGTCTGAGCGTAACTCCGGCGGTGAGCGGGCAACCCTCACCGCCGGATTGTTTTTTTGATGTTTGACGGAGGATTAGTGGTCAACAGCCCTGCGAATGTTGTCTACCTTCGACTTAATTGACTTTCTACCAAGAATCCCTACAATAGAGATCAGGTGGGAATTGGGTTTGATCAACGTTGAAAAATGGTATGAACTCCGCCCTGGTCGCTTGAGCAGCAGCGGGTCATCGGGGGGACTTTTCCGCATCCCACCATTAATGGGCCAAAGCATCCTCGGAGAGGACTGACCTGGACAGTCGGTCATGTTGCCTCTCTGGCGGTGAGCACAGAGTGCCGCAGGCGCGCGTGCTCCCGGTGGGTGTCTTAGTTGGTAAGCGGGTAGATGATTTGGTGGGGGGCCATATGGTCTTATTCCGTCGTCTCACTACAGGACTTCTTTCAGAACGCTCGGCTGCTGCGGCCAGAGAACGGCTGTTGCAGGATAGGGCCATGCGGAGCAGTCGGGGCCGACGGGTGGCTCTGGCTCATCGCGACTCGCTGGAAACCGCGCCTGCAGCAGATCGGCGGGCGCAGGCGTCCCCGGCAGTGGTATCTTCTGCCTGTCTGTCGCCACAGGAACAGCGGCGACGGGTGATTGATGTCGCCAGCGCCTTCGATGGGCACTATCTGGCGACCATTGATTTCTTTGCCGAACGAAACCTCACCGTGGGGATCGTCAAACCGGTGCGCGGCTCGTCCGTGACTAACGCCAGGGCAGTGCAGGTCTGCGTGGACGCGCGCGGGAACGTGAGCGTCTCTCAAGCGGGCCGCCCGTGTCGCGCTGTTGCGCCAGCAGCGGTAGCAGGGTGGCTGGCAGCCCTGGCGACCCTGGGCGCGGCGCTCATCGCGTGGTTGGGATAGCGCCGCTGGCGAGGAGCAGTGCCGATGGACTCAGCGAGCCTATTGCCCAGCGATCCTCGTCGCGGGTTACCGGCCTGGCCGCCCTACGTGGCGCGGAGCGACGAGGAGGAAGAGATCGTCGAAGCCGACGAGCTGCTCAGGCGCCCGATGGAGCAGGCGCGGGCATCTGACTGGGCGGCCTGGGACAACGGAGAGCGGATGCCCCCCTGGCGAGAAGAAGAGCGGGGGCGCGCTCCGCATCGCGGGGCGGCAGACGAGCGGAGGCGAGCAGTATACGACGGAGAAGTGCTCTCTGGTTATGATGATGCGCTTCACATCCGAGAGCCGCGGCACCGGCCTTTGATCGCGCTGACGCGCAACTCGTGGGGATACCATCTGTTCATCAGCCATGAAGCCAAGAGAGTGCTGGTGCGGATGGGGCTGATCCTGCTGGCGGTGTTGATGATGCTTCTGTGGGGAGATATTGCCCAGGCGGTAGAGCTGTTTTTCAGTATTTTCGTGCTCTAGCCCGATTTTGAGGACTATGCTACAGTGTGTGGGGCAGGGGGTTTTGTAGCCGGCACAACAGACTCGCAACGCAGCAGGCTCCGGTGTCGCAAAAAAGAATGGGATGATCAGCATGACAGAAGCGGCTACCGTGGTCTTCATCAACTACGCCAACGCCGACGAGGCTTTTGCGCTGCGTCTGTATGACGATCTGCACAAGCTCGGCGTGGGAGCGTGGATCGATCGGCGTGACATCGCCAACGGGCAGCATTGGAACCAGGCGATTACCCGTGCGCTGGCTGGAGCCACCCATATGGTCCTGGTCTGGTCGCGCTATGCTGAAGAGTCACATGAAGTCGAGAGCGAGTGGATTCACTTCAGCAAGCTGAACAAGCCGATCATCGTTGCCAGCCTGGACAACACGCCGGTGCCCTATCAACTGGAAAATGCGGTGGTGGTGGACTTCAGCCGCGATTATGCGGGAGCATTGCGTCAGTTGATGGCGCGCATCAAAGCTCCGCAGCGCGATCCGCAGGCGGCGTTACTGCTGTTCGAGCAGGGCAACGCGGCCTTCGACAATTTCGACTACACCAACGCCATCAAGATGTACAGCCGGGCGCTCAGCCTCGACCCGACCAATGCTGCCATGTATTTCAGCCGGGGCATGTGCTATCACAAGCTCGGTCACTATGAGCGGGCGCTGGAAGACTACGCCGAGGCGATCCGCCTGGATGGCTCGAACTACGAGGCGCACTACAATCAGGGGTTGCTGTTGCGTATTCAGGGCAAGCACGCCCATGCCCTGGTGGCCTTCTCGGAGGCGATTCGCTACGCACCTACCAAAGCGGCGGCCTATTATGACCGGGGCCTGACCTTCGAACTGCTGGGCAAACCCGACGAGGCCCTGGCGGACTACACGCGGGCTATCGAACTCGATCCCGATGGGACGCCGGCGCACGCCATGCGCGGCTCGATTTATTACAGTCAGGGCAAATACGAAGAGGCGCTCAAGGACCTGGATCGGGCCATTCTGCTGAACCCCGCGGACGCCTGGAGTTACCTGTTGCGGGGGCAAACCTATCAGGCGCTGGGCCGCGAGCAGGACGCGCTGAAGGACTATATCCAGGCCATTCGCCTGGATGACTCACTGGCCGAAGCCTATCGCGGGCGCGGGACAATCTACAGCGCGCTGGGCAGTTTCGCGCCTGCCATCGAAGACCTCAACCAGGCGTTGCGCCTGAACCCGGCGGACGGGCTGGCCTATCTGGCGCGGGCAGACACCTATTATGCGATGGGCAATTATGAGCGCGCGCTGTCCGATTATGACGAAGCCGTGCGCCTGCTGCCGGACAACCCCACTGCCTATCACAATCGCGGCGTTGCGCGGCATGCGCTGGGGCAACTGGAAGAAGCGATCGCCGACTACAATCGCGCCATTCAGCTCAAGCCCGATTTCGCGCTGGCCTTCTACAACCGGGGGAATGCACATTCCGAACTGGGACGGCTCAATGCGGCGCTGGCCGATTACGATCAGGCGTCGAAGCTCGATCCTGATGATCCTGCCGTATATCACAACCGCGGCATTGCCTACAAACAACTGGGCATGTTCGACGAGGCCATCGCGGATTTCACGTATGCGCTGCATATCGATCCGTATTATGCGGAAGCCCATTTCAACCGGCACCTGACCTATCTACAGCGCGGTGCACCGGGCGACGACCGGCTGGCACGGGACGACATGGACAGCTACCGGCGGTTGCGGCAACGGCGGCCCTCTAACGGGGGGACACTTTCTCCTATAGACAGAAGCGTGCCCCGCTGAAATGGCACGGCCCCGTTCACCTTGAGCGGGGCCGTGTAGATTCATGCGGCGGTGCGGGTCAGGTTACGGGTTGACGGTGACAGTGATATAGCGATTGTCCTCGACGTTGTCCAGCCGGATGACGCGCAGGTGATAGGTGGTGGTCACCTGTGGGCATTCCTGACGGCTCTCGTGACCGGTGACGCCGACACCCTGGTAGTACACTTCCTTGATGCCCTCCACGTCCCAGGCGATGGTCACGCACTGGCCCTTGTTGATCACCGTGGCGCTGGCGCGGAAGTCAATGTACGTCTGCGGGACGGCGGGCACGGTAGCTGTTGGGGTGGCGGTGGGCGGCGGCGGGATGAACTGCACGTTGAGCACCGGCACTGTGGTCAGGTCAATATTGACGGTGAGCAGAGGCCGATAGACCCAACCGACCGTGCCGTTGGGCAGTTGCACCTGAACCCAGGTATTGTCGAAATAGCGCCCCAGGATGCGTAGCTGCGTACCCTGCGGAATCTTGGTGAGGATAGTCGCGCCTTCGCCAGGGTTGGCACGCACGTTGAGCGTGCTGGCATTGACTACTGCATCGGGCAGGATAGGTGTGGGCGTGACCGGCAAGACGACGATCGTTGGCGTGCCTGCCGGCGGCAACGCGCCTGTTCCCGGCACGCCAGGCCCGCGTTCGTCAGCCGGATCGTTGGTGAGCTGACGGACGATCGTGCCATCCGCCGAGACCATGTAAAGATCCCACTGGCCGTTGACATCCGAAACATAGACGATATTCTCGCCGTCCGGTTGCCAGCGCGGCTGACGGTCCTCGGCCATGTTGTTGGTCAGCTTGCGCAGGTCTTTGCCTTCGGCGGTGATCACGTACAGCTCGTAGTCACCGTCGCGATCGGAGGCAAAGACGATCAACGTCCCGTCGGGCGACCATTGCGGCTCGATATCGTTGCCGGGATCGTTGGTCAACTGCGCGGTCAAGCCCGTCTGGGGATTGAGGACGTAAATCTCATAGTTACCGGAACGATCTGAAGCGTATACGACCAGACCCGGCCCTGTGTCGCCCTGCGCCAGCACCGCGACTCCCTGCAGAGCAGCAAAGGCGATGCCAGCCAGACTGAGCGCCAGCGCCAGGGTCAGCGCCAGCCTTCTTGTTTTCATCATCGCTCCTCCCTTGAGTAGCTATTCGGCCACGTGTGGGGTCGAGCGCAAACTCGACCGGTCATGCGTACCTCGATTCTACTGCTGGCGAGCGATGGTTGCATAGTACAGTTAAGCTAAAATAGTG
>DDBP01000293.1 GCA_002332795.1 Anaerolineales bacterium UBA2029 | reverse complement strand
CCGTCGAAGTCGGCGTTGAAGGCCGCGCACACCAGCGGGTGAATCTGGATCGCCTTACCCTCGACCAGCAACGGTTCGAAGGCCTGGATGCCCAACCGGTGCAACGTGGGAGCGCGGTTGAGCAGCACCGGGCGCTCCTTGATCACCTCTTCGAGCACTTCCCAGACCTCGGGCCGTTCGCGCTCGATGATGCGCTTGGCGCCCTTGACGTTGCTGGCGTACTTGTACTGCACCAGCTTGCTGATCACGAAGGGGCGATAGAGTTCCAGCGCCATGATCTTGGGCAGGCCGCACTGATGCAGCTTGAGCTTGGGGCCGATGACGATCACCGAACGGCCCGAATAGTCCACGCGCTTGCCCAACAGGTTGCGGCGGAAGCGGCCCTTCTTGCCCTTGAGCATATCGCTCAGCGACTTCAGTTCGCGTCGCCCGCGCCGGCTCAACGCCTTGCCGCGCTGACTGTTGTCAATCAGGCTATCTACCGCCTCCTGCAACATGCGCTTTTCGTTGCGCACGATCACATCCGGCGCGCCCAGCTCCAGCAGACGCTTCAGGCGGTTGTTGCGGTTGATCACGCGCCGGTACAGGTCGTTGAGGTCAGACGTGGCGAAGCGCCCACCGTCGAGCTGCACCATGGGGCGCAGATCAGGCGGGATCACCGGCAACACCGTCAGGATCATCCATTCGGGGCGGTTGTTGCTCTTGATCAGGCTCTCGACCACGCGCAGGCGCTTGGTCGCTTTCTTACGGCGCTGCTTGCTGCGCGTCGTGCGCACTTCGTGCCACAGTTCTTCGCGCAGCTTCTCCAGGTCCATGTGCTTGAGGATTTCCAGGAACGCCTCCGCGCCCATCCCCGCCTTGAAGACCTGGCCATATTTCTGCTTCAGCTCGCGGTACCGCGGCTCGCCCAGGAATTGCAGCGGCTCCAGCGACAGCAATTCGTCGCGCGCTTCGGCATAGGCCGCGTGCAACCGCGCCAGCCGCCGCTCAAGCTGCAACTGAATGTCCTGGATTTCCTCTGCCGCTTCGCTGGTGCGTTCGTCTACCTGTGCGCCCAGCCGGTCGAGTTCGGCCTGACGGCGAGATTCGATATCTTCTTCGATCTGACTGAGCCGCTCCTTGGCCGCCTCCTGGATAGCGGGCAGCAGCTTGTTGGTGACGATATCGCCCTTGGCCGCGATGAGCACATCCGCCGCCTCAAAGACCAGGTCGGTCTGCAGAGGTTTGCCCAGTTGCGCCTCGATGCGCTCCTGCAGGCGCTGCGCTTCGCTCATCACCATTTCGGTCAGGCGGGCGCGTTCCTCGTCGAGCTGCGCGTTGATCGCTGCGCGCATGGTCTCCAGGTCAACCAGGTCTTCTTCGCGCTCCGACCGCACCGCGGCCTGCTGCCCCTCGAATTCGGCGCGAATCTGCGCTTCCTGCAGCGCCAGTTCCTCGTCCAGGCGCTTGAGCGCCTTTTGCCGCGCCTCTTCGTCTACATGCGTGATGACATACTGGGCGAAATACAGCACGCGGTCCAGGTTGCGACGGCTGACATCGAGCAGGATGCCCAGGTAGCTGGGCACACGCCGTGTGTACCACACATGGGCCACCGGTGCGGCCAGTTCGATATGCCCCAGCCGCTCGCGGCGCACCGAAGAGCGCGTTACTTCGACGCCGCACTTGTCGCAGACGATGCCCTTGTAGCGGACGTTCTTGTACTTGCCGCAATAGCACTGGTAGTCCTTGGTGGGGCCGAAGATGGCCTCGCAGAACAACCCATCCTTTTCGGGACGCAGGCGGCGGTAGTTGATCGTTTCCGGCTTGGTGACCTCGCCGTACGACCAGGAGCGAATCTGTTCGGGAGATGCCAAACTGATACGCAGTGCGCTAAAGTCTTTCGCCTCCAAGGCGTGCCCTCCTGTGCGCTTCGGTTACGGGTCCTAAACTGGCGTGAGTGCGCTCACATGCTGGTTCCGGTTGCCAGCGGGTGCCGGCCACACCCTTCTGGCAACAAGCAAAAACAGCGCATGAAACGATTGTTTCAGCGCTTCCCCATGTTATCCCGCATCATAGGCTGGGGTGAAAATCCACTTCGCCGACCTGTTCCGCTCTACCCAACCTGCGGGCCCGTGCAGCAGGTTTCCTGTTGTGCGCCAGATGCCAGAGAAACGTGCCGCGGTGATGCTCTGCCTGAATCCTCAGGCACGGCTTGTAGCGCGTGCCAAAGCCTGATTATAGCAGACTTGTCGCGCTTGTTCAATGCCTTTTCCGCGGTTATACTTCTCTCGCTCCCTTCCTTCTTCAGTGCTCGTCCCAGGAGTGTACCCGCTCTATGAACGCGGAGATCGTCACCATCGGCACCGAACTGCTGCTCGGCGAGATCGTGGATACCAACTCTGCCTATATCACCCGTCAGCTACGCGACATCGGTGTCAACGTCTATTATCTCACCACTGTGGGCGATAACAAAGAGCGCATCGCCGCGGCTATCCGCACAGCGTTGTCGCGCTCCGACGTGGTCATCACCACCGGCGGCCTCGGCCCCACTGTAGACGACATGACCCGTGAGGGTGTGGCGCTGGCCACCAATCGCCCCCTGGAGTTCCGCCCCGATCTGTTCGAACAGATCCGTGAGCGCTTCGAACAACTCGGCGCGCCAATGAGCGAAAACAACCGCGTGCAGGCATACATCCCTGCCGGAGCCACGCCCATCACCAACCGGCTGGGCACAGCCCCCTGTTTCATCGTCGAGACAGAGCAGGGCATTGTCATCAGCCTGCCCGGCGTACCGCGCGAGATGAAAGATATCCTGGCGCAGACGGTCATCCCCTATCTGCGCGAACGCTCCGGCGGCAAAGGCATCATCAAGGCCCGTGTCTTACGCACCGCCAGCATCGGCGAAAGCATGATTGACGCGCAGATCGCCGACCTGGAGACCTGGAGCAATCCCACCGTCGGCCTGGCCGCTCACACCGGGCAGACCGATATACGCATCACCGCCCGCGCCGACACCGAAGCCGAGGCCGACGCACTCATCGCGCAGGCCGAGGCCATCATCCGCGAACGTCTGGGCAAGTATATCTTCGGCATCAACCAGGATCGCCTGGAAGATGTGTTCATGGCGCTGCTGCGCGAACGGGGCCTGACCCTGGCCGTCAGCTATGCAGGGCCGCCCGATGATTCCTTCGCCCGCCGCTTTCCCGATAGCGATCTGGTGCGCGCACGCCTGTTTACCCCCACCCTGGCCGAGTTGTTGACCCGCCTGGGCCTGACTGCGGACACCATGCCAGAGCCGCCCGATTTCGGCGAACTGGCCCGCCTGGCCGCCCGCCATGCTCTCGCCACCACTGGCGCAGACGTGGCGATCGCCTATGTCACGGACGACACGGGCACAGGTATTGCCGCCGTGCTGGGCGAGCGCGAGCGCATCCGCCGCTACAAATTCGGCGGCGCGCTGGTCGAAGCGCCCGCCTGGGCCAGCACCTGGGCCATCGGCATGGCCTGGCAACTGGTGCGCGAATACCACCCATGATCGAAGCCGAACCCTCCGTTGCGCTGGCACTGCGGCTGGCCGAAGCTGGCCTGATTCAGTTCGGGCGTTTCGCGCAGCCGGACGGATCGTTCTGGCCGGTGCAGGTGCGTTTGCGCTGGCTCCCGTCCTATCCGGTGCTGCTGCACGAGGTTGCTACGGCGCTCGCCGTCCTGCTCGACGGACTGCACGCCGAGCGGCTGCTCAGCACTCCGGCGGCCATTCCCCTGGGCACGGCGCTCAGTCTTCACACCGGCCTGCCTATGACCTATGCTCTTGAAGGCGCACACGACCGCCCCGCCGCCTTCGCCATCGAAGGCGCTTACGACGTAGGCCACCCTACTCTGCTACTGACTGACGTGCTGGCCACTGCCGACCAGGCAGAACGGTTGATTGCCCTGGGCGGTCACACCGGCCTGGAAGTGCATACAGTACTGGCAACGTTTGATCTGGGGATCGGCGGGCGAGGACGCCTGGAAACAACCGGTTATCAGGTGCGCTGCCTGATGGTATTGCCCGCTCTGCTCGACTCGTTTGTCCAGGCCGGACTGTTGCCCGTCCCTCTGCGCGCAACTATAGAACGCTGGCTGGCGACAGCCGCCTGGGTAGCAAAGTAGTCTGGATCGAAGCACAGGCCGCCGCTCAACGGCGCAGACCGGCAGCGATCTCCGCCTGGCGTACCTTGTGCAGTTCGAATGCTGCCCGCGAGAGCAGCATCGTCTGGAACTGCCCGTTGGCCCACACGTGCTCGACAGCGAAGCCCACTTTTCTGGCCATGCGCTGCGCCGCCACATTGTCTACGCGCATGTCAATGCGGATCGCCTCGCAGGTGCCGGTGGCAAAAAGCGCTTCGGCATAAGCAGCCAGCGCTTCGCTGCCATAGCCCTTGCCCCACAACGACGGCTCACCGATGATCAGCGCACAGCCCACACAGCCGGGGCGGTCGTCGCTGGCAATATAGAATTCCCCGATCGGCTGTTCCGTCGGCTCGCGCAGGCAGATGACGAAATGGGTGCTGTGCGCGCGCCCGTCCACGTAACGGCGAAACCAGGTCTCCATGTCGTCGTCGTCGTATTGCATACCGGCCTGGTTTCCGCCAGGGGTCGTCACCTGAGGATCGTTCCACCATCGCTTCAGGTAGGGCGCATCGGCGCGGGTAGATGGGCGAATCAGCAGGCGCTGACTCTCGACACGCTGCGGTACAGGGGGGAGGGTGTTGTCATTGCTCATCATCGTCGTCTAGCCTCAGCACAGCCATAAACGCTTCCTGGGGAACTTCGACGTTGCCGATCATCTTCAAGCGCTTCTTGCCCCTTTTCTGCTTTTCCAGCAACTTCTTCTTGCGCGTCACGTCGCCGCCGTAGCATTTGGCCAGCACGTCTTTGCGCAGCGCCTTGATATTGGCCCGGCTGACCACACGCTTACCCACCGCGGCCTGAATGGGCACTTCGTAGAGCTGACGGGGAATGAGACGTTTGAGCTTGGAAACCAGCCGCTGTCCTTTGTGAAAAGCCTCTGTCTCGTGCACGATCAGCGCCAGCGCATCTACCGGCTGCTTGTTGACCAGCACTTCCAGCTTCACCAGCTTCTCTGGCCGGTAGCCATCGAAGTGATAGTCCAGGCTGGCATAGCCCCGCGTGATGGACTTCAGCCGGTCATAGAAATCCACGATCAACTCGGCCAGCGGTATCTTGTACTTCAGTTGGACGCGCTTGGTATCCAGATATTCCATGCTGATGTACTCGCCGCGTTTGCCAGTGACCAGGTCCATGATCGGCCCGATGAACTCCTCCGGCGTGAAGATTTCGATGACCATCCACGGCTCGCGGATTTCCGCGATGGCGCTTTCGTCCGGCAACTCTGAAGGGCTGTGAATGGTGATCGTCTCGCCATTGCGCAGCACCACCTGGTACTCCACGCTGGGCGAAGTGGCCACGATATCCAGGCCATATTCGCGTTCCAGCCGCTCCTGCACGATCTCCATATGAAACAGCCCCAGGAACCCCACCCGGAAGCCGAAGTTGAGCGCCTGCGAGGTCTCCGGCTGGAAGACCAGCGATGCATCGTTGAGTTGCAGCTTTTCCAGAGCGTCGCGCAGGTCGTTGTAGTCGTCATTATCCGACGGGTAGAAGCCGGCGAAGACCATCGGCTTGGCTTGTTTGTAGCCCGGCAGAGGCTCTTCTGCGCCACCCTGCGCCAGGGTGATGGTATCGCCCACGCGACACTCGCGGACTGTCTTCAGGCCGGTCGCGATGTAGCCCACCTCCCCTGCCGAGAGCGACTCTACCGGCTTCATGCCGGGGCTGAAGACGCCGATCTCCACCGGCTCAACGAGTGCGCCCGTAGACATCAGCCGCAGCATATCCGTCTTGCGGATGACGCCGTCCACCAGGCGCACGTAGGCGATCACGCCTTTGTAAGAGTCGTAATGGCTGTCGAAGATCAGCGCGCGCGCCGGAGCATTCTCGTCGCCTTTGGGGGGAGGAACGCGCTCAACGATCGTCTCCAGCACCTGTTGCACATTCTGCCCGGTCTTGGCGCTGACCTGCACCACATCCGCCGCGTCTATGCCGATCAGGTCTTCGATCTCCTGCGCCACCTCGTCCGGGCGGGCCGCGGGCAGGTCAATCTTGTTGACCACGGCCACGATCTCCAGGTCTTGCTCCAGCGCCATGTACAGGTTCGCCAGAGTCTGCGCCTCGATCCCCTGTGTGGCATCCACCACCAGCACCGCGCCCTCGCACGCCTGCAGCGCCCGGCTGACTTCGTACGAAAAGTCCACATGCCCCGGCGTGTCAATCAGGTTCATCTCATAGGTTTCGCCGTCCTGGGCCGTGTACAACATGCGCACCGCCGACGCCTTGATGGTCACGCCGCGCTCGCGCTCCAGCTCCATATCGTCGAGCACCTGCTCCTGCATCTCCCGTTCGGAGATGGTGCCCGTCAACTGAAGCATCCGGTCCGCCAGCGTGCTTTTGCCGTGATCAATATGCGCGATGATGGAGAAATTGCGGATTTTGGTCTTGTCCATGAGTTGGGTCGGTTGCGCTGTTGCGCTGACTGGACGCACAAAGGGTATGCCCCCTGTTCCCAGTATAGCCTATCTGACTCTGCTTGGACAGGCATTTTCACCCAAAGGGGCGCGTGCAAAGGTTGTCAGTGACTGCATAACACGCTCTAGAGGCTGTTATGAA
>DDBP01000331.1 GCA_002332795.1 Anaerolineales bacterium UBA2029 | reverse complement strand
AGCAGGGCTTCTCAAACGGTCCCTAAAAGCGCTTTACGCCTGTGACGTGTCGGAGTCAGTCAGAGGCTTTTCCATGAAATGCCAGCGGCGGATGCCGTAGGCCAGGCGAGTGAGCCAGCTTGCCCGTGTGCGCACGATGGCGAACCCCGCCCGCTCGTAGACGTGTATGGCGCGCGCGTTGTCCGCTGCCACCCACAGCGTCAGGCGGGTGCGCCCGTGCTCGCGCGCCCATTGTTCGGCGTATGCCAGCAGTTGCCCGGCGACTCCTTCGCCCTGGCAATCGCTCGCCACGCCCAGGTCGCTGATGTAGGCTTCGCCGCTCGCCGGCTGATGACCGAGCAGCCAGAGCATGAAGGCCGCTCGCAGGGCGCGCAGCAACCCCAGCTCGCGCGTCACCAGGCTCTCGAAGGCGCGGTTTTCTTCCGGCGTGTGATAGATCGGCTCCACGACCAGCGTACCGATGATGCGCCCGCCCCGCTCGGCGACCAGCACGCCGTCGTAACCGCGCCGTACTGGCCCGGTGTACAGCAGTTCCAGCAACGCCGCGATCTTGGCCCGATCCTTGCCGAAGATGGCGCGCATCTTGTCGCTGAAAGCGTCCTGCAACACGGCGGCCACTCCCGGCAGATCCGCCAGACGAGCCGGTCTAATCTGGAGCATGATCCCCCTCCAAAGCGGCCAGGGCCAGGCCCACAGCCGCCACAGTAGCCACATTGCGAATGCGCCCGCCCTGCCACGCTGCGCGTACCTCGGCCAGCGTCAGCCAGTGCAGCGCCATGATCTCGGAGACCTCCGGGTGCGGTGCGCCGACGCGGTGCGCGCCCAGCGCCAGGAAGATATGCGATGCGCCACAGCCGCGGTTGCCGTCCATGAAGAAGCGCCCCAGGTAGCGCCATTCCGACGCTTCCACGCCGGTTTCTTCGCGCAGTTCGCGGCGGGCGGCAGCTTCGGGCGCTTCGCCATCGTCCAGATAACCGGCGGGCAATTCCAGCGAGAAGGCGCGCGGCCCCTGCTTCCAGTGCTCGATCAACGGCACGCGCCCGTCGGCGGTGACAGCAAAAATCTGCGCCCATTCGGGCATGTCAATGTGATAGAAAGCGGCGATCTCGTGCCCGTTGGGCAGGCGCACATGCTCCGCGCTGACGCGCAGCCAGGGCGAGCAGTCGAGCAGCTCAGTGGAGGCCACGATCTTCCAGGGATACATAGTCCTCATTTCTGCAGATGAAGCGGAATATCAATGATAGCGCGCACTTTGCCCATCCGCCGCCGGCGATACAGCAACGCGATCTTGAGCAGCCAGGCCGTCTGATTGTGCAGCAAGTGTTGCCACCATTTGGCCGGGACGAATTCCGGCAGAAGCACGGTGGCAAGCTGACCGTCATTGTGCTCGCGATCGGTCTGATCCAGATATTCCAGAAGCGGCCCGACGATGGAGCGATAGGGCGAGGACAGCACGACCAATGGCACCCCCTGCCCCCATTGATCCCATGCCCGGCGAATCGCTTCGGCATCGCCAGGGTTGATCTCCACATAGACGGCAGTGACCCGGTTGGAGATCGAAAGGGCGTAGCGCAGCGCTTCCAGCACGCCCCGGTGCACCCCCGAAATGGGCAACACCACGCGCGGCGGCTGTGGAGATAGAGTCTGGGGAACAGCGCCGCGCAACGTGAGTTCGCGGGCGATTTCCTGGTAATGGCTCTTGACCGTGCGGAAGACCAGCACCAGCAGCGGGATAAGGGCGATGACAATCCAGGCTCCGTCTATGAACTTGCTGATGGCGACGACGAACAGGGTCACCGTGGTGGTGACCATGCCCAGCCCGTTCACCAGCGCCCTGGTCTGCCAGCCAGGGCCTTTCAGCCGCCACCAGTGCACGACCATCCCTGCCTGCGAGAGGGTGAACGCCAGAAAGACCCCGACGGCGAACAGCGGGATCAGCGCGTGCGTGTCTCCGCCAAAAGCCACGATCAACAGGCCGGTCAGTCCGGCCAGCAACAACATGCCGTTCGAGAAGACCAGCCGGTCCCCCAGGAACGAGAGCTGACGCGGTGCGTAGCCATCTTTGGCCAGGATAGATGCCAGGCGAGGAAATCCCGCAAAACTGGTGTTGGCAGCGACCGCCAGGATCAGCAGGGTGGCCGTCTGGACAGCCAGATAGGGCATCCCGCCGCCCAGAATGCGCCGCGCCAGAGCGGAAAGGATGGTTTCGTCGGGGCCTGCCACTACGCCGAAGTATTGAGTCAGGCCCAGGCTGCCCAGGAACAGGAACACCATCAACGCGGCCATGATGGCCAGCACCTGGCGGGCATTCTTCGCCTGCGGCTCGCGGAAAATGGGCACGCCGTTGCTGATCGCTTCGACACCGGTCAGGGCAGTGCTCCCCGACGCGAACGTATGCAGGATCAGAAATAGCGAGAGCGACTGAGTAGCAGGCGGCGCGGACTCCTGCCACGACGCCGACCCCTCGACCAGCGCCCGTCCCAGGCCCACCAGCAGCATGACCCCGTAGCAGAAGACAAAGAGATACACCGGAACCGCGATCAGTGTGCCGGACTCGCGCAGCCCGCGCAGGTTGGCGACGGTGATGATCGCCAGCAAGACCAGCGCCAACGGCGTACGGTGAGGCCACAGATCGGGAAACGCGGAGGCGATCGCTGCCACGCCCGCGGTGAGGCTGACGGCTGCGGTGAGCACATAGTCTATCAGCAGAGCCGCCGCGGCGATCAACCCGGCCTGTGCGCCCAGATTCTCGCGGGCCACCGTGTACGAGCCACCGCCGCCAGGATAGGCATTGATCGTCTGCGCATACGACAGAGTCACGATGACCAGCAGCGCACCGATCGCCAGGCCGATGGCCCACGACAGCGACAGACCGGCGCTCCCTGCCACCACCAGCCCCAGAAAGATCTCCTGGTTCGCATAGGCGATGGAAGAAAGCGCGTCGGGAGACAGAGCGGCCAAAGCCCGGAATTTGTCCAGGCGCTCTTCTGCCAGCCGATAAGTGGGCAATGGCGGCCCAATCAGCCATTCCCGAAGGTGATGGAGCACAGCCTATCCTTCTCTGGTACTCGCCCCCAGGCCCAGCGAAACGAATTGTTCGGGATCAACCCACGTGCCGCCGACGACCATTTCCCAGTGCAGGTGCGCGCCCGCCGAGCGCCCGTTCATCCCGCTCAGGCCGATCACGTCGCCCTGGCGCACCCATTGCCCCGGCACGACCAGCAACTCCGACATGTGCGCATACCCGCTGTAGATGCCCCAGCCATGATCGATGAGCACATAGCCGCCGCGGATGGCCAGCGTCGTCGCCAGCACGACGCGCCCGCTGCCCGTCGCTGTGACCGGCGTGCCGATGGGCATGCGGATATCCAGGCCCGTATGCCGCCGCCAGACCGTCCCATTGTATAGCCGCCAGGTGCCGAATGGCCCGATCTGCGGGTTGGCGCTGGGGATGACAAACCCTTCTTCGGCCCAGTAACGCTCCGGCGTGAAGCGTCGGAAGAACGTGTCCAGGCGGGCCATCTCGTCGGCTTCTACTTGCTGATCGAGCAGAGGCATCAGAGAGGCGGGCAACACCACGTCGGCCCGGCCAAACTCGCCGTAGTTGACCTCGATGGTCTTGTCTATACGCTCCGACGAACCATCCCGGTAGCGCACCCACACCTGCAGGGGGTAGCTACCCACGTCCTGTTCCATGTCGGCGGCGATCAGCCCGACGAAGCGCTGTCCGTCCCAGAAGAAGGGGTGTACGCGCTCCTGAAAAACGGCCCGCACATCGGTCAGGTCGGGGCCGGTCACGCGCACAATGCCCACACTACCCTGACGAATCCACTTGAAATCGTAGCTGATGCTGACTGAGCTGGTCGCGGGAGCCTGCGCGGCGGTGATCCCTGCGCCAGCGAGTAACGTCAGGATGAGCGATGAGAGAATGATCAGCCGTGTCACGAGTCTTCCCTGTCAGCTATGGCAATGACGATAGGCTAGAGGCAGTGATGAGCTTTCGCACAGGTGCTCCCCTCTCCGCCTGCAAAGGGCGGACAGCCATTGAGCGTATCTCGAACACTCAACTTTACCTCACCCCCCTCAGTGCTGACGCGCCTTGCTGCCCCCTCTTCGCGTCGGAGAAGGGGGCGAGCCGAGCGCAGCGAGGCTGGAGGTGAGGTAAACTGAAGCGAGCCGACCTTAACGCTTACCCTAGAGCATGTTATGCTCTTTTCGCCCTCATCCCCCAGCCCCTTCTCCCGCGCAGCGGGCGAAGGGGAGCACTTGTGCGAGGCCTGGTAAGTCCCCTCGCTCCGCTCGCAAGGGTGAGGAGAAATTCTGGTGCCAGGTTCATAACAGCCCCTGAGCGGGCAGCAGAATGCCGCGATGATGCAGGATCAGCGAGGCCAGCAACCGCGCCGTATTGCACGCATCGTCCACGCCCCGATGATGGCGACCTTCAGGCGGCAGCCCCATCATCTGCAGCGCGGCCATCAGGCCCGGCTCGTGTGGCAGGCCGTGCAATACGGCCAGCAACGTCTTCACGTTCAAATGAGTCGGGCCGAAGGGGTAAGGGACGCCACGAGCGGCACATTGGGCCTCGAACATGCGCCGGTCAGAATCGCCATAGCTGGCCCATAGCCGGTCGCCCGTTTTGTACTGTTCGCGCAGCAAGCGGCAGGCATAGGCAAACGACACTCCCCGCGCCACCTGTTTGGGCGTCAGCGAGGTCAGTTGCGTGCAGAACGGGCTGACCTCCGAACGCTCTGGCCGGACGAGGATGCTCGCCTGAGTCACCCGCTGGCCGGTCTGCAAATCCAGCACACAGACGCCGATCTCGATGATTTCTGACTCCTGGCCGGGAGGCGGACCGCTTTCCCAGCACGTCGCTTCGACATCCACCACGATCACCCGATCGAGCTTGGCCACCACTGCTTTCTGTCTGCTCCTGCGCTGCACGCCGCCGGGCCTCACCATACCGCAGCAGGCGCGGTTGGGTCAAGAGTCACCTGACGCTGGCGAATTCATTCGGCATCCGGCGGCAGGAACTGCACACTGTCGAGAATGGCCTGCAAAGCCATCCGTTGATCCACCAGGGCATCGAATGGCTCCACGGCGGTGAAGAAGGCATAGCTCCCCTCGTAGACGCGCAGCACAGCGAACCAGCCGGTCGTGTCTTCCTCGTCGGCGCAGGAGACCGCCGCGTAGTAGGTGCCCACGCCTTCCAGCCCCCCTACCTTGAAGGTGCGCTGCTCGTCCAGGCCCAGGTTGCAGCTATCGCCCACCAGCGAACCGCGCAGCAACTGTACGCCGTCGGCCCACAGATTGTACTCTCCGTCGAAGTCTACCACATTGGGGAACCCCCAATAGAGGTAAATGTAGCCCTGCGCGCCATCGCTCAGCGGCCCATAGTAGACGGAGAGCGCCACGCTACGGGTCTGCCCATCGAAGGAGCGGAAGGGCACTTCCAGGTGCAAGGCTTCCCAGCCCTCCGGCAGATCAAGGGTCAGGGGCGGCGGCTTGCCCGGTAACACGGGCGGCAAGGTGCTGGTGGGTGTGGGCGTTCCGGCGACAGCGAGCGCCGTCGGGTCGAGCGTGGGCGACGGCGTGCGCGTCGGCAAGGGGGTGCGCGTGGGCAAGGGGGTGAAGGTCGCTGTCACGCCCGTCTGCGTCGGCGTCGGCGCGAAGGTGGCCGTGACAGGCAGCGGCGTCCCACTCAGCACCGGCACGCGGGCCAGGTCACCGCTGACCTCCATCTGCGCCGCCAACACCCATCCCTGCACGGATTCCACCTGCACCAGCAGATAGCGCCCATCGGCAGTCCGACCGAGCACTGGCCACTGTTCGCGCTGATACACGTAGGTCAGCGGATCGGCAGTGCGTTCCGGGCGGGCGAAGACATAGGCGCGCTCGACGGTCACGGTCGCCAGCACAGCGCTGACTGGTGTGGGAGTCGGCCCTTGCGCGGCAACTGCCCCGCCCATCCCGCCGAGCAGCAGGAACAGGCCGAGTCCCACGCGCCAGACGTGCCGCACAACATGGACTGCCTTCATGACGCTCTGGCCTCCGCTGACTGACGGGGCGCTATTATAGCACGCGGAGTATGGCAGAAAACACCGCCCGACTGGCGGCTGGCCGACTTCATTCGTCAGGGTATGGCTGACCGGCGAGCGTCGCGCGCACTGCCGCGACGATCTGCTGAGGCGTGACCGGTTTGACCAGGAACTGGTCGGCGCGCAGGAAGAGAGCAGAATCGCGAAAACGAGGATAGGCGGTCAGGACGATGATGCGCACGTTATCGAGGGCAGGCGACTGCTGCAGCTTGCGCATCACGCCTTCGCCGCCGAGCAGAGGCATCAATACGTCCATGATGATCAGATCGGGCGTCTGGCTGTTGAGATAACGGAGCGCGTCCATGCCATTGGCGGCTTCGGCCACCGTGTATCCCTCGCGCTCCAGGATCAGGCGATAAAGCATCCGCAACTCAGCGTCATCGTCAACGATCAGAATGGTCTGAGACATGACGCTCCCCCCTTGAGTGAGTCCCTGCTGCAAATACCCGCACCCTCGTATGTCTGCATTATAGCATAGCTGCTCTACACAGATATGAGGGGGCGATCCGAGCGTAGCGAGGCGGGGGGTGAGGTCAACCCGCAGGTTCACGAAGTTTCCCTGAGATTGCCTCTGCGCCCTGGGCATCTCCGACCTTCAAGAGGCCGCCCCAACCTGGAAACGCACCCCGCCCGACGCTTCGGCCCTGCGCGGGCACATGCGGTACAATGAAAGCGGTGAGCCGGGCGCTTGGATTAGCAGACGAGGGTGATCGTATGCCAGACAAGGTGCAGGCGCGGGCAGGACATGTGTTGGTCGTCGGTGGACGGGCCGTGCGGACGCCACCCCCTGGCGCATTGGCGGAGATGGCTCCCCGCCGGGCCGGGCGCGGGCGCGAAGGTCACGCATTCTTCGCCCTGATCACGCCACATGGTGAGTCACGCGCACCGGCGGCCTATTACGAGGAACTGGCGCATCTGGCCGCCGACGTCTATTTCGGCAGCAGCGGCGGGATCACCGGCGGGCTGCGCGAAGCCCTGAGCGCTGTCAACCAGCATATCCTCGAAGGGGCACAGGGCGGGCCAGTCAATGCCCTGGCACTGGCGTTGCACGGCGAAGACCTGTACCTGGCGCGGGCCGGGCGGACGTTCGTGGTGTGGTATGGCGCGGACGGGCTGATGTTCTTCCCGCAGGATCGCTCCGATCCCCTGGAGATGGGCCTGTCGCCACTGGGTCAGGCGGACACGCCAGAGCTACAACTGGCCCGCTTCGTGGTCGCGCCGGGGCAGACCATGCTGCTGTGTGACGAGAGCCTGCAATACGCCCCCACCACAACCTTCGAGGTGGTGTTGGGCGGGGCCGACCTGCCCACCGTGCTGGAGCGACTGAAAGCGCTCAGCAGCCAGCATATGGCAGTGAGTGCGATCGAATTCGTCGCGCCGGGCACGCCGGAGATCGAAGCATACGCCCTGCCGATCTGCCCGCGCGAACCGCGTCGCCTGCGTCCGGAAGCTCCCCCGCCGGAACCGGTCGCCCCTGGCAGCGACCGCATTGCCGCGGAACCCGCACTCCCCATCACGCAGACCGAGGAAGTGGCAGAAACTGTGGCAGCCGTGGCAGAGGAGCCTGCGCCCTCGCCGGCCTTCGAAGAAGCACCCGCGGACGAACCGGCTGCACCGCAGACGCCCGCAACGGCGGAGACGACGCCCACGAGTCCCGTCATCCCCGCTGTCACCGCACCGGAGTCACTCCCTGCCCCCGTAGCGCCGGAGACTCAGGGAGAGCAGGAACTCCTTCCCGCTGCCGAACGGCATTCGCGCGTGGGGCGTGTGCAGGACGCCCTGCGCAGCCTGGTGTCGGTCGTGTTGCCGAATAGCGCCGAAGAAACGCTCGCTCCCCCTGTCGAGGCCCCTTCCAGCGGACCGTCAGCGCTGGATCGGGTGCGGGCGGCGCTGGGGCGGCGTGCCCGACAGGGCGCACGCGCTTTGCTGATCGTGGCGCTGACGGTGGTAGATTTCCTGGCCGCCGTGCTCGACCGCCTGGTGCCCGAACCAGAAGACGAGAAGCGCCAGGGCATCCCCACCAACGTCGCCATCGGCCTGGCGGTGATGATCCCGGTGATCATCGTGCTGGCGGCGGTGGGCATGACCCTGGTGGGACGGGAGAAGAGCAAATTCGAACAGTACGTGGACCGTGCCAGGTCCGCGCACGCCGAGGCCATGCGCCTTTCCGAAGGCAAGTGCGACAATCAGGCACTGCGGCCTCTGTGGGCGGAAGTGCTGCGCCTGACCGAACTGGCCGACGAGCTGCGCCCCAACGACGCCAACGTGCTGGTCATGCGCGCCGACGCGCAGAACTATCTCGACTGCTTCGACGACGTGGTACGCCGCGACCTGCGTCTGCTGCACACCTACCCGCGCGATGCCGACATGGCTGCCCTGGTGGTGCACGGCGGCGTTGATCTCTACGCCCTGGATCGGCGCAACGGGGTAGTCTATCACGGCACGCTCAACGAACGAGGTGACGGCCTCTCCGATAGCGGCGACCAGGCGGTGATCTGGACGGGGCAGACGATCAGCGGGGCGACAGGTAACTTCACCGTCGGGCGCATCGTGGACATCGAGTGGCTGGCCGACGGCGGCACCCGTCCCAAGAACGTGCTGGTGGCCCTGGATGCCAACGGCCTGCTGGTCGCCTATTCGCCGACGTACTTCACCAGCGCTCAGCAACTGGTCACCGAAGGGCGCTGGCAGGAGCCGCTGGCGCTGGCCGTGTATCGCAGCAATCTGTACGTGCTGGATCGCGCGTCCAACCAGATCTGGCGCTACGTGCCGCCTGCTGGCGCGGAGAGCTATCCCAACGCGCCAGAAGAATACTTCAACGGGGAACAACTCCCCAACCTGGCCGACGCGGTGGACTTCGGCATCAGCGACGACGGCGCGGTCTACGTTCTGTTTTCCGATGGCACGGTGCGCCGGTACCGCCGCAATGTGCAGGGCATCGCCGAGGAGCAGCCGTTTGAGTTCCGTCAGCGCCCGCCAGGGGCGATCGTCAGCGGGTCGGCGCTGTTCGTAGACAACGACCCGGCGTCGCGCAACCTGTACATCGTAGACCCGGCGGGCGAGACCATCTACGAGACTTCCTGGGCGGGCACGTTCAACCAGGGTTACCGTCCGCGCAACCTGCTCGATGCGTTCCAGGACGCGCGCGCCTTTTACGCCGACGCCGTGGTGCGCAACAACATGTACGTGCTATCCGGCAACCGGCTTTATCACTTCTACCGCTTCCAGTAAGATAGCAGGTCGCGCAGGGCGGCGGTGGTGGCGTCCGGCTGCTCGATCATGGGCAGGTGTCCCGCGTCGTCAAGCACCCTCAGGCTCAGGTGCGGTAGCTGCGCCGTCAGCGCCTGCAGATCGGTCAGCCGGATGATCTGATCGTCCCGCCCGGCGATGATCGCTTTTGGCGGGGCGGGCGCACGCAACAGGTCTACCGCGTCTCGACGCGCGGCCATGCCCAGCAATACGCCGGCCACTCCCTGCGCGGGCGTGCCGAGCATGATCGTCCGCACGCGGTGCGCCGGGATGCTCTCCAGGTTGGTATCTGGCCTGAACAGCGAAGCGAGCATTCCACCGACGACGGCGGCAGTGCCTTCGGCCAGGGCGCGGCGGGCGTTGTCGCGGCGCGCCTGCGCCTTGTCTGGCGGGTCGGCGAAGGGGTGCGACGCGCACAGCACCACTCCGGCGACCCGCTCCGGCATGGTCCGCAGCGCCGCCAGGGCCACATAGCCGCCCATGCTATGACCCACCCACACTGCCTGAGCGATACCCAGCCGATCCAGCAGCGCCGCCACATCCGCAGCCAGGGTTTCCATGGCATATTCCCCCGCCGGGGCCGGACTCTGCCCGTGACCACGCAGGTCGGGCGCGACGACGCGAAACGAGTCGCTGAGGGCGGCCATCTGCGCCCGCCAGATGGTGTGATCGAGCGGGTAGCCGTGCAGTAGCAGCACGGGCTGCCCGGCCCCCTGCTCTTCGTAGTGCAACCGCACCGTGTCGCTCATGAAGCGTTCTCCCTATCGCTGCTTGCAAACGAGTCTGTGGGGTAGAATAACCCAGGCTGAACGTCTGGCAAATGGAGTCTGTGGCGCACAGCGGAGATGGCAGATACCCTGGACACCCTGACCGGCTCGGTGGAGCGCATCACCTACTACAATCCAGAGACCAATTACTGCGTGCTGCGACTGCGGCCCCAGCAACTGATGCTGGGGCGCGACCCGCTGATCACGGTCGTCGGCAATATGCCGGAGTTGCAGCCGGGCGAGAGCGTGCGCCTGGAAGGCGAATGGATCAATCATCCTCAATACGGGCGGCAGTTCCGCGCCGAAGTGGTCACGCAGATTCGCCCCGCAGGGGTGGAGGCGATCCGGCGCTACCTGGGCAGCGGGCTGATCAAAGGCATCGGCCCGATTACCGCCCAGAAGATCGTGGACAGGTTCGGCGAGGAAACGCTCGACATCCTCGACCGCACGCCGGAGCGCGTGCTGGAAGTGGACGGCGTGGGCAAGCACCGCGCCCGCCTGATCGCCGAAGCGTGGGTGGAGCAGCAGCATATCAAAGAGGTGATGTTGTTCCTGCAAGGGCACGGCATCAGCACCAGCCTGGCCGTCAAAATCTACAAGCACTACGGCGACCAGGCCATCCCCATCGTCAGCCGCGACCCCTATCGGCTGGCCGCCGACATCTTCGGCATCGGCTTCAAGACCGCCGACAAGATCGCCCAGGACCTGGGCCTGCCGCCCGACGCGCCAGGGCGCATGGCAGCGGGGATCGCCTACGTGCTGGGCCAGGCGACCGACGACGGACACGTCTTTCTGCCGCGCGACGCGCTGGTCGAAGGGGCGACCGAACTGCTGGGCGTCGAGGCGGAGCGCGTCGAGGAGGCGCTGCGGCTGATGGTCGGGCGCGGCGAGGTCATGCTGGAGACGGTGCCCGTCCCCGACGGCCTGGAACAGGTGGAGGCGGTCTACCTGCCCGCCCTGTATCACAGCGAACGCGGAGCTGCCCTGCGTCTGCGGCAGATGGTGCAGTCGCCGCACAGCCGCCTGGCCGACCTGGCCCGCGCGGATTGGTCGGCCCTGCTCGACGGTGCGGC
>DDBP01000394.1 GCA_002332795.1 Anaerolineales bacterium UBA2029 | reverse complement strand
CCTGAACAGCTTCATCCGCCATGCTCACGTCTTGAAGATCGCCAACCTGGCGCAGATCGTCAACGTGATCGCGCCGGTGATGACGCGCGGCGACCAATTGCTGATTCAGTCCATCTTCTATCCCTTCGAAATGTACTCCAGGCGACGCGAGGGAGTCTCGTTGTGGCCAGTGGTGAACGGCCCTGCCTATGAGGGCAGGACGAATGGCCGCGCGACCTTCGTAGATGCCAGCGCCATCCTCAACCAAAATCGGCTGCATGTCTTCGCCATCAATCGCCACCCGGATGAGGCCGCTGTCGTGGAGATTAGCCTGGGAGATCGCGACCTGGTCGCTTTCGAGGATGCGGAAGTGCTCACTGGCCCGCACGCGCAGGCAGCCAATTCTTTTGAATGCCCCGACGTGATCCGGTCGCAGTCCTTCACTGAGGTGCGACTCAATCGAGGCAAGGCGTCTGCCGAACTCCCGCCGCTGTCGGTGACGGCCATGACGTTCGCTCTGGCTTGAAAGGGAGATTTTGAGTCATGAAGAAGTTACTGATTTTGATGGTGCTCGTCGGATTGACTGTCTCCGGAAACGCGCTGGCTGCTGCCGTACCAGCCGACGCCAGGGCTGGCACGCACTCAGTCCAGCCGGCGGCGGTGACGGAACTGACCATCCTGTGGGCCAAGTGGCCGCCCGCAGATGCGCTGCAGAGTCTGGCCGCACGCTATACCGAGGAGACCGGTATCAAAGTCAGCGTGATCCAGGAGCCGTGGGATATATTCCCGCAGACCTTCTTCGCGGAGATGGAGGGGCAAGGTACGGCCTATGATATGGTGGTTGGCGAGAGCATGTGGCTGGGCAAGGGGGCGCAGGCAGGTTACTACCTGGACCTGACGGATTGGCTGACAGACCAGGGGATCGCTGCCTCCCTGGTACCCTCCACGCTGGCGAGTTTCGCCGAATACCCTGCCGGTAGCGGCAAATACTGGGCCTATCCGCTCAGCGGCAATCTGTTCGGCTACGCCTATCGGCGCGATCTGCTGGAAGACCCCAAGAAAATCTCATCCTTCGCCAGGAAGCACGACTACCCGCTGGGAGTGCCGGAGAACTTCGATCAGCTCAAAGAGATCGTCGAATTCCTCACCAAGCCGATGGATGGCATCATGGGCATTGGCCTGTACACAGCGATGGACTATCAGAGCCTGACTCCAGGCATCATCACGGCGGGATTTCAGTCGGTCTTCTTTAGCTTTGGTGCAGATTGGCACGATGCCGAGGGCAACATCATCGGCGTGACCAACACACCCGCCGCGGCTGAGGCGGCGCAGTACTACCAGGACCTGTATCGCTGCTGTACGGCGCTCGGCGCGGCGGACGCTGACTACGAGACCGTGTTGACGACCTATTCCAAAGGACTTATCGCGCTGGGAATGCTGAACTTCGGCTTTGCGCCCCTCTTCCGCGACCCGGCGCTCAACCCCTATGCCGATGTAACTGGCTTCTTCGCCAATCCGCGCGGCGCAGATGGCAATCGCTACGCTGTGTTGGGTGGGCAGGGGATCAGCGTGGTGTCTTTCATCAGCCCCGAACGCCAGGCTGCCGCGCTGGACTTCCTGCGCTGGCTGGCTCAGGACGACGTGCAGGCGGAATGGGCTGCGCTCACCGGCAGCACGTGCAATAAGAACGTGGTGGAATCCGAAGAATTCCTGAGCGCTTCCCCGCTCAATGCGGCCTACGCCGAATCGCTTGACCATATCAAAGACTTCTGGAATGTGCCGCAGTATGCTGAGCTGCTGGCAATCGCGCAGAAACAACTGCACAACTTCGTCATCGAGCGCACTGACCCGGCCCAGAAGGTCGTGGATAACATCGCGGAGTTTCAGAGCCGCATCCTGCAGGAGGCCGGTACCCAATAGAAGCAAGGGCAGAGCGCAGGCAGAGTGTTTCGGAGAGAGGTGCGATGAATCGGCGCAGGTTCCTGACTGGAGGGCTGCTCGCCGGAGCGGGGATGCTCTTTAACCCGCTGCTGCACGACCTGGATGTGATGGGAATGGCCTCTTTGGGGGGCACGCCTGGCCCATCGCCTACGCCTGCTCCATCGCCGGTCGGTTACCCGCTTTCGGGTGCCATCCGACAGGTTCACGACCCGTGCATCATCAAAGAGGGCGAGGTCTATCATGTGTTCAGCACCGGGCCGCATCTCTGGTGGCGCACTTCCCGCGACCTGCTGAATTGGGAGATGAACGGTGAGGTCTTCAGCACCATACCGGACTGGGCACGCGCGGAAATCCCGCGGGCAGATAGCCTGTGGGCACCGGATATCTCTTACTTCAACGGCAGGTATCACCTCTACTATTCGGTCTCGACTTTCGGCAGCAACCGCTCGTGCATCGGCTTGGCGACGACGCTTACGCTCGACCGCACTTCGCCCGACTTCGGCTGGGTAGATCAGGGCAAGGTCATCGAGTCGTACCCGTCCGATAACTGGAACGCCATTGATCCCAACCTGGTGCTCGACGAGGAGGGGCAGCCCTGGCTGGCCTTCGGCAGCTTCTGGTCGGGGATCAAGATGCGGCGGATTGACCCGCGAACTGGCAAGCCCGCCAGTGATGATACGCGCCTCTACGCCCTGGCCAGCCGCGAACTGGTACCGGATTCATCGGGGGCGATCGAAGCTCCTTTCATCATACGGCACGCGGGCTATTATTACCTGTTCGTCTCGTTTGACTTTTGCTGTCAGAGCACGCGCAGCACCTACAAGATCATGGTGGGGCGAGCGGAGCAGGTCACCGGCCCGTACTACGATCGCGACGGCAGGGATATGATGCGCGGCGGCGGGACGCTGGTGTTGCAGGGAGATAGCCGTTGGCGCGGCCCAGGGCACAATGCCGTGTTGCAGGAGGCCGACGGAGACAAGCTGGTCTATCACGCCTACGACGCGCAGGCCGCTGGCATGCCCACGTTGCGCATTGCCCCACTGGTGTGGGACGCTGAGGGCTGGCCGTCGGTCGGCACGCCGACATAACATAAGGAAGACAGGATATGAAACCGACCGGTTGGCGTGTGGCACTGCGATGCCGCAGACAGTATGTTTGGGCGGCCATGTTCGCTGTCCTGGGGATCATCCTGGCCGGTGCGCCGCACACGATCACGCACGGCCAGGCCGCCCTTTCGCCAGACAGAGGAGGAGAAACCGTGCCTGTCGCTTCCAGCACTGAGCGCATCGTCAACCCGCTCATCCCGCAGCGGGCCGATCCCTGGATTTACCGGCACGCGGACGGTTACTACTACTTCACGGCGTCCGTGCCGGAATATGACCGGATCGAGGTACGGCGGGCGAGCACGTTGCAAGGCCTCAGCACGGCTACGCCAGTGGTCGTGTGGGAAAAGCGCCCGCGCGGGATCATGAGCAAGCACATTTGGGCACCGGAGATTCACTACATTGACGGTAAGTGGTACATCTACTTCGCCGCGGCGCGGGAGGATGCTCCCTTCGATCACCGTATCTACGTGTTGGAGAATGAGTCGGCCAACCCGTTGGAAGGGGCATGGGTAGAAAGAGGGCAGATCAAGACCAACTGGGAGTCATTCTCGCTGGATGCTACCACTTTCGAGCACCAGGGGACGCGCTATCTGGTCTGGGCACAGCGCGACCCCAGGATTTTCGGCAACAGCAACCTGTATATTGCGGCCATGAGCAATCCCTGGACGATCTCCGGCAAGCAGGTGCTGCTCTCCAAGCCCAGTTACGATTGGGAGCGACGGGGTTTCTGGGTCAACGAAGGGCCGGCGGTGCTCATCCGCCATGGCAAGGTGTTCATCACCTACTCGGCCAGCGCGACCGATGCCAGCTACGCCATGGGCCTGTTGACCGCTTCTGCCGACAGCGATCTGCTCGATCCCGCTTCGTGGAGCAAATCGCCGGAGCCGGTGTTCCAGACCAACCCCGTGACAGGCCAGTACGGGCCAGGGCACAACTCGTTCACCGTGTCGCCAGAAGGCGATGACATCCTGGTGTATCACGCGCGGAACTACGAAGACATCAAAGGCGATCCGCTGTACGATCCCAACCGCCATACGCGCGTGCAGAAGCTCTACTGGAGCGCCGACGGCACGCCCATCTTCGGTATCCCCGTCCCCGATGGCCCGTTGCCTGCGCGTTTCCGGCTGTATGGTCAGGAAGCACCATACATCTATCATGAGGAAGAGCGGGCCATACTGGCCGACGACATCAGCAGGGTGGCCGCTTCGCAGTTCAGGATAGTGCCGGGGCTGGCCGATCCGCAGGCTGTTTCCCTGGAGGCGGTGGATCGTCCAGGCAGCTACCTGCGGCATCGTGACGGCGCGATCTGGCTGGAGGCGAACGATGGCTCAGATGCCTTCGCGGCAGAGGCGACGTGGTGGATACGCCCAGGGCTGGCGGACAGCGCCCTGATCTCGTTCGAGTCCTACTCTCTCGGCGGGCAGTTCTTGCGGGGACAGGGTGGGGTGCTGCTCCTGACGCCGATAGTCACCGAGGAAGACGCTGCCGACGCTACTTTTGCGCAAGAGCTATAGCGCGGGGACAGGGCGCGGTCAGATGCATTCGGGCCTGGGGGCAGAGTTCCCCCCAGAACACAGAGAAGGGCACGGAGTTCTTGACGTTCTGCGGTTCAAAACCATTGCTCCGGACGCGAATGCACTCTACTCCGCCTGCCCCGCTGCCGCCGACGGCTCACTTCGCCCTGGCTCGCGCCCTTCCGCTCGCGCGGAGGCTGTGGCCTCGCCTTGCCCAGCGTCCGCTCGCTTGAGCACGAGCGTGTCGCCCTGCGCCTCGACGTAGACCGTGTCACCAGGGTGGAACGTTTCGTCCAGGATGGCGTTGCTCAGCGGGCGCGTCAGCAGGCGCTGAATGGCGCGGCGCAGGGGACGCGCGCCATAGGCCGGGTCGTAGCCTTCGCGCAGCAGCAGTTCCCGCGCGCTCTGGTCGAAGGTCAGGGTGAGTTTCTGTTCGGCCAGGCGTTCGGCGACCTGTTTGAGTTGCAGGTCGAGAATGGCTTCCAGGGTTTCGCGCGAGAGCGGCTTGAAGATCACCACTTCGTCCAGCCGGTTGAGGAATTCTGGCCGGAAGTGCTTCTTCAGGTGAAAGTCGTAGTCGGGCAGTTGGTCCGGCTGCGCGGTGAAGCCCAGCCCCTTGCCAACTTCACCGGTGCCGATGTTGCTGGTCATGATCCATACGGCGTGACGGGCGTCAATGGTTGCGCCCTGCGCATCGGTCAGGCGGCCTTCGTCGAACACCTGCAGGAAGATATCGAACACCTCCGGCGCGGCTTTCTCCACTTCGTCCAGCAATACCACGCTGTAGGGGCGGCGGCGCAGCGCCTCGGTGAGTTGCCCGCCCTGTTCCATGCCCTTGTAGCCCGGCGGCGCGCCGATCAACCGGGCGACGGTGTGCTCGTCGTGAAACTCGGACATGTCCAGGCGGATCATCGCGTCTTCGTCGTTGAACAGGAATTCGGCCAGGGCCTTGGCCAGCTCGGTCTTGCCTACGCCGCTCGGCCCCAGGAACAGGAAGACGCCCACCGGGCGTTTGGGGTCGCCCAGGCCAGCGCGGTTGGTCTTGATCGCGTCGGAGACGGTCTGCACGGCGTGATCCTGACCGACGACGCGCCTGCTGAGCGCCTCGGCCATCTGCGCAAAGCGCTGCCGTTCGTTGGCGGTCAGCTCGCTGACGGGGATGCCCGTCCACTCGCTGAGCACCTGCGTGA
Source organism: Anaerolineales bacterium UBA2029 (assembly GCA_002332795.1). GTDB lineage: Bacteria > Chloroflexota > Anaerolineae > Aggregatilineales > Aggregatilineaceae > UBA2029. The sequence goes on along the minus strand of DDBP01000394.1, from coordinate 1,475 downwards.
CCGTCTCCGCGGTGACCACCAGCCGCTCGGTATCCTCGTCGGGGTTGTTGGTCTGAATGGCCAGGCGGGCGCAGGCTTCGTCGAGCAGATCGAGCGCCTTGTCGGGCAGGCGGCGGTCGCGGATATAGCGATCGGAGAGACGCACTGCCGCTTCGCGCGCCTCAGGCAGGATTTTGACCTTGTGATGTTCCTCGTAGCGCTGATAGACGTGCTCGACCACCACCAGCGTTTCGGCGACGCTCTGTTCGCGGATGTCAATGGTGCGGAAGCGCCGGTCGAGCGCCGGGTCTTTGGCGATGGCCTTGCGGTATTCCTCGAAGGTCGTTGCGCCGATACAGGTGATTTCGCCGCGGGCCAGCGCTGGTTTGAGGATGTTGGCGGCGTCCAGGTTGCTATCTATGGTGTCGCCCGCGCCGACGATGGTGTGAATCTCGTCTATGAACAGGATCACATCCGGCGCATTCTTGGCTTCGTCCACGATGCCGACGATGCGCTCCTCGAACTGACCGCGCAGGCTGGTACCCGCCACCAGCATCCCGATCTCCAGGCCGATGATGCGCCGGTTGTGCAGGAACTTGGGGGCGCGCCCGTGCACGATGTCGTAGGCCAGCCCTTCGACCACCGCGGTCTTGCCTACGCCAGAGTCGCCGAGCAGCAAGGGGTTGTTCTTCTTGCTGCGACGCAGGGTGCGCGCCACCATGCGGATTTCCATCTCGCGCCCGATGGCCGGGCCGATCTTGCCCTGACGGGCCTGCTCGGTCAGATCGCGCCCGTAGCGGTCGAGCAGGGGAGTGGGCATGCGGCGGCCAGGTTCAGGCTGCGCCTCGTCCTCGCCGTCGTCTAGAAACGTGTCAAGATCGCCGAAGAGCACTTCGTCGAAGTCGTCGGCGTCGCTATCTATTTCCACCAGCAGGCGCTCAATCCACGCCGACAGGTCAATGCCCTGCCGCGCCAGCACCCGCGCCGCCACGCCCTCGCCTTCCTGCAGCATGGCAATGAGCACGTGCGGCTCGGAGACCTGGCGCTCGTCAGCGTCGTCGGCCAGGTAGACGGCCATGGCCAGCACCCGGTGTGCGCGTGGCGTGAGCGGCGGCCATTCGCTGACGGCATCGTCGCCCGCGCCTACTTCGCGCCGGATCAGGTTGCGGATCAGGCGCGGTTCCAGGCCCGCTTCCACCAGCAACTGCGCCGTGACGCTGTTGGGCAGGCGCGTCATGGCGTTGAACAGGTGCTCGGTCCCGATGTAATTGTGGCGCAGCCGGGTGGCTTCCTGGATAGCGCCTTCGAGCAGCGGGCCGCAGCGCTTGCGGATTTCCTGTTCGCTGATGTCCAGGGGCGATTGTGGCATGCTGCTGTATCCCCACCTCAACCATTGCGCAGACGAGCGCTTCTAGTATACCGCGCGTGGCTGAAATCGCAGAGTCTGGGGGCGGTAAGGGTGCGTGCAAAATGTGTCAGGCAGTTTTGCCGCGCTC
>DDBP01000400.1 GCA_002332795.1 Anaerolineales bacterium UBA2029 | reverse complement strand
GCCGTGCTGGCGTTGCTGGGCACCGAACTGGTCAGCTACGCGCGGGCGCGCGCCGAAGGCATCAACATTGACTGCAAGGTGGGGTTGTTCACCCGCATGGAGCGCATGGTGGTCATCCTGGCCATGCTGCTGACCGGTTACGTGATCGCCGGGCTGTGGATACTCGCCATCGGCACCAACTTCACCGTCGCGCAGCGCGTGTGGCACGTCTACCGCGTCATTCAGCGCCAGAAGCAGGAGGGACGTCCATGACCTTTCACCGCCGCGGCCTGGAGATTGGCCCGTTCAACCTGTTCGGCCTGGAGATCAATCCGACCTTTCACTGGTATGGGCTGATTATCGTGGGCGGCATTCTGGCGGCAGCCATGCTGGTGAGCTGGATGGCCCGCCGCGAAAAGGACAAGAACCCCGAACACGTGTGGGACGGCCTGATCTGGGTGGTGGCGCTGGCGGTGATCTTCGCCCGGCTGTGGCATGTGCTGTTCCCGTCCATTTCCTCGGTCGAGGCCGGGCGCACGGCAGAATGGTATCTCACGCACCCCTTCGACCTGCACGATGGCCCGTTCATCATCTGGAGCGGCGGACTGTCCATCTTCGGCGCGGTGATCGGCGGGGCGCTGGGCGCAGTGCTCTATGCCCGCAAGCATCGCCTCGACGCGCTGGGCTGGCTGGACATGGCAGCGGTTGCCGTGCCACTGGGACAGGCCATCGGGCGCTGGGGCAACTACGTCAACGAGGAACTCTACGGTAAGCCGACCGACCTGCCCTGGGGGCTGCATATCAGCAATCCGCCCCCCGAATACGCGCCGGGCACGCGCTTTCACCCGCTCTTCCTGTACGAATCCCTGTGGAATCTGGCCGCGACAGCCGTGCTGCTGTTCGTCTGGCTGCGCTACCGTAACCGGCTGAAGAAGGGCGATTTTCTGCTGTTCTACATGGTCTCTTATGGCACGGTGCGCTTCCTGCTGGAATTCCTGCGCATCGAGGTCACGCTGGCCGGAGGGGTCAACGTGTCGCAGGCGGTCAGCGCGGCGATGGTGATCCTGGCGGTGCTGTTGCTGCTCTACCGTCACCGCGCCGCCTTGCTGCGCCGCGCGTGATATTCAGAAGAAATTCACGTTGTGCCCCCTTGGAACAACATTCCCTGGCACTTACAATCTGAGTCAGGGGTTTTGAGTCTGGAGTTTTGGGGCGGGCGGGATCAGAGGGTCAAGCGCCCCACTCAAAACTCGCGACTCCCGACTCCTGACTCACAACTCAGGACTCCCGACTCATCATGATCGAGACCTTCGAACTCACCAAGGACTTTCGCGACTTCCGCGCGGTGGATCGCGTGACCTTCACCGTCGAGCCAGGGACGATCTTCGCCATCCTGGGACCGAACGGCGCGGGCAAGACGACGACGGTGCGGATGCTCACCTCCATCCTGCAACCGACGGCGGGGTGGGCGCGCGTGGCGGGTTACGACGTGGTGACGCAGCCGAGTCAGGTGCGCGCCTCGGTGGGCGTGCTCACCGAACAACACGGCCTCTACGAGCGCATGAAGGCCGACGAATATCTGGATTTCTTCGCCCGCATCTACGACCTGCCCGCCGCCGTGCGACGGCAGCGCCCGCGGCAGTTGATGGAGCGCTTCGGGCTGGGCGACGCGCTCGACAAACGCCTGGGCGAATACTCGAAGGGCATGAAGCAGAAGCTGGCTCTGGTGCGGGCCATGCTGCACGATCCGCCCGTGCTGTTGCTCGACGAGCCGACTTCGGCCATGGACCCGCAGAGCGCCAAGCTGGTGCGCGAGGCGATCAAGGAACTGCGGCGGGCCGAGCGCACCATCGCCATCACCACGCACAACCTGATCGAAGCGCAAGACCTGGCCGACCGTATCGCCGTCATCCGGCAGGGGCGCATCATCGCCAACGGCACCTTCCGCGAACTGGCGCAGCGTTTCACCGGCACTCCCCTCATGGAACTGCGCCTGACGCAACACCTCAACGGGGCGCTGGAGGTGCTGCGCGACCTGGTGACTGTCGTGGAGACGGGCGATTGCTGGCTGCGCTATCAGGCCCCCGATCCGGCGGCGATCAATCCGCAGGTGGTGCGTCGCCTGACCGGTGCCGGGCTGGACATCGTCACCCTCAGCGAGGTGTCGCGCACGCTGGAGGAGGTCTACCTGCAAATCGTGGCCGAGGACGAAGGAGGGACCGTCCATGAGCAGTCTGGCTGAGCGCATCGAGCAGCCCGCCCGCACGCAGGCCCTGGCGCGACCGGCGCGGGCAACCGTGGCCCGCACACTGCGCAACGCGCTGATCGTCACCCGCCGCGAAGTGCGCGATAGCCTGCGCGACTGGCGCATCATGGTGCCCATCTTCATCCTGACGCTGATCTTCCCCCTGCTGGCCAACACTCTGACGCGCATCTTCACCGGCTTCTTCGAAGACAATGGCGCGCAGGACTTGTTGCCCGCCCTGTTGCCGCTGATGCCGATGGTGGTGGGTTTCTTCCCGGTGTCCATCTCGCTGGTGATCGCGCTGGAGACGTTCGTCGGGGAAAAGGAGCGGCGCAGCCTGGAACCGCTGCTCTCCACCCCGCTGACCAACACCGAGCTATACCTGGGCAAGACCTTCGCTGCCATGCTGCCCCCCCTGCTGGCGAGCTATACGGGCATGGCCATCTACATGGGCGGCCTGATCCTGGGTGAACAGCAGTGGCGACCCGCACCGATCCTGGTGGTGCAGATCGTGCTGCTGACGACCGTGCAGGCGCTGGTAATGGTCACCGGCGCGGTCGTCGTGTCCAGTCAGACGACTTCGACCCGCGCCGCCAACCTGCTGGCCAGCTTCATCATCATCCCCATGTCCATGCTGGTGATGCTCGAAGCGACGATCATGGTGCAACCGCATCGGCGCTACCTGCTGTGGTTCATCATGGTCGGCGTGCTGGTCACGGTGATTCTGCTGGTGCGCATGGGCGTGCGCATCTTCAACCGCGAAGAATTGCTGGGGCGCACCCTGGATCAGCTCAACCTGCGCTGGGTGGGGCGCACGTTGTGGCAGGGCATTCGCGGGCCAGCCGCGGGCGGATTTTCGCTCTGGCGCTGGTATCGGCAGGGAGTGTTCCCCGCGGTGCGCTCGCTGAAGCATAGCGCGGGCGTGGTGGCGATCTGCCTGGCGGTGGCCTTCGCCGGAGGCTGGATCGCCGCCTATCACTGGCCGATCCCGCTCGATCAGTTCGAGTCCAACGACGCCACGCTGCTGGACAACCTGCGCACCTGGTTCGACCTGGGCCAGGACAACCCGCGCCTGGTGATGATGGCCCTGCTGCAAAATGCCCGCGTGCTGCTGGCGGCGACCATCCTCGGCGTCTTCACCTTCGGCGTGCTGGCGCTGGTGCTGGTCGCCGTGCCGTTCGGCATCCTGGGCTTCGTGCTGGGCCAGGTGATCCTGGCGGGCCTCAGTCCGCTGCCCTTCATTCTGGCGGTGATCCCACACGGCGCGCTGGAAGTGCCCGCCATTGTGCTGGCGGGGGCGGCGGCGTTGCGCCTGGGCAGCATCGTCACGCGCCCGCCCGCCGACATGACCGCCAGCGAAGCCTGGCTGCTGGCCGCGGCGGACACGATCAAGATCGGCGTCGGGCTGGTGTTGCCGCTGCTGACGCTGGCGGCCATCCTGGAAGTCTCGCTGACGCCGCGCGTGGTTCAGTTTGTGCTCAGCCTGTGATCCGTGCTATATACAGGACCTCGAGGGCAGCACCAGGTGGCAGCGATTTGCTTTGCTGCGCCCCTACGCCCTTTTCGCCGATGGCTGAGCGCTGACGGCTGAGCGCTGTCCGATAGGACACAGTATGGCCCGTCTGATCATCCTGGGTTCGGCGGCGGCAGTCTCCGACGCTGAGCACGACAACACGCACTTCGTGCTGCAGGGCGAGCGTGGACGCGCTGTGCTGGTGGACTGTGGCTCCAACCCGCTGGGCAAACTGGCCCGTCATGGCCTGCACTACGAGCAACTCACTGACCTGATCCTGACGCACTTCCATCCGGATCACGTCTACGGCGTGCCGATCCTGCTGATGCAGATGTGGCTGCTGGGGCGGCGCCAGCCGCTACATGTGCATGGTCTGCACCATTGTCTCTACCGCTTCGAGCAGATGTTATCCGCCTTCATGGTTGAGACCTGGCCGGACTTCTTTCCGCTGCACCTGCACCGTCTGCCGGAGCAACCGGATACCCTCCTGCTCGACGACGGAGATTTCTGCATCCGCGCCTGGCCCACGCGCCACTTCATCCCCACGATCGGGCTGCGCATCGAAGTCAAAGCGTCCGGCCAGGTGATCGGCTATTCGTGTGACACCGAGCCGGTGCCCAACGTCATCGCCCTGGCGCAGGGAGCCGACCTGTTGCTGCACGAGGCGACCGGTGCAGGGGAGGGGCATTCCAGCGCCGCGCAGGCCGGCGAGGTGGCGACTCTGGCTGGTGCGCAGCGGCTGGTGCTCATTCACTATCCGGTGGGGGACAGGGCCGACCCCGCCCGCCTGGTCGAGGAGGCCCGGACGACCTTCAGCGGGCCGGTGCGTCTGGCCCAGGATCACGACGTATTCGCCATTTAGTTAACTCTCGTGGACTATTTTTCCCTCCTTCCTACATCTTCTCTCTGTCGTGACTTCAAGGGCGGCCAGGGCTAGAGTAAATGTAAAGGTTGGGTGCGTGCAAAGGTTGTCAGTGACTTTGGTGCGCCGGATGGCCCTCATCCCCCGGCCCCTTCTCCCGCGCAGCGGGCGAAGGGGTGTCCAGGCAGGGTGGTGGCTTCCCCTCGCCCCGC
>DDBP01000270.1 GCA_002332795.1 Anaerolineales bacterium UBA2029 | reverse complement strand
GCCGAGCGCAGCGAGGCCGGGGGTGAGGTGAACGCTCCCCTGTCAAACAGGTCGCTGACAACCTTTGCACGCACCCAACGGCGTCGAGGGCTTGACTCGCGGGCCGCATCGTGTTATCATGTTGCCATGATTGCGCAATCACGCAATCGCGCAAATTAGCAAGGGAGACACAGCATGGCCCGCCTCTCTGGCGTATTCAGCGTTGCGTCCCCTCTCACGCCGCTGCCCGCGCTTGCCCATCCGCTTCAAGTGCTGGTGATCGATCGCCTGAACGGCCCCGCCGACGTCCTGTTCGACGCTGTCCGTCTGCTGGCGGAAGCTGTCGTCGAGGTGACGCTGGTCGAGGATCACGACGACGCCCTGCGCGCGCTGGATATCTGCTCCTTCGACCTGCTGGTCGTCGGGCTGGACGTACAGCGCCCCATGCAGATGGCCTTGCTGCCGCACCTGCGAGGGCGCGCCCCTCATGTGCCGGTGATCGTCATCGGTCGCGCCGTATCCGCCGAAACGCTGGGGCGTGCCCGGCGCTTTGGCGCGCTGGACGCGCTGGAACTGCCGCAGCGCGCCGCCGAACTGCGGGCTTTGATCGCCCGCCTGTGGCAGGAGTATCTGCTCGCTGCGTGAGGGTGCACCCTCATTGACAGATGAAGTGCACGCCCTTACTATCTAAAGCAACTGACCAGCCGCCAGAAGAAGGAACCCATGCCCCTGGAAGTCATCGAACGCACCGACCCGCTCGCCAACCTGATCCGCTTCGAGACCTCGGCGGTCTTCGAAATGCTGATCAGTCTCAACATCCTGCTGACGCCAGAACGGCGGCCCGACTGGTGCGCGCAGGCACGGGCGGCGCTGGCCCCCGATCTGCTGGCCGAGCTGGAAGCGGTCTATGGGCCGTACTGGAACGGGTTCTTCTTCTTCGAGCTGGCGCTCGACTACCCCGATCATCACGATGTGCCCGGCTTCATTCAGCATGTGCGCACCATGCCGCCGGAGCGCTTCGTCTTCTATATGGTCGGGCGCATTGTGCCGCCGGAGGTGATCGTCGGCACGGGCCTGAATGTGGAGAAGCTGAGCGCCGCGCTCGATGCGACCCCCTATGAACAGGGCTGCATCTGCCGCGAAGTGCCAATGGAAGCCATCCTGACCGACGTGCCCGGTTTCCAGGCGCGGCTGGCCAACCTGTGGCAGCGCTACTGGGACGAATTCTTTCACACGCAGATTCCTATGCTACGCCCGCACTGGGAACAGGGTCTGCAGGACAAGCGCGCCCTGCTCTCTCGGCTGGGCGGCATGGGCCTGTTCGAGCATGTCACCGGGCGCAGCGAGTTGATGCCGCCGCTGCCGCCCGATCACCCTGTGCGCGAGGTGGTGTTCATCCCCATTTTCCTGGCCGGTTCGCCCGTCTACATGTTCTACGGCTACGGCAACATCACCGTGCTCTTCGACAGCGAGCGCACCGAGGCGCGCGTGGCGCAGATCGCGCAGAACAAGGAGCGCGCGCTGGAAGTCCTGAAGGCGCTCAGCGATAGCTCGCGCCTGGATATTCTGCGCCTGATCGCGCAGCAAGAGGGTCGTATGAACGGCAAACGCCTGGCCGCCAAGCTCAACCTCTCGGCTTCGGCTGTCTCGCGGCACCTGGCGCAGTTGCGCGATGCGGGTGTGATCGTCGAAGAGACGCGCGACAATCGCACCATCACCTATCGCCTGCAGCGCGAGGCGCTCACCTCCCTGCCCGACCGCCTGCTGGATTTCCTGTTTCACTGAGCGGGAAAAGAGTTCGACCGGCACCAGGGGCCGTGCGTGAAGAACGCGCGGCTTTTTTGCGTCTCGTGGGTAGCGGCGCGCTCACTTGAGCACGGGGGTGGGCGTGCGCGTATAGCGCGGCGGCAGGAAGGGCGTCGGCGAAGGGGTAGGTGAAGGCGTGGCCGACCAGGTCGGCGTGAAAGAGGCAGTCGGCGTAGGGGTGCGCGTGGGCGACGCCGTCCAGGTGGCCGTGGGCGTGCGCGTGGCCGTCGGCGTCGGGGTGGGCGTGGGCGTGCTGGTGGGCGTGCGCGTCGGCGATGGGGTGAAGGTGGCCGTCGGCGTGGCCGTGGCGCTGGGAGTGAAGGTCGGCGTCCCGCTGGGGGTGGGCGTGCCCGACGGGGCGGGTGTCACGCTGGGCGTCGCCGAAGGCGTGAGCGTGACGGTCGGCGTAGCCGTGGGCGGTAGCAGGGTCGGCGTCGGCGTGGCCGTGAACGGCGGCGGCAGGGTGGCCGTGGCCGTGGGCGACAGGCCCGGCAGTGGCGTGATGGTGATCGTCTCCAGCACGCTCAGATCGCCCGGATCGAGCGGCAGCGTCGGCGTCGGCGGGGCGGGCGTGGCGCTAAACAACAACGTCGCCCCCTCCGGCGACGCTGTCTGCGGTGCGGCGGCCACTGCGTCAGGCGCAGGCAGGGTGCTGCTGAGCGCATCTCCGGCAGGGGTGGGCACCTCCACGCCCGCCAGGGTGAAGGTATAGTCGAACAGTTCTCCGCGCGCGCCCAACACGCCCTGCGGCTGATTGTTGACGGTCAGGCGCAGACCGGCGGCGTTGTTGGTGCGCACGCTGACACTCTGCTGACCGGTGTAGTTCAGGATTTCGCCGGTGCGGGCCAGTCCCTCATACTGCACTACGCCATCGGTGATGATGCGCACCCAACTGGGCTGCGCGACTTCGATCAACACGTTGACGCTGGTGCCGGTGATCGTGGGCGGGCTGAAGGGTGTCTCCGGCGCGGGGAGTGCGCCGGGCGTCTCACCTTCCTGCAGGGCGGCTTCGGTGACCGTCTCGGTGGGCGCAGGCACAGGGGTATCGGCTGGGGTGAGCGAAGCGCCGCCCGCCAGTCCCGATTGAGTTGGCGTGCTCCGCGTTTCGACCAGGCTGTCAATCAGGCGCGTGCCGCCCAGGATCAGCACGACCACGATCGCGCCAGCGATCAGCACGGCCAGCGCATTGCCCAGCACGCCACGGCGGGCGCGTCTGCGGCGCGGCGCAGTCGCCGCCGAAGCCGGGGGAACGGGCCAGCCGTTTTTCCCGGTCGTGACGCGCTTCGCACGGCGGGCTTTGCGCCCCTGACCGGCTGTGTCGTTTTCCAGTTCGCGCAGCAGCAGATCCAGGTCCAGGCCCAGGAAGCGCGCATAATTGCGCAGAAAGCCCTGTGCCTGTACGGGCGTCATGCTCGAATAGTCGCCCGCTTCCAGCGCTTCGAGATACCTGGCGCGGATGCGGGTCGCCTGCTCTGCATCGGCCAGGGTCAGCTCTCTGGCTTCACGGGCCGCGCGCAAGCGCTGACCCAGCGCCTGAGGATCGCTCACGCTGCCTGCTCCGGTACCGTCAAAGGATACGCATCGCCGACTATAGCAAAAAGCGGATGAACGTCAAATTCACCCGCCGCGGTTTTCGCCATACGTCCCCACCGAACAGTGGGATCAGCCGGTCTATCTCCGGCCTCCTCACGAGGCAGACAACAAGGCCTTCAGGTCGCCCGCAAACTGGCGCAGGAAAATGCGCCATTCCCGCACGTCCTGGGCCGTGAGCGGCGGCAGGGGCGGGATGGTGTCGGGCGTTTCCAGGCGCTCGTAGGGCGGGCCGTCGTAAGCCACAATGGCTCGTTGCGCGGTACAGACCGGGCACGTGGCCAGCAACGTCCACTGTTCGCGGTGATGCTGCGCCACCTGTACGTTGTCGGCGCTGTAGCCGGTGCCGCAAGCGTGGCAGGCCAGGTGCCTGGTCACAAAAGCGATCAACTCAAAGGCCGCGCCGGATTGCGCGTCATCCACACGCATAGACGGGTGACCGTGCGGACACGGTCAGTCTGCCATCGCCTCGTCAGCCGCCGTTTCGTCGGCGGGCGCTTCGCTGGCAGATGCCTCCTCTACGACCGTGCTGACCGTCTGAATGCCCTGCAGACTCTCTACCGGCTGCCCTGCCAGATAGGCTGGCACTTCCTCTTCGCGGATCACCACGATGCGCAGCACCGGCGAGATATGCGCGCCCAGGCGCACCGGCACTTCGTGAATGCCCAGTTCGCGGATGGGGCGCTCGCTGATCCGGCGACGGTTGATGTCCACGCCGGTCTTCTCGCGCAGCGCATCGGCGATGTCGCGGGTGGTGATGGAGCCATACAGCTTGCGGTTCTTGCCAGCCTTGACGCCGAAGACCAGTTCCACGCCGTGAATCTTCTGCGCGGCCTCGTTTTCCATGGCGCGCAGTTCTTCACGGTGCTTGGCCGCCGACTGGATCAGGTGCTGATTGGCACGCAGCGCGCCGGGCGTCGCCTTGACCGCCAAGCCACGGGGGATGAGGTAGTTGCGGGCGAAGCCATCGGCCACTTCCACCACATCGCCGGCGACCCCGTGCTTGTAGACGTATTCTTTGAGTATGACTTTCATCTTCTGTTTCCTCACCCAGGGTTGGTGCAGGGCGCTATCATACCGCAATCCGCCATTGAAATCTAGGGTTGATTGGCGCTCAACATGCCGCCGCGCCGCCCGTGACGCACCGCCACGATCTCGGCGATGATGCTCAGCGCCACTTCCTCCGGCGACTTGCCCCCCAGGTCGAGGCCGATCGGGGTATGGATGGGCGGGAGTTGACGCAAATCCAGGCCGCTGGCCTGAGCACGTTCGGCCCGCTCGACCGCCCGCTGCGGCTTGCCTATCGCGCCCAGGTAGGCCACGCGGTGACCGACCAGGGCGTGCAGCAGGGCGTCTTCGAAACGCGGTTCGTGATTGAGCGAGACGACGAACGTCCGCGCGTCCACGCCCACGCGCGCGATCACCTCCTGTGGCCACAGCGCCAGCACCTCGTCGGCGTCGGGGTACTTGTCGCGCGTGGCGAAGGCGGGGCGGGCGTCGCTGACCACCGTGCGGAAACCCAGAATCCGGGCGAAGCGTACCAGCGGCACCGCGATCTGCTCCGCGCCGAAGATCAGCAGCGTCGGCGGCGGCACGACGGGTTCGAAGAGGGCCACCCGCCCGTCCGGATAGGTGACCGTCTGCGGCCTGTCCCTTTCCAGCGCGGCCAGAGCGTCGCGCAACACCGCATCGGGCAGCGTGACCGAGGCCGTGCCGTCCGGCCAGACGCTGGCATGGACTGGCCTGGGGTGCAGTGGCTCGTTCGGCGAGCACAGGGTGACGTTGACGCGCGTCGGCGGGCCGGTGAGCTGTGCCAGCAGGTCTTCGTCCAGGACCTCGACCAGCACGTCAATCTGGCCTTCGCAGTTCAGCCCGATCTCGATCAGCGGGTTTTCGACGTGTTTGTAATGCAGCATGAGCGGGCCGTCACCGGCCAGCACATCTTGGGCGGCCTGGTAGACGTCGGACTCGACGCAGCCACCGCTGACCGCGCCCACAAAGCGCTGCCGACTGGTGATGAACATGCGCGAGGCCAGCGGCTGGCTCGACGAGCCGCGAATGCGCACGATGGTGGCCATGGCCACCGCTTCTCCGGCGGCCAACCATTCCGCCGCCTGGCGGGTGAGGTCTTCGTTCATGGTGTGGTCTCTTGGAGTCCAGAGTTTAGAGTTTAGAGTTTAGAGTCTTGAGTCAGGAGTTTGGAGTTTGGAGTTTAACATAAGCGCCCGGCGTGGCGCGCTCTGTGACAATCCGCCATCCGTAATTCGCCATCATCCAAAGCGTCTGGCCTGAGGCGCTGTCCCCAACTCCCAGTTCCCTACTTCCCACTCCCTGAAGGCAAGGGCACATTGAACTGCGCCCGCTCCTCGGCGGTCAATTCGCGCACCCGGCAACACTGACTGGCATAGCGCAGCAGATCGGCAGTGCTCTGCCAGGTCTGCCAGATGCGCACCGTGCCGTCGCTGCTGGCCGTGACGCTATGCAGGCCGTCCGGCGACCAGGCCACGCTGCGCA
>DDBP01000140.1 GCA_002332795.1 Anaerolineales bacterium UBA2029 | reverse complement strand
CTTGCTCTGGCCCTGTCCGCCTCCGACCCATGCATGGCTGAGGGGCCAGGAGATGAGGTTTTCAAACGGTCTCTATTCCCTGCCACCGTTCAGATTGATCACCATCAGCCGCAGTTCGGTCATCTCCTCGATGGCGTAGCGCGGCCCTTCGCGCCCGATGCCCGACCCCTTCACGCCACCATAGGGCATCTGGTCTACCCGGAAAGTCGAGACATCGTTGATCTGCAGCCCTCCGACCTCGATCTGTTCGAAGGCGCGCATGATGCGGTTGACGTTCTGCGTGAAGACGCCCGCCTGCAGGCCATAGTCGGTGTCATTCGCCAGCGCGATGGCCTGATCGAAGTCATTGTAGGGGGTGACGGTGATCACCGGCGCGAAGATTTCCTGGCGGTTGACGCGCATGGCGGGAGTCGTGTTGCCCAGCACGGTGGGGTAGAACAGCGCTCCTTCGCAGCGGCCCCCCAGCAACACCTGCGCACCGGCAGCGACCGCCTCTTGCACCACGGCGAACGCCTCGGCGGCGGCGCGCGCATCAATCATCGGCCCCACTTCCACGTCCGGATCGCGCGGGTCACCCACCTTCAGGCGGCTGATGCGGTCGAGCAGCTTCTCCAGCGTCTCCTGGTAGACGGGGCGATGAATCAGCACGCGCTGCACAGCGATGCAGTTCTGCCCGGCGTTGGTGAAGCCCCCTACTGCAATCCGGCTCACTGCGTAGTCAATGTTGGCGTCTTCGTGCACGATGGCTGCGGCGTTGCCGCCCAGTTCCAACCCCACGCGCTTGCGCCCGGCGATCTCTTTGAGATGCCAGCCTACTGCCGAACTGCCGGTGAAGCTCAGGAACTTGATGCGCGGGTCGCGCACCAGCGTTTCGGCCAGCGCGCCAGGGCAGACCAGGTAGCTGAGCGCTTCTGGCGGGAAACCGGCTTCCAGCGTCATCTCGACCAGCAACCGTCCAGAGAGCGGCGTATTGCTGGCCGGTTTGAGGATGAAGGAGTTGCCCGCGGCGATGGCCGGCGCCAGCTTGTGACAGGCCAGGTTCAGCGGGTAATTGAAGGGGGTGATGCCCAGCACCGGCCCCACTGGCAGGCGGCGAGCGAAACCGTGACGGTTTTCCCCCGCTTCCGTCCAGTCTATGGGCACGATCTCGCCAGTGATGCGCCTGGCTTCCTCGGCAGCGATGCGCACCGTCTCTTTGGCTCGCGCCAGCTCGCCCCGCGCCACGTTCTGTGTCTTGCCCCCTTCGAGCGTCAGCGCGGTCAGCAGTTCGTCGCTGCGACGCTCCATCTGCTCCAGCAGGTTGAGCAGAATGCGCGAGCGGGCGTAGGCAGGCAACCTGCGCGTGACGGCGAACCCGCGTTCCGCTGCGGCGATCGCATCTTCCAGGTCGCGCGGGCCAGCCTGGTAAACCTGTGCGACGACTTCGCCCGTATAGGGGAAGCGCACCTCGGCGATGCGTTCACCGGTGCGCCACTCCCCGCCGACCAGGAAAGGCAGAGGACCGGTCATGGTGACACCTCACGTCTGCGAAGGAATCTCGCCGGGCTTCAGCGACTCGATGCCGCGCCCCTGCAACTGCCGCATCATGGCGTAGTTGGTCATGTCCAGATGAATGGGCGTCAGCGACACATAGCCGTTGTGCGTGGCCCACAGATCGGTGCCCTCTTCGGTCGTGTCGCCGCTGGGCGCTTCGCCGCCGATCCAGTAGTAGGGCCGCCCGTAAGGGTCAATGCGGGTGATCAGGGTGTCGTTGTAGGTACGCAACCCCTGGCGCACCACCTTGAATCCTTTGATCTGCTCCAGGGGCAAGGCGGGCACGTTGACGTTCAGCAGCGTCAGGGGAGGCAGATCGCGGTACAGGCCCAGCGCGACGATCTGCCGGGCGATGGCCGCCGCCGCGCTGTAGTCCGCGTTTTCCGAATGATCCACCAGCGAGAAAGCGATGGCCGGTTTGTGCCAGATCACCGCCTCAAAGGCAGCCGAGACCGTGCCGCTGTAGGTCAGGTCCTGGCCCATGTTCGCGCCGCGATTGATGCCCGACACCACCAGGTCAATGGGGTCTTTGACGAAGCCCAACAGCGCCACGGCCACTGAGTCCGATGGAGTCTCAGAGGTGGCATAGGCGCGCACACCCTCGACCGGAAACGGCACCGGGTCAATGCGCAGCGGCTTGTGCATGGTCTTGCGATGCCCAATGGCGCTGCGGTTCTCTTTGGGGGCGATCACCGTCACCTGCCCGAAAGGCAGCATGGCCGCGGCCAGGGCGGCAATGCCCGGCGCGTTGATCCCGTCGTCGTTGGAAACCAGGATGTGCATGGGGTACCGCTTTCCGTTCAGTCCTCCAGCAGGGCTGCTTCGACGCGCCGCACCCGCAGAGGCAACAGCACCGGCCCGTGCCGGTGCACGTCTACAAACAGGCCAGAGCCATACAGATCGGTGCCGGGGATGCGCAGCGCCGCCGCGCGATCCAGCGTCACCAGGGAGTCAATGTTGGCCATGGTCAGCCACAGGTTGATCACGTAGTCGCCCGCGGCGAGCAGCCGGTCAATGGCCGGGCATTCCATCTCGAAGCGATTGAGGCCCGGCTCCATATCAAAGATGAAGTTGGTCAGCCGCTCGTCCAAATAGGCCACGCGCGCGCCCATGTTGGTCAACAATTCGATGCCAATGCCCACACGGGGTATGGCCTGCCGGGTCAGCACCTCCAGGCTCAGGTGCAGGTCGTGCGTGCCACCGTGACCGGGCAGCAACGTCAGCCGTACGTCGTTGAAGCCGATCCCGTACTGCTCGTTCATCACCGGAAAGGCCACCCCTGTCCCTTCCTGAACGGTATCGGCCAGATACGCCTGGATTACCTCCGCCGTCGGGCCGATGTGCTGCAAATGGCCGCGCTCCAGCCATAGCGCCGAGTGACACAACTGCCGCACCGCGTCCATGTTGTGACTGACGAACAGCACCGTGCGCCCCTGCCCCGCCACGTCGCCCATCTTGCCCAGGCATTTTTTCTGGAACTCGGCGTCGCCAACGGCCAGCACTTCGTCCACCAGCAGAATCTCCGGATCGAGGTGCGCTGCCACCGAAAATCCCAGCCGCAGATACATGCCGCTGGAATAGCGTTTGACCGGTGTATCAATGAAGCGCTCCACGCCGGCGAATTCGACGATCTCATCGAACTTGCGATCGATCTCCTCGCGGCGCATGCCCAAGACCGCTCCGCTGAGGTAGATGTTTTCCCGACCGGTCAACTCCAGGTGAAAGCCGGTGCCCACTTCCAGCAGCGCTCCCACCCGCCCCCGGATGCGCACATAGCCCTCGTCGGGCGTGCTGATGCGCGTCAGCACCTTCAGCAGGGTGCTCTTGCCCGCGCCGTTGCGCCCGATCACGCCCAGCACCTCACCACGCCGTACCGTGAACGATACATCGCGCAGCGCCCAGATGACGTTGTCGGTTTTGGACGAGCGCCGCGCCCCGTTGCCCAGCGTGCGCAACGTGCGCGCCTGACGTCGCAGCAGCGATCCTACGCTGTCGCGCAGGGTGCGGTGACGATCGATGATCCCACCGATGCGATACTTCTTGCCCAGCCCGACCGCTTCGACGGCCAGATCGGAGTCCATGGGTCCCGCGATCACCGGTTCTGCCCCCTACAAGGTGTCCGCGAATTGCGGTTCCATGCGTCGGAAGAAGTACGCGCCGGATACCAGCAAGATCAGCGACGTGATCAGCGAGAGCGCGAACATCGAAAGGCGCGGCTCGGATTGCCCCAGCAAAGCCCAGCGGAAGCCTTCGACCACGCTCACCATCGGGTTGAGGCCATAGAGCGTGCGCCAGGGTTCTTCCAGCAGGCTGGACGGGTAGACCACCGGCGTGGCGTACATCCAAAACTGCGTCAGGAAGGGCACGATATAGCGGATATCGCGGTAGAGCGCGTTGAGCGCCGCCAGCCACAGCCCCACCCCCAGCGCAGTCGTCAGCGCCAGCAGCAACGAGATGGGCAGCCATATCACCGAGGCCAGGGTCGGGAACAGGCCGTAATAGATCATCATGGCGATCAACACCAGGAATGCCAGCAGAAAGTCCGGCAGACCGCCCACCACCGCCGAGACGGGCGTGATCAGGCGAGGGAAGTACACCCGCTTGACCAGGTTGGCGTCGCGCACCAGGCTGTTAGCGCCGTTGGCCAGGCCCGCGGCGAAGAATGTCCAGGGCAACAGACCCGCGTAGCTGAAGATGGGATACGGGATGCCGTCCGAAGGAATTCTCGCCAACCGCCCGAAGAAGATGCTGAAGACGATCATGGTGAAGACAGGTTGCAGGATGGCCCAGGACGCACCCAGCAACGTCTGCTTGTAGCGCACCTTGATGTCGCGCCAGATGAAGAAGAACAGCAACTCGCGATAGCGCCATATCTCGCGTAGATCGAGCGCAATCCAGCCGCGCAAGGGCTGAATGAGCGTGATCTGTTCGCTGGGCGCTGTCTTCAACCTGCCCGTCAATCCGTAACCGCTCACGTTTCGACACTCTCTCGCTGGACTGCAGATCAGCAGCCGCGCGTCTGCCACTCTCCGACGCACCGGCTGCGGCTATTGTAACCCGTGCCCTTTCGCTGTCAACCGCGATGAACGACGGGGTGTGTGCAAAGGTTGTCAGCGACCTGCTTGCCACGGGAGCGTTCACCTCACCCCCAGCCTCGCTGCGCTCGGCTTGACCCCTCTCCAGCCTAGACTGGAGAGGGGGCCACGAGGCGCGCCAGCGCCGAGTGGGGGTGAGGTAAAGTTAAGGACAGTCTCCCGTTCGAGACGCGCTCAA
>DDBP01000132.1:5361-5731 GCA_002332795.1 Anaerolineales bacterium UBA2029 | reverse complement strand
CTCATGCCCGTAAGGGCATTGCCCCAGGCCGTGAAGATGCCTTTTCCCCCCGCCATTGCCCCGCGCCCCGGCCCGCAGTACAATGAAGTCAACGCACGGCGTACCAGGCGCGGGTGGGCCGACCATGATCACACGGCTGTTGTTGATTGACTCCGACATTTCCTTCATCGTCACCCTCAAGGGGGCGCTGGAGAGCACCGGTCAGTTTCGCGTCAACCTGGCCGCCAACGGGCAGGCCGCGCACGAGGCCCTGTTGCACAGCGCCTATCACGCGGCGCTGGTGGATTTCGAGCCGGTGGACATGGACCCGCTGGAACTGGTGCGCATGATCCGTCAGGTGCGGCCCGACCTGCCGGTGATCATGATGCCG
>DDBP01000132.1:0-5258 GCA_002332795.1 Anaerolineales bacterium UBA2029 | reverse complement strand
CTGCCGGTGATCATGATGCCGCGCGACGAGGCGGAGATGGCCCGTGCCCAGGCCATGGACGTGCAGGGGGCCATCCCCAAGCCGTTCACCGCCCGCGAACTGATCGCCTATCTGGGCGAGGTCATCGGGCGCGTCGAGGGGCCGGTGATCACCCCGCCGGAGGGGGAGATCGCCGACGAGTTCGCCCCGCCCGCCCTGCCCGTCATGGGGCAGTCCGCGCTTTCCGAACTCCCTGCCGACGAGGAGATGTCCCCCGCCCGTCCGCCCACGCGCCTGTTCAGCCCGGAGGAGCGCGACTTCATTCAGCAGGGCCTGCACGACCTGGACGAGCCGGACGCAGTGCCCCCCGCCGAGGCGTCAACGGCCATGCCCGCCCCGCCGGACATGAGCGAGCTGCTGGCCGAGTTCGAGGTCTTCGACCGCCTGCAGACGGGTCGGCTGGGGCGCATTCAGGAAGACGCGGGCGAATGGGAGACCATCCCCCCGCTCACTCTGCCCCCCGCCGAGCCGGAAGCGCCCGCCCCTGCAGCGGCTCAGGATGAGGAAGTGCCGCCGCTGGAATGGTCGGAAGAACCGCCGACGACTTGGTTGCTGGACGAGACGGACGCCGGACAGGGCGCTACCCGTCTGCTGGACGAGGACGAGGAGCTGCCCTCGACGCTGCTGCTGGACGAGAGCGGGTCGCCTGCCGAGCAGGGCGCGCCGCCGCTGGAGTGGTCGGGCGAGCTGCCGACGACCTGGCTGCTGGACGAGACGGACGCCGGACAGGGCGCTACCCGTCTGCTGGACGAGGACGAGGAACTGCCCTCGACGCTGCTGCTGGACGAGAGCGGGTCGCCTGCTGAGCAGGGCGCGCCGCCGCTGGAGTGGTCGGGCGAGCTGCCGACGACCTGGTTGCTGGACGAAGAGGAGGCCGAAGGCGGCACGACCCGTCTGCTGGATCGGGAAGAGGAGGGGGGAGCCACGCTGCTGTTCGACGACTGGCAGGCCGCCGAACCGCCTCCCACGCGCGCCCTCGACGAGGAGCAGGAGCCAGAGCCGACCCGTCGCCTGCCCGATACGGGCACCTTCGAGAAGCTGCTCGGCGCGGCGGGCTGGGACGAGACAGAACGTCCCCTGGTCGAACCGCCTGTGCAGCACGACGACACCCCGACCGTCCCCCCGCACGATCTGGAGGGCGTGCGGCAGTTCCTGGCGACGCACGTGGGCGAGCCGGACGCCGCCGAGTTCGGCGACGTGCTCGACGCCGTGGCTCAGACTCCGCCGGAGCACTACGAGCGCTCGCCGGACGACCGCGCCTTCCACGACCTGGTGGAGTCGCTGCGCGACCCCGACATGAATCTGCAACGCCGCACCCGCCTGGAAGAATTGCTGGCGTCCATCGCCGCCGACTCCGGTCAGCTTGACCTGGACGCCGAGGGCGGGTCGGCCATTGACTACGTGCTGGACGCCATCCGTCGCGCCGGCCCCGCCGCGCCAACCGACGAAACGACGCCGGAAGACACCACCATCGGCGAAGTGATCGGCGGGCTGTTCGAACCGTCCTTCGAGGGGGTGTTGGCGGCGCTGGCGGGCGAAGAGGTGGACGAGACGGAGTACGACGAGCCGAGCTACAGCCGACCGGCGGGCGCGCGCGTCGAACCCGACCCCGCCGACCTGGTCGCGCCGGAGGACATGGCTGCCGAAGAGTCCCCGTCCTGGCTGGCCGAGGCGGAGCCAGAACCGTTCGAAGCGCCGGTCGAGCCTTCCCCCGAACCCGAAGCCTTCGTCGAGCCGCCGCTGACCGAAGAGGACTCGCGTCACTACCCGGCGACGGCGGCGCTGGCCGCGGTCAGCAGCGCCGAAGCGGGCGACGACTTCTCGCTGTCGCAGTTGCTGGCCGAGATCGAAGAGCAGTTGCCGCCGGTGTTGCCCCGTCAGCCGCGCCTCAAGCCGCTGCCGTCGTGGGGCAAGGGCACGCGCCTGGCCGATGCCCGCGACCTGGAAGCGATCTTCGACCGGCTGCAGAGCGAAGCCCTGCGCGGCGCTGAGGATACGCAGCCGTCCGCGCACCCGTCCGCCGCGGAGATGACGGGGGCTGGCCCCGATCTCGACCTGGGCGCGTTGTTCCAGGAGATGGACACTCAGCCGGCGGGCGTGCCCGACGAATTGCGCGAGCTGGCCGACGCTGCCCCCGCTGACGAGGCGGACATCACCGCGCTGTTCTATGCGGGGGTGCGCGCCGAGGCCGCGCCCGACGCCTGGCAGTTCGCGCCCGCAGACGAGGAAACGGTCGCCCCGCCCCTCGCCGGGCCTGCGCCGGAGTTGACCTGGGAAGAACCGGCAGAGAGCGGCCCGGAAACGGGCGCAGCGCCCGCCGAACCCGTGGCCGGGGTCGAACCCTGGCCGCTGCCCGAAGAACCCGCCGCCCCCGAACAGATGCCCGTTGCCGCGAGGGCCGAGGCGGAGGGTGAGGAAGCGGCCCCCGCGTCAGCCTGGGAGGCGGAGCAGCCGCCCGTGCCGGTCGTGCCGCCGGAGGAGGAAGGACTGATCGCTGTGCCGGTCGAAGAAGCGGCGCGTCTGCTGGGCGGTGAGACGATCGCCGCAGAGGCCGCCGACGAGATAGACATCGCGCAGATGGCCGTCAATCTGACGCAGTATTCGCTGGAAAGCTCGGCGCAGGCTACCCTGCTCAGCCGCCCCGGTCGCCTGCTGGCGCACGCCGGAGAATTGCCCGCCCCGGTGATGCAGCGCCTGTTCGAGATCGTGGATGCGGCCTGGCGCACCGCGTCGGCCCCGTCGGATGCACTCACCCGCTACATCACCCTGCCCGAAGCGGGCGAATTCCTGCTGTATAGCATGGTGGTCGAGGGGAATATGGTGCTCAGCATGGTCTTCGGGGCCAATACGTCGCTGCGCACCATCCGCCGACAGGCGCGTCGCCTGGGCGAATCGCTCAACCTGGTGCCGGAAGCGCCAGAGCCACCCGCCGCCCGCACCAGGCCGCGCCGACCGTCTCCGCCGCCTGTGCCGCCCGCGGTCACCGAAGCCGAACCGGAGGTCGCCGAGTCCGTCGCGGTCGCCGCCCCGGAGCCAGAAGCCCCCGCGCCGCCTCCACCCGCGCCAACCGTCGGCTATACCTGCCTGTGGATTCCCCACGATCCGCGGCTGGAACTGCGCGGCGAGTTCGCCCAGGAGTTGGCGGGCTGGCTGGAGGAGTTCGCGCAGCAAGAGGGCTGGGCGGTGGAGGCGCTCGCCATTCACAACGACTATGTGCAGATGACCCTGGCGGTGCCCCAGAACCTCCAGCCAGACCAGGTGATGACCCGTCTGATGACGGCCACTGCCGAGCGCAGCGCCGCCGAGTTCCCCGACCTGGCCTTCGGGCAGCCGCTGTGGGCGGACGGCTATTTCTTCGTGACGCCGCCTCGCGAGCTATCCGACCGTGAGATCGCCCGCTTCATCACCTTCCAGCGCCAAAGCTGAGCGCGCGCGATGAGAACACAGAGGCCCCAGCGCTGTCGCCGGGGCCTCTTTCATTGAGTGGGCTGGGCGGACGGGGATCAGTGCCCGTTGCTGGTGGGCAGGGGCTTGCCGTTCCAGACGGCGTCGAAATTCGGCCCCATGGTGTACCGGGGGACGTAGAGCACGTTACAGACCCAGACGATCTTGTAATACCAACCGCTGGGGTCTGTCCCGATCACCCAGGCGGTGTTACCCGCCGGAATCTCGGTGTAGGGCTGCACGAGTTCGCCCGGCGACCAGTAGAGCGGTGCATTGAGCACGAACGTGCCCACCACCGACGAGGCTGAGATAGGCATGAACTGATCGCAACCAGGGATGCTGGCGATGCCGAAGTCCTCCCCGTCGCAGGTGAAGTGCACTGTCGTTGACCACAAAGGCTGCTGATATTTGTCGCGCAGGGTGACGATCATCGCCAGTACCTGACCGGCGGGCAGGGGGAACGAACCGGTCTGCAGGCCGCGATCGTTCTCGTCGAAGACGCCCCAGTCGTCGTCGAAGGGGCCAGGAGCGATGGCCGAGAAATACTCGTCCATGTAGACGGTGCCAGCGAGGTCTTTGACGATGGTGTCGGCGTAGTACTTCACCCCAGGCGTCAGATTGCGGAACTCCACTTCGAAAAAGGTCTGGCCGCTGAAGCAGCCCGAAGAGATGCGATCCTTGACCAGCCACTGCTCGCCCGCCGCGCGCACTGGCGTCACAGGGACAATGCCCACCAGCGCGATGACCAGGCCAGCCAGGATCGCCAGCGAGACGAGACGTGTGTATCGCTTCATGGTCTCCTCCTCTACCGTTTATATGGCTTTCGTTGATAAAACCTCAGGGAGGATCGCTCTGTCTCTGTGAATCATTATAGCTGAAATAGTGCGGACTAAGGGGCAGGATCTGGACAGAAGACAGACGCCCCGGCGCAGCGACCGGGGCGTCGAGTCTGGTGGAATTGCGCAGTGATTAATCCGCGTTGCTGGTGGGCAGCGCCCGGCCATTCCACACGGCGTCGAAGTTGGGGCCCATGCTGCCGACGGGCACGTAGACCTGGCTGCATGCCCAGATGATCTTGTAGTACTGTCCGCTGGCATCCGTCCCCAAGACCCAGGCTGTCTTACCCGCCGGGATGGTGATCAGGGGGTTGGTCAACTCACCAGGTGCCCAGTACAACGGCGTGTCGGCGACGAACGAACCAACGACAGAGGAGGCTGAGATCGGCAGGAACTGATCGCAGCCAGGCACGCCGAATAGCTGGAAGCCGCCACCGTCGCAGGTGAATTCCACCGAATAAGTACTCAACACCTGCTCGCTGGCATCCCTCAGGGTGACGGTCATGACCAGCCTGACACCAGCGGGCAGGGGGAACGAACCGGTCTGCAGGCCGCGATCGTTCTCGTCGAAGACGCCCCAGTCGTTGTCGAAGGGGCCTGGGGCGATCGCCCAGAAGTACTCGTCCATGTAGACGGTGCCAGCGAGGTCTTTGACGATGGTGTCGGCGTAGTAGGTTGCCCCTGGCGTCAGATTGCGGAATTCGACTGCGAAGAAGGTATCCCCGTTGAAACAACCGGATGAGAGGCGCCCTGTGACCACCCACTCCTCTCCAGCGGCGCGGGCAGGATGGCCAGATACTGCGCCCCAGACGACCGCGGACAAGGTCAGCGCCACAATCAAGAGCACTCGGACTTTGGAATTCATGGTTTTCCTCCCGTGTTTCATTGAAGGCTAAACAATGATCTTTCTTTCGTTTAAGTATAGTCTCTTTTTTTACC
>DDBP01000131.1 GCA_002332795.1 Anaerolineales bacterium UBA2029 | reverse complement strand
CGGCGTGGATCGTGCCGTGCAAGAGATGCCCGATGCCACCGAAGCCGAGTTGATGGAGCGTTTCCAGCAGCAACTGGATCGCGATCTGCTGGCGCTGAAGGAGCGCATGGCCCGGCACAAGGCGGGCATGGCGGTCGCGATGGGAGTGGGCGGGGCGCTGCTCGGCGGAGCCAGCCTGGGCATGATGGCGATGGTCGGCGCCTTGCAGCCGGGCGCGGACGTGGCCTCGTCGTCGCTGGGGGCGCGCGCTTCGGCGCGGCGGGCACCGGCCACCAGGCCATCCGACACGCCCATTGATGTGTGGGTGCGCCGTCTGCGCACGGCGATCACACCTAAGGAACGGGCGCAGGCAGCCCTGGAACTGGCGCAGCTCAACAACCCGCGCGCTTTGCCGCATCTGGCCGCTGCCTGTATCGGGGACGAAGCACCCGAAGTCCGTCAGACGGCGGAGCGTTGCGGCAAGGTGCTGTACTGGAGCGTGCTCTACTGGGAGATGGAGCAAAACGGGGCGCTGACCCAGGAGATGGAGCGGCGGGCGCGCGCACTGGGCAAGACGGTGCGTCGCGAAAACCTCGGCGATGCCGTGGTTCGTCCCTCAGCGCCAGCGGTTGACCCGGCTCCGGTAGATGTGGACGAGATTCTGCGCCGGGCACAGCAGGCTCGCAACGAGCGTAAGCGCAGGAAGCCTTGAGCCTGGGTGAGGGAGAGGACACATGCCGCTGTTCGACCGGCTGAATCGCCCGGCAGAACCAGGCAATGGTGGGGACAAGCGCCCTGAGAAGCCGCACCTGTCGCCGCTGTTGCCGGGGCGTTCCGGGCGACCCAGCATTTCCCTGGAGGCACTGCGCGAGCGCGTCGAGAGTCAGTTCCGCGAGGAGACCGCCGGACGCGACGACATCCTAGCCGAACTGGACAGCGAAGAGAATCAGCGGGCGCTGCTGCGCGAGGTGGCCGAATACGTTTTCGCGGTGGAGGCGGTCACGCCGTCGTTTGCGGAAAAGCAGGCCATTCTGGACAAAGCGTATCACAACCTGTTCGGCTTTGGGCCGCTCGATGTTCTGTTGGACGACGAGACAGTGACCGAGATTTCCATTGCCGGGCCAACGGAGGTGCGCGCGCGACGGGGGGCCGGTCCGCTGGAACTGACAACCGTCCGTTTCGATGGGCTGGCACATCTGGAAGCGATACTGAAACGCGCTCTGGCAGGCAGCGGACAGGTGCTCAGTGAAGAGACACCCTTTGTCGAAGCGGGCGCATGGCTGCGCGGGCGTCCGGCGCGAGTGAGCACAGTTGGCCCGCCGGTGAGTGCGTTGCTCAGCGCGACGATCCGGCTGCACCCCGTGCAACCGCTGACTCTGGATGACCTGACAGGCGACAGCGGGTTCATGCCTCTCAAGGGAGCGACCCTGTTGCGGGCCATTCTGAACAACGGGTATGGCCTGCTCGTGGTTGGAGAGGCGGGCACGGGTAAGACGACGCTGGCCGGAGCGCTGGCGAGCGAACTGGCGGCGAGCGGCGGGCGCGTGGCCTGGGTTGAGCGGGCGGCGGAACTGCCTCTGCCCGACGGGGTAGAGCGCTTTGGCCCGGCACCCGCGACGGCGGACGCCGCGGCTGTTGATTTCACCGGTGCGCTGCGAGCGGCACTGGCGGCAGCTCCCGCGTGGTTGGTTCTCGACGAGGCGAGGGCGGACGAGGGCACAGCGCTGTGGGAAGCGCTGGTCAGCGAGAACGCGCCGCGCTACCTGTGGACGATGCGGGCACCGGCGCGGGCCGACCGCCTGCGCAGTGCGTTGACGCTGATGCTGCACCGCGCGCAGCCGACGGTCGAGCCAGAAGTAGTGTACGACATGATCGTGCGCCATTTGCCCTTTGTGGCGATCCTGGCGCGCGCAGAGGGCGTGTTGCGCCTGATGATGATCGGTGAATGGGCCGCCGAGGCGGATGGTCTGCGGTTGAAGCCTCTGCTGGAATGGCGCGGGGAAGCCTGGGCGCTTACGCCGATGGGAGCGAGGCACACTCTGGCCCTGCCGCCGGACTTCTGGGTATAGGCGAGCGGCCAGAATTCAGTCTTACACCTCCCCAATTCGGTGGTATACTTCCCCTGCCTTGCGGTCTTGCGGAGGGGGAGTGTGCATGAAAATCGTCGTCAGCGGCTCCATCGCCTTTGACTACCTGATGCGTTTCCCCGGTCGGTTTCGCGATCATCTGATCCCCGACAAGCTCGACCGGATCAGCGTGAGCTTTCTGGTCGAGACTCTGACTCGCGAACGGGGCGGGTCGGGGGCCAACATCGCCTTCAACCTGGCGTTGCTGGGGGAGCGCCCGATCTTGATGGCGACGGCGGGCGAAGATTTCGCCGAGTACCGGGCCTGGCTGGAACAGCACGGTGTTGATACCTCGGCGGTGCGCGACATCTCCGGCGTGTACACCGCTTCTTTTTTCGCCAACACGGACGTGGAGAACAATCAGATCGGGTCGTTTTACACGGGCGCAATGGCCTATGCGAAAGGTTACCGGCTGGCGGAAGCACTGCCGGTAAGACCTGACCTGGTGGTGATCTCTCCCAACGACCCGACGGCCATGTCTGAGCTGGCTGAAGAATGCCATCAGACGGGCGTGCCGTTCCTGTTCGACCCCAGTCAACAGGTGATCTGGCTGGACGCGGACTTCCTGGTGCACGGCATCGAGCGGTGTCACCTGCTGGTGGTCAACGAGTACGAGTGGGAGATGATCGCCAAGAAGACGGGGTTGACGCTCGACCGCCTAACCGCAGTCGGCAAGACGGTGATCGTGACGCACGGCGGAGAAGGCTCGCGCATCTACGCTGGGGGCGAGCGCTTTGATATCCCGGTGTGCCCGGTGACGCGCGTGGTAGACCCAACTGGTGTGGGCGATGCCTACCGCGCTGGCCTGCTGAAAGGGATCGCCTCCGGCTTTGGCTGGGACCTGTGCGGGCGAATCGGCTCGGTAGCGGCGGCGTATGTGCTCGAACAGCAGGGCACGCAAAACCATCACTACACGTTGCCCGCGTTCGTTGCCCGTTTTCGCACGGTCTTCGACGACGAAGGCGCGCTGGATCGCTGGCTGAGTGTCCCAGAGGGCGCATGATACGGGTCGAGCGCCTGACACATCGCGCGACCATCCGGGCCTTCCTGGGGCGCGACCGGCAGCTCACCGCTTACGCCCTCGGCGACCTGGACGATGGCCTGTGGCCGGAAAGCGACTACTTCGGGGCGCTGCGAGATGGCGTGCTGGAAGCCGTCCTGCTGCTATACCGGGGGCTGGAGCCGACTGTGCTGACCGCCTTCGGCACGGCGGAGGGGTTGCGCGCGCTGCTGAGGGGCGTTGCGTTGCCTGGTGAGGTCTACTACCTGTGGTTGCCGGAGCACGCCGCCATCCTGGCCGAGCACTACGACCTCCCGGCGGAAGCGCACGAGGAATGGCGGATGGTGCTGTCGCGGGCGCGCTTCGATCCACCGCCGCTGAACAGGGTGTTGCCGGTCGAACCGGGGCATGCGGGCGAGCTGGCCGAACTCTATCGGCATGCCGCGGCACCTGGCGAAGAAGTGGTGGCCTTCAGCCCGGCACAGATCGCGCGGGGCAGATTCTTCGGGGTGTGGCGCGACGGTCGGCTGGTGGCAGCGGCGGGCACGCACGTCTGGTCGCCGCAGGAAGGCGTGGCCGCCATCGGCAATGTGTTCACACACCCGGCCTATCGGGGGCGCGGCTATGCCACGCAGTGCACGGCAGCCGTAGCACAGGCGGCATTCGACGCCGGCATCGAGACGGTGGTGCTCAATGTGCGACGGGACAATCTCCCGGCCCTGCGCGTTTACGAAAAGCTCGGCTTCCAGCGCTATGCGCTGTTTCTGGAAGGGCCTGCACTCAAGCGAGGCCGATGATGCTAACATCACAATCAGTGAGTATGAAGACAAGGAGCATTCTCTACCATGACTGTTGAGCACGATGTTCGTGACTTGAGCCTGGCGACGGGTGGGCGCTACCGCATCGAATGGGCGGAGCGCGATATGCCGGTCCTGCGGCAGATTCGTGAGCGCTTCGCCAAGGAGCGCCCGCTGGACGGGGTGCGCATCTCGGCATGCCTGCATGTGACGACCGAGACAGCCAACCTGATGCGCACCCTGCAGGCGGGCGGAGCCGATGTAGTGCTGACCGCCTCCAATCCGCTCAGCACGCAGGACGACGTGGCCGCTTCGCTGGTGGCGCATTTCGAAATTCCCGTGTTCGCCATCAAGGGGGAAGATCACGCCACCTATTACGATCACATCAAGCGCGCGCTGGATCACCGGCCCCATATCACCATGGACGATGGGGCTGACCTGGTCAGTGAGCTGCACAAGTCGCGCACCGACTTGCTGGACAACGTGATCGGCGGGACCGAAGAGACGACAACCGGCGTGATCCGGCTGCGAGCCATGGCCAAAGACGGCGCGCTCAAATTCCCGGTGATCGCCGTCAACGACAGCCTGACCAAGCACCTGTTCGACAACCGCTATGGCACTGGCCAGAGCACCATTGACGGCATCATCCGCGCCACCAATATCCTGCTGGCCGGGCGCACGGTGGTCGTGGCGGGCTACGGCTGGTGCAGCCGGGGGATCGCCATGCGCGCCAAAGGCATGGGGGCCAACGTCATCGTCACCGAGGTGGACCCGTTGAAGGCGCTCGAAGCGGTGATGGACGGCTTCCGCGTGATGCGGATGATTGACGCAGCCCCGCAGGGCGACGTGTTCGTCACCTCGACGGGCGATATCAACGTCATAGACGTGCCGCACTTTGAGGTGATGAAGGACGGGGCGATCGTCTGCAACAGCGGGCACTTCAACGTGGAAATCAACATCCCTGGCCTGCGCTCGATCGCGGTAGGCGAGCCGCGCCGTATTCGCCCCTTTGTCGAGCAGTACACGCTGCGCGACGGGCGCGTGATCAACCTGCTGGCGGAAGGCCGCCTGGTCAACCTGGCCGCGGCGGAAGGTCACCCGGCCAGCGTGATGGACATGAGCTTCGCCAATCAGTCGCTGGGGGCGGAGTTCATGGTGAAGAATGGTTCGACGCTGGAGAACAAGGTGTACACCATTCCCGCCGAGATAGACCAGGAGATCGCCCGCCTGAAGCTGGAGTCTATGGGCATCACCATTGACACGCTGACCGAAGAGCAGGTGCGTTACCTCAATCAGTGGCAGGAAGGCACATAGGCGCTGCTTTCGGCGCGCCGAGCAGTCGTCGGCGGGGCGTTGGGTAGCGCGCGGTGTCTGCGCTAGAATGGGGACGTCCGGACAGGGGTGGTGGGCTTAGTGAGGAGTAGGGAGATCATGAGACAACGAACCTGGTTTGCATGGGGGATAGTGTTGGCGCTCGCGCTGACGCTGATCGCGCCGTTGGCGCAGGGCACGGCACGCGCCCAGGCGACCGAGTCGCGCGTGCGTTTTCTGCACGCTGTCCCCGGCGCGCCCGCGGTGGATGTCTATCTGGATGGCGCGCTGGCGGTGACCGGCCTGGCCTTCGGCGAGGTGACGCCGCACCTGAAGGTGACCGGTGGCGATCATCAGGTAGCGCTGCGCGTGAGCGGCGCTGCCGCCGATGCCGCGCCGCTGATCGAGGTGGCGGTGCCACTGGTGCCCAGCCTGGCGTTTGTGGTGGTGGTGCAGGGCACGCCAGACGCCTTGCAGGCGGCGCTGTATGAGGACGTGCTCGACCCGATCGATCCGGGCCTGGCCCGCATGACGGCCATCAACGCCATTGCCGATGCGCCGCCGCTGGACCTGTTGACTTCCGAAGGCGGGCCGTTGCTGCAGGGCGTGACCTACGGCGTGCAGTTTGGCACGGTGAACATCGGCGCGGGGGCGCGCAATCTGGTGATGGTGCCTGCAGGCGGCGCGGTGGAGAGCGCGATCCTCAGCTTCGGCGATGTTTCGCTGGTGAGCGGGATGCTGTATACGTTCGTGGCGCTTGGCACGCTGGAGGGCGACACTGCGCCATCCGGCCTGGTGCTGGTGACTCCCATCAACGGCACGGAGAATTCGGTGAGCGTGCGCGTGGCCCATGCCAGCCCCGATGCTCCGGCGGTCGATGTCTATGCTGGTGATACGTTGCTCGTGCCCAATCTGGCGCTGGGCCAGATGACCGGTCATATCGCCCTGCCTGCGGGCACCTACACTCTGGCCGTGCGGCCCGCGGGGAGTCCCGCAGCCGATGCACCCGTGGCGAGCAGCGAAGTGACCCTCGACCCGTCCACGCCAGCGGTGACGGTCGCGGCGATCGGCGAGGTCGGCGCGGGGACGCTGACCCTGCAGGTCTTCGCGGATCAGGTGGCGGGCATACAGCCAGAGCGAGCGCGGCTGGCGGTGATCAACGGGGTGCCCGGCGCGACGGTGGACGTGTCGCTGGCTGACGAAAGCGGCACGGCTCTGGCTTCGGCGCTGGGAACGGGCACGCAGAGCAGCACGGTGGACGTGCCCGCCGGTGAGTTCATGATCCTGGTGGGGATCAAAGGGGTGGAGACACCCGTAGACCTGGTGGTGCCTGCTGAGACCTACTACGGCGGCGTGTACTACTCGGTATTGGTGTTCGGTGGCGGCGCGGCAGCCGTGCCCTTCGACGCCCGTGTCGCGGGCACGGAGATCAACGTGACGGTCGCCAGCCTGCCCAGGGTCGCGCCGGCGATGGCCGCTGCTGTGGAACAGCCGACTCCGCAACCAGAAGCCACACAACCGCCCGCCGAAGAGGCTCAACCGGCGGAAGGACAGGCTGAGAGCGCGCCGCCTGCGGAGACTCCCGCTGAAACGCCCGCCGAGATCAGCAGTGAAGTGGTGCAGCCTGCCGAGACGCCCGCTCCAGGGACCGATACCGAACTGGTGCAGGTGCCGGAGCAGGGGGCCGCCGAAGCCGCAGCACAGCCCACTCAGACTCCGCTGGTGCCGACGGTGGCCGCGCCGGTGGCTTATGTAGAATTGAATCCAGGCGCTAACCTGCATTGCCGCGAGTTGCCCGGCGCGGACAAGAAATCGCTGGGCCTGATCCCCAGCGGCTCGACGCTGACCGTGTTGGGTCGCACGGGCGAACCGCTGGTGCCGGAGACGGGCGATGTGACGCCCGAACCCACGCCAGTCGTGGAGACGATCGAAGACCTGTGGCTCTCGGTGCGCTGGGAGCCGCCGTCGGGCGGCTACCTGCGTTGCTGGGTGGCGGCGCAGTTCCTGCGCGTGGAGTGGAAAGGCCGTCTGCTGGACGACCTGGAAGAACTGTGGGAGCTGCCCGAAGTGCCGTTCAACGAGCCGGGCGAGGCAGTGGGCACGGACATCACACCGCCGACACCGCTCTTCGATGCAGTGATCGCCACGGTGGAGTTGCAGCCGGGCGTCAGCCTGCAACTGCGGCGCTTCCCCAAGACCGACGCCGAATCCCTGGCCCTGGTGCCGGCGTTGGCGCAGCTTGAGGTGCTGGGTTACGCCGAAGCCCCCAGCGAAGGGTTGGTGGGCCAGCCGACCAATCCCTACTGGTTGTACGTGCGCTATCGTCAGGAAGATGGCAGCGCTACGGTAGGCTGGGTGTCGGCGCAGTATGTGTCGCTCTCCAAGCTGGGCCGCCCCTACGAGATCACCGACCTGGTGGTGGTGGACGTGACCGAGGGTGGCTACTTCGAAGCGCCTGGGCAGCGCCCCGCCATCCCGGTTGAGCAACAGGATGTGGTCGGGACGGTCAACCTCAACCCCGGCGCGAACCTGAATCTGCGCGACCGCCCCAGCGCGGACGGGCGCGTGGTGGTGGGCATCCCTGCGGGCGAGAGCATGGTGATCAACGGGCGCAACGGCGACGGTACCTGGGTGCAGGTGACCTACACCTCACCGACAGGCGAACTCGATGGCTGGGTAGCGTCGCAATATCTGATCGTCACGCGCGGCGGGCAGCCCTATGACATTCGCAATCTGCCCATCGTGACCGGCGAAGAGGACTTGATGGGCGGCTAAACCCGCTACGTACAGTCCCGGCAGTCAGCAATACGCCCCCTCGATGCGAGGGGGCGTTGCGTTCCGGCGGGCCGACAGGCTATCTACTGGCGCTGCGCAGCTTCGGTCAGTTGCTTGAGCGTGTTGTAGTCGCGCTGCACGATCGTCCAGCGGTTGGTGTCGCCATAGCTGACCAGGGTGGTGGGTGTGCCGGTCACGCCGTGATCGTTGGCGAACACGCGATATTGCCGCAGGAACGAAGCATAGCGATTGGACGAGACGCATTCGACGATGGCCTGGCCATTCAGCCCCATGGCGTTGGCGGAGTCGCGAATCTGGCTCAGCGAGAAGGCCGATGCCAGTTGCTGACTGCGAGCCAGGCGGAACATTTCGTCGCTCATTTCCCAGAAGGCCCCCTGCTCTCCCGCGCACAGCGCTGCCTGCGAGGCTGTTTCGGAGTAAAACTGGCCGGTGCCGGTCGTCAGCACGAAGCCGAAGGTGGCCTGGCCGGTGAGCACGTAGTCCTCGATGAAGCGCTTCAGGTCAGTGTCGTGGTAATCCTGGCAGTGCGGGCAGGCGTAGTCGGATACGGTGACGAAGTGCACTGGCGCGTCTGGATTGCCGATAGTGGGGAACCCATTGGCGTCTACGCCGCGCACGACGCCCGGCGCAGCCGTGCTCTCCGCGTCGAGCGTGCGCGAGCCGGGCGCTTCGAGGGCGGGAACCTCGGTCGAGCCGCCCGCCAGGGGGACACAGAATTCGGGGAATGAAGCACAACTCACCGCTTTGGTCGAGCCACCCTGCTGCCAGTTGGCGATGACGAAGAAGAGGGCAGCGACCGCGGCTGCGGCGAGCACCATGATCAAGGCATTGGTCTGCTGACGCCATTGCTGCTGGCGCTGACGGCGCG
The DNA here is from genome assembly GCA_002332795.1 of Anaerolineales bacterium UBA2029. GTDB lineage: Bacteria > Chloroflexota > Anaerolineae > Aggregatilineales > Aggregatilineaceae > UBA2029. The sequence goes on along the minus strand of DDBP01000131.1, from coordinate 3,302 downwards.
TCTTGCCCACCGGGTAGGTCACACGGGGAGGCAAGGGCCAGAAAGAGCGTCTGCTGGAAGCGTCTTTGCGCGTGGGTTGACTGGTCATCGTGCTGTTCCTGAGAATATCTGCGCGTAACTCGTCCGTCGAAGTGAGCAGATTATAGTCGGTTTTGGGCGATCCGTGTACAAGATCGCGCGGCGGCAACCGGAGAATCACGCCGTACCCGGCTTCGGGTCTGGGCGCGGGTTCGGCGTGTGATATACTACGCAGGCGGAAGTTATGTCTTTTCCGACGACCCTGTAAGGATTGCGATTATGCGAGCAACCGACATCATCGAGAAGAAGCGCGACGGGCTGGAACTGAGCACCGAGGAGATTCGCTGGTTTGTCCAGGGCTTCACCAAAGGCGAAATTCCAGACTACCAGGCGGCAGCCTGGCTGATGGCGGTGTTCCTGCGCGGAATGAGCAAACGCGAGACACTCGACCTGACGCTGGCCATGGCCGAGAGCGGCGAACAGCTCGACCTTTCGGGCGTGATTGAGTATGCGGTGGACAAGCACTCAACGGGTGGCGTGGGCGACAAAGTGACGCTGGTCGTCGCGCCGCTGGTAGCCGCGGCGGGGGTGCCTGTGGCCAAGATGAGTGGGCGCGGGCTGGGGTTCTCCGGCGGCACCATTGACAAACTGGAGTCCATTTCCGGCTACCGGGTGGCGCTGAGCGAGGAGGAAATCATCCGGCAGGTGCGCGAACACGGCATCGTGTTGTGCGGGCAGACGCGCTCGCTGGCCCCGGCGGATGGGGCGCTCTACGCTCTGCGCGATGTCACGGGGACGGTGCCCAGCCTGCCGCTGATCGCCAGCAGCATCATGAGCAAGAAGCTGGCTTCGGGGGCCAGGGCTATCGTGCTGGACGTGAAAGTCGGCGCGGGCGCGTTCATGAAGACGGTCGAGGAGGCGCGGGCACTGGCGCAGACCATGGTGGATATTGGCGTCGGGGCGGGGCGGGCGATGGTGGCCCTGCTCTCCGACATGAATCAGCCGCTAGGGTGTGCGGTCGGCAATGCCCTGGAAGTGCGCGAGGCTATCGAAACGCTGCGCGGCAACGGTCCCGCCGACCTGCGCGAACACTGCCTGACGGTGGCCGCGCACATGGTGTGCCTGGGGCGGCGCGACACCCGCCCGGAGACGTTCCAGGCGGTGCAGGCTGAGCTGACAGACCTGCTCAACAATGGCAGGGCGCTGGCCAAGTTTCGCGAGCTGGTCGAGGCACAGGGGGGCGACGTGCGGCAGGTGGACGAGCCGGAGCGGTTGCCGCAGGCGCGTTACCAGGAGACGCTGTACGCCGAAGAGAACGGTTATGCCGCGGAGGTGAACGCGCTCAAAGTGGCGCAGGCGACGCTGGAACTGGGGGCGGGGCGCGCGCGCAAGACCGACCCGATCGATCCGGCGGTGGGGGTGGTGGTGCACAAGAAGGTGGGCGACAGGGTGGCGAAGGGCGATCCCCTGTTCACCGTGCACGCCAACGATCCGGAAAAGCTGGCGCGGGCCAAAGCCGTGCTGGCCGAGGCGGTGGTGCTCAGTCCGGAGCCGCAGACGCCGCCGCCCGCTTTCTATGACACGATTGTCGCGGTGCCCGCTGACTGAGAGTGCGACCTGAGCCAGCCCAAGTGCGTATAGATTACCAGGATGGGCTATCAGCGCCATTCGACGGGTCGTCCTATTTACGGGAGAGGGCAGGACCATGATCGGCGCACTCAGGCTGGCGGGACGGGCGCTGAAGGCGCTGTCCCTGGCAGAGACAGCCGTTGAACTGGCGGGTTCGCACCTGGAGCAAGCGCACAGCGAGGAGCAGACCATGAGCGAAGAGAAGAAGCGCACTTTTGTCGAAGAGTTCGAGGTCGAAGGGCGGCAACTGGTCGAGCGCGTACGGGAATTGATCCGCGAAGGCAACGTGCGCCGCCTGCGCATCAAGGACGCCAGAGGCAAATATCTGATCGAGGTGCCGCTGACGGTGGGCGTCGTGGGCGGGGGCGTCTTCGTGCTGGCTGCGCCCACGCTGGCCGCGCTCAGCGCCCTGGCCGGGTTGGTGGCCAATGTGCGGATCGAGATCGTGCGCGAGGCCGAGGGAGAAGAAGAGGAACAGGGTAAGGGCGACTCGTAGCGTTGCGATCTTCGTGGCTGAGGGGCGACCTGCTGGTCAGCGGGTCGCTCGCTTTTTGTGACGGACAGACAGGGGGACAAGGGCGTGACAGCATCCGAAGGTATGCTGGCGGGCGTGCGCGTGCTGGACTTTTCGCGCATTCTGGCCGGGCCGTTCTGCACGATGATCCTCGGTGACCTGGGCGCTGACGTGATCAAGATCGAACAGCCGGGGTCGGGCGACGGCACGCGGCAATGGGGGCCGCCCTGGCATGGGACAGGCGAAGACGCGCTCAGCGCCTACTACGCCAGCATCAACCGCAACAAGCGCAGCGTGACGCTCAATCTGAAGACGGAGGCAGGGCGTGCGCTGGCTCGCGAGTTGGCGGCGCGCTGCCAGGTGGTGGTGGAGAATTTCAAGGTGGGGCAGATGGCCGACTTCGGGCTGGGCTACGACGACCTGCGGGCGAGCAATCCGGCGCTGGTGTACTGCAGCATCACTGGCTTCGGACAGAGCGGCCCCTACCGCGACCGCCCCGGCTACGACTACGTGATCCAGGCCATGAGCGGGCTGATGTCCATCACCGGCGAACTGGACGGCTCGCCGATGAAAGTGGGCGTCGCCATCTCCGACGTGATCGCGGGCCTGTTCGCGGCGTCGGCGGTGCTGGCGGCGCTGCGTCATGCCGAACGCACGGGGCAGGGGCAGTATCTCGATGTGGCGCTGCTCGATACGCAGATCGCCGCGCTGGTCAACGTGGTGAGCAACTATCTGGTCTCCGGCGAGAGGCCGCCGCGTCTGGGCAATCAGCATCCCAACATCGTGCCGTATCAGACCTTCCGCGCCGCCGATCGCGAATTCGTGCTGGCCTGTGGCAACGATGCGCAATTCGCGCGGCTGTGCGCCATCATCGGGCGGCCCGATCTGCTGGCCGACGAGCGCTTCGCCACCAATCCGGCCCGCGTCGAGCACCGGTCCGAGCTGATCCCCTTGCTGGAAGCGATCTTCGCCCAGCGACCGGCCAGCGTCTGGGTGGAAGCGTTGCTGGAGGCGGACATCCCCGCCGGGCCGATCTACGACATCCCCGCGGCGCTGGCCGACCCGCAGGTGAGAGCGCGTGGGCTGGTGGTGGAAACGCCAGGCGTGGCCGACGAACCGCTCAAGCTGATCGGCCCGCCGG
>DDBP01000020.1 GCA_002332795.1 Anaerolineales bacterium UBA2029 | reverse complement strand
AGCGAGGCGGGGGTGAGGTAACCAGGCGAGCCGAGGAAGCGTCGCCTGACGGGGCCTCACTCGCCCACAAACGCTGCTGAGAAGTGAACGTAGGGGAAACATTCTGGCCGGTGCGTATCGGCCACGCCATGCCTGCTCCACACCCAGGCCGGATGAGGCTGTATCTCCGCTCCGTTGGCCGAGAGTTTCTCGAAACGCCCGAAGAAGATGCGCCAGGTATCGCCCGGTCGAGGCGGCAGCGACCGCCCGTTGGCCAGCCACTTCATGCCCTCCCAGGGGAAAGCCAGCTCGACGGTCCAGCCCCGATCAATGGTGGCGGGGTCGTTGAGGACGCCATCTACATGCACTGCGGCCTGCAAACCGGGGAAATCCCAGTCCAGAAAGGCCCAGCGGCAGCCGCGCGGATGAGTGCCCCACCAGAAGGTATGCGGGTCACGATCGTAGTTGCCGCCGAAGGAGAGCGCCTTGCGGCTCAGCAGGTCGAATTCTGGCACGTCGAAGCGACTGCCCCTGCTGTAGGCATCCTGCCAGATGAAGAAGACCTCATAGATCGTTCCCAGGGCGTTGATCTCGAACTCGTAGTAGCAATCGCCCCCGTCAATGAAGACTTCCACATCGCTTTCGTTGAAGATGAGCGAGTCGCGCTCGGTGAGATGCGCTTCCACAAACGGCTCTTCGATCCAGAAGCCGATGTAAAGATACTGATCGTCCCACAGCGCCGCCGCCCGCGTATCGAAGAAACCAGGAGCGCCTGTGACCATATCCACAAAACGAGGCGACCGGGGTGCTTTCTGCCAGGCGGGTTCGTCGAGCAGGCCGTCAATACGCAGAGGTTCGCGAGTCCGGTAACAGGTATAGTGCGCCACCTCTGGCGGTGCGCAGGGATCAGCGCTCATGGGAGTTTGCCCTCCTGCGATGACAGACAGTTCAGTGCCACTTCTCCAGGCGCTTGAGGATGGCCCGTTGCTCTTCTTCGTCTTCTGTGCCCACCCACAGGAAAATCCCTTTCGGCTCCACGGCCCCCAGGAACGATTCGAGTTCGTCCGGTTGCAGGTCTACGATGACACCCTTGCCCGCCGCCTGAATTTTCTTGATCAGCGGCACCCACTGCATGATAGGCCGGAACTCGCCCATTTCCTGCACCCACTGAATGCCGTTGATCTGCGGCACGGCCAGGATGTGATCCAGGTGCCTGGCAACGCCTCGCCCGTCCACATGGTAGACCACGTGAGTCATGGTCTGTATCTCGTGCAACAGCGCCGGCAGGCTGAACTCCACGAAATGCTCGGTCGAAATCATGGCCGAGAAGTCGCAACTGGGCACATGAAACCGGCCAAAGGAAGGCAACCCGATCCAGCACACGGAAGGCAGATGATGACTCTTGAGGATGCGATCGAAATGATCGTAGATGGTGTGAAAGTCGCGGTAGGCAATCTCGACCAGTTCTTTGGCCCTGTCCGGCGCTTCATAGAGATCGAGGCAGAACTGCTCCGTCCCGCGCCAGGACATGGCGCAGTCTACGCTGGGGTGCAGGTCGGTGTATCCCACCAGCGCCTTGCCCGCGCAGCGCTCGATGGCACACAACATGAGCGCTTCGATGGTCTTGAAGTACTCGTTGTGCATATCGAGCTTCAGGCGCTGCATGTCGTCCCAGTCGTGCACGATGGGGTGCGACCAGGAAGTCACCTCGCCGAAGGTCAGCTCTGCCCCGTAGAAGGCCGCGTAGACATCCGGCCCCAGGTTCGGGTCGAAGACGGGGAACGTCTCGCCCAGGAAGCGCTTGCCCTCGATCGAGCGCACATAGTCTTCGACGCGGCGCTCGACGTCGAACCAGCGTTTCTTCTGCTCTTCGGGCGAGCGCTTGCCCTCCACGTCGCCCAGGTTGAAGGCCGCGTTGTGCGCCATGAAGCGCACCGGCACGCGGTCCAGGATCTCCCCTTCGTACCAGGCGTAGACGCGCTGCATGGCCTGCTCGAAGTCGGGCTTGCCCTCCAGTTCGACCGGCCACCAGCCGCTTGTGTCTACCATACTTCCCTCCTCAGGCGCGCGGCCTACCCCTTCACCGCGCCCGCCATCAGGCCCTTGACCAGGAAGCGCTGCAGGCCAATGAACAGGATGACCGTCGGCAATGTCACCAGAGCCGAGCCAGCGAACATGTCCGACCACTTGTACTGGAATTCGCCCACATAGGTGAGGAGGAAGCCGGGCGGGATGGTGCGCATCTCCAGGCGCGTGGTCAGGCTCAGCGCAAAGAGCAGGTTGTTCCAGGCGTTCAGGAATGAGAACAGGCCTACGGCCACCAGCCCTGGCTTGATCAGCGGAATGACGATCCGCCACAGAATGCCCAGGCGGCTGCAACCGTCCACAAACGCAGCTTCTTCGATTTCTTCCGGCACGCTTTCGCAGAAGCCCCGCAACATCCACACCGAGAAGGGGATGCTGAAGCTGGTAAAGGCCAGGATGAGGCCCTGATAGGTGTCGAGAATCTTGATCTCGCGGTAGAGCGAATAGAGCGTGATCACGATGATCACGGCGGGGAACATCTGCGACGCCAGGATGATCAACAGCAGAGTACGCTTGCCCCGAAAACGCAGGCGGGCAAAGGCGTACCCCGCCGGCATGGACACCAGGATCGAGACCAGCGCCGTGCCCACCGAGACCACAACGCCGTTGCGGAAGTAGTTGCGGAACCCGCTGCGGTCGTTGATCTGCGTCTCGTAGTTCTTCAGGGTCACCTGCTGAGGAATCCAGTGCGGCGGTACGGCGAATGCATCCTCATTGGGCTTCAGGCTCGTAGATAGCATCCAGAAAGTGGGGAAGAAAATGAACACCATCAGGATCAGCAGCAGGACGATGGTGGCGCTGCGCTTGAAGCGCGGATACTGGTCGAGATCGAGATCGAGGGATGCCATCGCCTAGCCCTCCATCGCGCGGATGTAGAAGTAGGAAAACGCCAGCAGCCCCAGCAACCACAGCACCGCGATCGCGCTGGCATAGCCCGTGTTGAAGCTCACAAAAGCCTGGCGGTAGGTATACACCGAAAGCACCATGGTGGCATTGACCGGGCCACCCTGGGTCGTTGTCCAGATCAGATCGAAGTTGTTGAAGTTCCAGATGACCATCAGCGCCGTGATGATCATGATGACTTTGGACAGGTGAGGCAGCGTGATATGCCGGAACCGCGCCCAGGAGCCAGCGCCATCTATCTTGGCCGCTTCCATCAATTCGTCGGGGCGCGTCTGCAGACCGGCCAGCAACATCAGCATGTAGAAGGGCGTCTGATTCCAGATGTTGGCGATGATCACCGCCAGCATCGCGTGATCCAGACTGCCGAACCAGGGGATGAATTCCTCAATGAGACCCACCGACTTGAGGGTATAGTTGATGATCCCCACCTCCCCGTTGAACATGTACAGGGTCATCAGGGCCACGATCACGCCGGGGATCACCCAGGGGATGAGGGCCGCCCCGCGTAGCACGTTGCGCAGAGGGATGTTCTCGTTGAGCAGCAGAGCCAGCGCGAAGCCCAGCACAAAGCCGCCCATCACCGAAAAGAAGGTGAAGACCAGCGTGTTCTTGACAGCGGTTCTGAAGATCGCGTCCTGATTGAGCAGGTAATCGAAGTTCTCCAAACCAATGTATTCTTCGCGGTTCGGGAAGAGCAGGCTGGCGTTGGTCACACTGTAGGAGAGCACGCGCACCAGCGGGTAGAAGATGACGATCGTCAAAATGACCAGGACGGGAGCCAGAAAGAACAACGCATAGAGATTGTCGCTGAGCCGCCCCTGCCGGGAAAAAAGCAGTCCGCGCAGCCGCCTGCCGGACGAATGAGCGTTTGAGAATGCCATACGTTGCATGGCGCGCTCCTTGAGCGGGATATATAGAGAAAAGCGGGGAGGGATGCACGCTGGCACCCCTCCCACCGAACTGAGACTACTGCCGATAGAGGATCTTCAGATTCTGCGTCAGGTTCTGCAGCGCCGTTTCCACCGGAGCGCCGGCGACAGCGACTTCCTGCATGGCCTGGATGATGAACTGTGCCGCCGCCCCATACTGCGGATCGTAGGGGCCGCCGATCATCGAGGGCAGAATCTCGTTCAGATAAGCCTGGCTCACCGGGTCGCTCAGCAGATCGGCGTACTTCTCAGCGGCGCTCTTCAGCGGCGGGATCATGCCCATGGGCACGATGTACTCGCGGACAGCGATGTCGCTGCTGCAGAAGAACTCGATGAACTTCCAGGCGATGTCCGGATGCTCCGTCTGCGAAGAGATGCCGATCTGATGCAGGTCGGCCAGCGTGACCGGCTCGCCGTTGCCGCCGACGGGCACGGTGGTCACGGCGAAGGTGTCATAGAACGCCTGGCCTTCCAGCGCCGGGTTCAGGCTGCGCAGGATGCCCACGAAGTACGGCCCGTCGAGCTTCATGGCGATGCGATCCTTGGCCATCAGTTCGCGCTCTTCTTTGATCTGCTGCCCGATGGGAGTATAGCCCTCTTTGGCCACCATCTGCAGCCACTTGAACGCTTCGACGACCTCTGGCTTGGTGAAATCGTAATCGCCATTGTACATAGGCCGCGCGCCCGTGGTGAGAATCCAGGGCCAGAAACCGGTCAGGGCATAGTCAATCTTGGTGGTATCAATGCCGATGGCATAGACATCTTCGGGCAGGTTGGCCTTCAGCGTGGCCATGACCTGGTTCAGCTCTTCCATGGTGCGCGGCGGCTTGTTGGGATCGAGACCGGCCTGCTCGAAGAGCTTCTTGTTCCACCACAGACCGTGCGGGGTCATGCCCTGCGGCACCGCATAGAGCTTACCCTCGTAGGTGCCCGCCTGCAGACCGCCCTCCCAGTTGTCGGCCAGATATTCGGGCGGGGCGACGGTGTTCAGGTCGAGCAGCGCTCCCATTCCGCCCAGTTCATAGGGCCAGGCTCCGTTCAGCAGCATGATGTCGGGCGGGTTGCCCCCCGCAGACATGGTGATGAGCTGCTGACGAACCTGGTCGAAGGGGATAGGGATGTTCTCGATGGTGACGCCGGGATTCTCGGCCTGGAAAGCGTCAATCACTTTCTGGACGCGCGCGCGGCTGGCTTCCTCGGCGGAGACCCAGTTGGCGAAGCGCAAGACGATCTGTTCCTGCGCCTGCACGCGGACCGGCAGCGCCTGGCTGCCCATCGCAACCAGGAGCAGCACGATGATCACGCTGCTAACCACAAATTTGAAGCGATACATGAGCCACAAACTCCTTTCGATCTCGGATAGCCTCTAACTTGTCGTACACGTCTTTAGGCAATATTGGTATAGACTCCTCCTTCTCTGAGTATGATGCAGGTACTGTTAACGCGGGCGGTGACAAGCGTTCAAACGTGGGGACAAGGAAAGCTACGTTGCACGGGGCCAACTCTCCCCATTTTCAATTGTGCGCCCTTCGAGCAGGGCAATACAATGGCACAAATAACCATCTCCTAGACTATCTTATGATTGCTCAGGTCGCCGATCTCCAGGATGGCGTGCGGTTGCGTGCGGCCCTGTTCTTCGCGGTAGCGGCGGGGAGACATGCCGATCACTTTTTTAAATATACGAGAAAAATAATAAGGATCGTCGTAGCCGATCTCCCAGGCGATCTCGCGAACCGTCTTGCGGGTCACGGATAGTAACATACAGGCGTGTTGCATCTTAAGATGGATAAAATAGTCAACGGGAGAATAGCCCGTTTGCTCTTTGAACAGGCGGACGAAGTGAGACTTGGACAGGCGGGCATGAGCGGCCATCTCGTCCAGCGTCAGGCGGCTGTGCAGATTCTGGCGCAGGAAGTTGCGCGTCTCTTCCAGGTTGTGAAAGCGGCTGGTGCGCAGCGTCGGCGAAAAAGCCCGGTTGTTGAAGAACAGCGTCCCCAGCAGATGATGCAAGGTCTGCGAGATATAGATCATGCGCTGTAGCACGAAGCTGCCCAGGAAAGACTCGTAACACTCGCGGAACAGACTCACCACCATCTGCGTGGCATGCGGGTCTACGGACATGGTGTAGACATCTTCTGGCAGCAGGCTGACGTAGTAATCGGCCACCACGCCGACCAGGTGCACCCAGTGAATCGTCCAGGGCGCATTCTCGTCCGCCCCGTAGACGTGAGGTGTGTGTTTGGGGATGAGCACCGCGCGATTGGCCGTCAGCACGTGCCGGTTGTCCCCGATCTGACACCAGCCCGCGCCATCCACGCATACGATCAGGATATGCTCCGGAGCGCCTTCCGGTCGGGCGCAGTAGTGATAGCGAGCCTGGGGGAAAAACCCAATATCCGTGGGGACAAGCTGGTATAGCAAGGGGTGCTGCCGCAGTCGCTCCAGAATCGGGCGCGGCACCACGTAGAGAATCTGGTCGCGGAACCCCTCGCGGATGCGGATGCTCCCGCTCATTTATGTCCACCTCTTGCCGATAATCGTGTCTCAGATAGTTCGATACAGACCATAACATAGTCTATCATATCATTATTTTTCCTATTGTGTGTGCCCACTGCCTGTGCTAGATTGCGGGCAGAGGTGACGTTCAGGAAAACTTTGCGAATTCCGCTGGTTTACCTCACCCCCACTCGGCGCTACCGCGCCTCGTGCTCCCTCCATGCATGGAGAGAGGGGGTAAGCCGAGCCAGGCGAGGCTGGGGGTGAGGTAACCCAGGGCAGAGTGACCCGTCTCTCCAAATCGCCTGAGTTTACCAAGCATTCAGGGAGGGTACCGTGAACGAGCGCCGCGACCAGGTCCTGGCCTGGGTTGAGACCGTCATCATCCCTACCTATGGCGTCGGACAACCGGACAAAAACCCGATGTTCCTGGAAAAACGGGTTTACCAGGGCAGCAGCGGGGTAGTGTATCCGCACCCCGTCATCGAACAGGTCTTCGACCACAAGGAAGACAAGCCCTATACGGCCGTCTTCCTGGAGAACCGCTACCTGAAGATCATGCTGCTGCCAGAACTGGGCGGGCGCGTGCAGATGGCCCTGGACAAGACCAACGGCTATCACTTCGTGTACTACAACCGCGTGATCAAACCCGCCCTGGTGGGCCTGGCCGGGCCGTGGATTTCGGGCGGCATCGAGTTCAACTGGCCGCAACATCATCGCCCCAGCACTTTTCAGCCGGTAGACTACGCCATCGAGGAAGGAGCAGACGGCAGCAAGACGGTCTGGTTCAGCGAGATCGAGCGCATGTTTCACACCAAGGGCATGGCCGGTTTCACCCTGTACCCTGATCGCGCCTATCTGGAAGTGAAAGTGCAGCTTTACAACCGCACCAGCGTTCCGCAGACCTTCCTGTGGTGGGCCAACCCCGCCGTTCATGTCAACGATGACTATCAGTCGGTCTTCCCTCCCGACGTGCACGCGGTGATGGATCACGGCAAGCGCGACGTGTCGGACTTTCCCATCGCCACGGGCGTCTACTACAAGGTGAATTACGCCCCAGGGACAGACATCTCGCGCTACAAGAACATCCCCGTTCCCACTTCGTATATGGCCTATCATTCCGACTTCGACTTTCTGGGCTGCTACGATCACGGCGTACAGGCGGGCATGGTGCACGTCGCCAATCATCACATCGTGCCGGGCAAGAAGCAATGGACGTGGGGCAATGGCGACTTCGGGCGGGCCTGGGATCGTCAGCTCACCGACGAGGACGGGCCGTATGTGGAGCTGATGTGCGGGGCCTATACGGACAATCAGCCCGATTTCTCCTGGCTGATGCCCGGCGAGGAAAAACGCTTCACGCAGGTCTTCATGCCCTTCAAGCGCATCGGCCCGCCGAAGAATGCTTCGAAAGACGCGGTCATCAACCTGGAGATAGAGGGGCAGATCGCCCGCATCGGCGTCTACGTGAGCAGCCCGCGCACCGTCCGGGTCGAATTGTGGGCGGCAGGGACACCCGTCTTCGAGCGCACCCTGGCGCTCTCGCCGGAGACCGTCTTGCAGGAGCAGGTGACACTGCCCGCCGGTGTGCTCCCGCAACAGGTGACGCTGCGGGTGCTGGATGGGGAACAGGAACTGGTGTCTTTCACCCCTCTGCCGGAGGAGAAGCCGCCCATTCCCGCCCCGGCCACGCCAGCCAGACCGCCGCGCGAGATCGAGTCGAACGAGGAACTGTTCCTCAACGGGCTGCACCTGGAACAGTATCGTCACGCCACCTACGAGCCGGAACCGTACTACCTGGAAGCGTTGCGGCGCGATCCCGGCGATGCGCGTTGCAACAATGCCCTGGGGCTGTTGCTCTATCGGCGCGGCAAGTTCACCGAGGCCGAAGGATACTTCCGGCGGGCGATTCAGCGGCTGACGCTGCGCAACCCCAACCCCTATGACGGCGAACCCTTCTATAACCTGGGCCTGGCGCTGAAGATGCAGGGTCGTTACCAGGAAGCATATGATGCTTTCTACAAGGCGGTGTGGAATGCCGCCTGGCGCAGCCCTGCCTATTTCGAACTGGCGCGGCTGGCCGGTCGCTTCGGGCGCTGGACAGAGGTCATCGAACTGTGCGAGCAGGCCCTGGTCACCAACCTGCACCATCATCAGGCCCGCCATCTGCAGGCGGCGGCGCTGCGTCGGCTGGGGCGCGCCCAGGAAGCGCTGGACGTGGTGACGCACAGCCTGACTCTGGACGGTCTGGACTTCGGAGCCTGGTATGAGCGGTATCTCCTGACTGGCGATACAGCTTATCGCTCCCTGATGCGCGACAACGTGCATTCATACCTTCAGATCGCGCTCGACTACCTGCATGCGGGTTGCTTTGCCGAGGCCATCGCCTTGCTGGAAGAAGCGCCCTTGCCCGACCCGATGGTGAAATATTTCCAGGGCTGGGTTCACCTGCAGGCCGGCGACGAGTCAGCCGCCAGAGAATGCTTTGTCCAGGCGCGGAACCTGTCGCCGGACTATTGCTTCCCCAATCAGCTTGAGGCCGTGCCTGCGCTGGAGGCGGCCATAGTGCATTGTCCGGACGATCCGCGTGCGCCCTACTATCTGGGCAACTTCTGGTACGCGCACCGGCGTTACGAAGAAGCCATTGCCGCCTGGGAACGTGCCCAACAGCTCGATCCGGCCTTCCCCACCGTGCACCGCAACCTGGGCCTGGCCTATATGAACAAGCGCCACGATCCTGCGCGCGCCTTGCAGTGCTATGAGCTGGCCTTCCGCCTGGATCCGACCGATGCGCGGGTGTTCTTCGAGCTAGATCAACTGCGCAAGCGCATGGGGCACGATCCAGCAGAACGCCTGGCCGCGTTGCAGCAGCACGCCGATCTGGTCGCTCAGCGGGACGATCTCACCATCGAACAGGTCATGTTACTGAATGCCCTGGGCCGCCCCGACGAAGCGCTGAGCATACTGCTGAGCCGGAGCTTTCATCCCTGGGAAGGGGGCGAAGGCAAAGTGACCGGGCAGTATGTGCTGAGCCTGGTCGAACTGGCCAGGCGCAGCCTGGCAGCGCAGCGCTTCGACGAGGCGATCGCCCTGCTGGAGCGTGCCCGTGTCTACCCGCCCAACCTGGGCGAGGGCAAGCTGCAGGGTACTCTGGAGAACCACATCTTCTACTACCTGGGCTGTGCTTATGAAGCGCTAGGCCAATACGAACGCGCGCGCGAGCACTTCCAGCGGGCGAGCGAGGGGCTGCTGGAGCCAGCCTCGCCCATGTACTACAACGATCAGCCGCCGGACATGATCTTCTACCAGGGGCTGGCGCTGCAGAAACTCAACCGTCCCGCCGAGGCGGAGGAAGTCTTCAACCGACTGGTGACGTATGGTCAGGCGCACCTGAACGACGACGTGATCATGGATTACTTCGCCGTCTCGCTGCCGGACTTCCTGGTCTTCGATGCCGATCTGAACCGCCGCAACCGGATACACTGCCACTACATGATGGCGCTGGGGTATCTGGGGCTGGGAGCCAACGAGCAGGCTCAGGAGCATTTCGCAGCCGTGCTCAGCGAGGAGCCTCATCACCTGGGCGCGATCCTCCATCGGGCCATGCTGCGCCAGGAACAGGGTTCTGCATAGGCGCTGAGAAAGAGACCGTTACCTCACCCTCGCCTCGCTGCGCTCGGCTCGCTCCCTCTCCAGCCTAGATGTATAGACCGGAGAGGGGGCGACGAGGCGCGTCAGCGCCAAGCAGGGGTGAGGTAAAGCCGCAGAGCAGGACTTCTCAAACGGCCTCTGAAATGTGCCCGGAGCTATCGGCTTTCAGCAGGAACAGATTGGCTTCCTGCTCATTGCTGACGGCTGACTGCTGAAGACTGACCGCTCCTCCCCTTCCCGTTTGGTGCGATCCTGTGGTACTGTATCCAGTGTGTAACGCACCCTGGCAAAGGAGCGAACGGTGAAACTGGCAGTGATTGGCGGGGGCGGCGTGCGCGCGCCCCTGTTCGTGGCCTCGGCATTGCGCCGCGCCGAGATCATCGGCCTGGATGAGATTTGCCTGATGGATATTGACGGCCCCAAGCTGGCGCTCACTGGCGCGCTGGCGCAGGGCGTGGCGCGCAAGGCGGGTAGCCCTGTGCGCGTGACCACGACCACTGACGCGCGCGCTGCGCTCGACGGGGCGTCGTTCGTGGTGACGACGATTCGCGTGGGCGGCGACGAAGGTCGCGTGCGCGACGAACGGATCGCGCTGCGCTACGGCGTGCTGGGACAGGAGACGACCGGCCCCGGCGGTTTCGCCATGGCCCTGCGCAGCATCCCGGCCATTCTGGAATACGCCCGCCTGCGCGACGAACTGTGCCCCGACGCCTGGATGTTCAACTTCACCAATCCGGCGGGACTGGTGGCGCAGGCGCTGCACGACGCAGGCTTCGGGCGCGCGGTAGGTATCTGCGATTCGGCCAACGGCGCGCAGCACGCGGTTGCCGCGCGGCTGGGTGTGTCGCCCAACGACCTGCAGGCCGAGGTCTTCGGGCTGAATCACCTGTCGTGGACGCGGCGCGTATGGTACCAGGGCGAGGACGTGTTGCCGCGCTTCCTGGCCGACCCGTCCTTCCTGCGCGAAACGCTGCTCAACGTCTTCGAGCCAGCGCTGGTGCATCACCTGGGCATGTGGCTCAACGAATACCTCTACTACTATTACTACGCCGAGCGGGCAGTGCAGGCTATCGCGAGCGAAGAGCGCACCCGCGGCGAAGAAGTGCTGGCGCTGAACCGCGATCTGCTGGAGCAACTGCGCCAGGTAGACCCCTCGCGCGACCTGGACGCGGCCCTGGCTCTCTACTACCGCTACAATCAACGCCGCTCCGCCACCTATATGCACTACGCGCAGCAGGGCGCGCCGACGCCCGAAGAAGCCGACGCGCAGTTCCAGGCCACTTTTCTGCAGGTCAATCCGGAGGAAGGCGAGGGCTACGCGGGCGTGGCGCTGGACATCATGACCGCGCTGACGACCGGAAAGCCGCTCTACACCGCGCTCAACGTGCCCAACCAGGGCGCGATCGCCGCCATGCGCCCCGACGATGTGGTGGAAGTGAGCTGCGTGGTGGATGGAGACGGCGTGCGCCCGCTGCCCATTGGCGATGTGCCCGCAGGCCCGGCCCTGCTGATGCAGGTGATCAAACACTACGAGCGCCTGACCGTGCGCGCCGTGGCCAAGCGTTCGCGGGCGCTGGCCGTGGACGCGCTGATGGCGCACCCGCTGGTGCTCTCGTATTCGCGGGCGCGCGCCCTGGTGGACGACTATCTGACCGCGCACGCGCCCTACGTGGGAGATTGGGTGTAACGCCGCGCGGCGCGGGGATGTAGAGGCCGTTTGAAAACCTTACCCCCATGCACGGTTCAGGGGCGGGCAGGGCTAAGTGGTCAGTTGTCAGTG
>DDBP01000021.1:2906-6017 GCA_002332795.1 Anaerolineales bacterium UBA2029 | reverse complement strand
GCAAGCCGAGCGCAGCGAGGCTGGGGTGAGGTCAACCGAAGCGAGCCAGCCTTAACGCTTGTTCTAGCCCTGTCCGCCCATGAACGCGCGGGAGAAGGAGGCGGGAGATGAGGGCCATCCAGAGCACTAAAGTCTACTGACAACCTTTGCTCGCGCCCGGCGCACGGCAAGTTTCCCTCTGTGCTTTCTCTGCGTGCTCTGCGGCTTCGGTGTGTCTTTCCCTATGGCACGGTGATCGTCCCGACGATCGCGTACTCGTCGCCGCCTGTCGTGTGCAGGATCGCCCCATCCCACCAGGTGTAGAGCTTCACGCCAAGCGTATAGGTACCGGCGGGCAGGTCTTTCGGCAGACGGAGCGTGTGCGCGTCGAAGATCAGTTCGTCCGCGGCCCAGGTGCTGGTGGGGCGCGCGCCATCCGCCGGAAAACCGTCGTGCTGAGCGCGCAGTACTCCCGCCCCGTCGAGCAGGAAGACCGAGACCGTGTAGTCGGCGGGCGGCGGCGCGGAGACGCTCCACCACAGCAGGGCGTGCACCCGATCACCGGCGCGCGCCGTTTGTGGCCAGACGGCGCGGCGCAGCGCGATAGGTGCGTCCGTCCCGAAGGTGACCAGCGGTGCGCCGAACGAGTCCACGCGGTCGTAGCGGTAGGCGTAGATGGGGTAGCCGTGATGCTCGTATTGCAGCGTCGCCGTGCGGACGAAACCGGCCAGCGTCAGCGCGTCGAAGATGTCGTGCTTCTTGGCTTCATCGCCCCAATAGGCCAGCCATAACCCGTCCGTCTCAGCCAGGATACGCTGCAGGCGCGGGATGAAATCGCCGCCGTAGCGCTTGCGCAGGTCGTAGAGCGAGATAGCCAGGTCGGTGCCCTCGGCTTCGGCGGGCAGCAGGTTGAGGATGCGATCCACGTCTACCGGCAGTTCCAGCGAGAAGTGATACCACGCCGCGGCGTGCTCGCCTTCTACGTCCAGCAGCACGGGTTCGCCGCCGGGATAACGGGCGCTCACGTCGGCGGCCATCTCGCGCCAGGGCGGCTTGTCGAAATAGGAACTGGTGGTCAACAGACCGTTGACGACGATCAGCGCGGCCAGGAAGGTCGCCCCGAACGGTTCGAAGGCGATCAGCCCCGTGCCCACCAGCAGGGCGATGGCGGGCATGATCACCGAGATGTTGCGGTCGGTCAGCAGGGGGTAGCGGCTGTGCAGCGACACGGTGATCAGGACGGGCAGGGCGAACCATAGCAACGCCAGCAGCGCTCCCCCCAGGCGACGGTCGCGCGGGATGCGGCCCAGCACGCCCGGCAAACGGTTGCTCAGCGGCGCCCACGCCCCGGCGACCAGCAGCAGCCCGTAGAGCGCGACCGGCTTGCCGAAGGATTCGCTTGCCAGGTAGTCTATAGTGTGCTGGTTGAGCGGCATCCCGTGAATGGTGAGCACTTCGCTATCTACCGGCGTGTTGATGAACTGATGCACCACCACTGGCAACCAGGGCGCGAAGGCCAGGGCGATCAGGGCATTGAGCGCCAGGAAATGCTGCCAGCGTTCGCGCCCGCGCAGGGTCAGCGCGGCGTGCAACAAAATGGCCAGGTTGACCATGTAGCAGTAATAGTGCAGGTAGAGGCCGAAGACCGACGCCGCGACGAACCAGAAGGCGTTGCCACCGCGCGGCGTGCGGCGCCAGCGGGCGTAGAACAGCGCGATGGCGATCATGGTGAAGAAGACCATGGGGTAATCGCGCACTTCCTGGGTCAGCACGACGTGCTTATCCATCAGCGCGAAGGCCAGCGCCGCGCTCACGCCTGCCGCCGGGTTGAACAGTTCGCGCCCCAGCGCGTAGATCAGGGCGATGCTCGTCAGCGAGAACAGCGCGGTGATCCAGCGCAGCGCCAGCACGGTTTCACCGGCCAGCAGTTCCCAGCCGCGCAGCAACGCCGAATAGACCGGCCCGTGATGGTCGAAGACCATGGTCATGGTCAGGTCGCGCAGGGTGTCGCCGCGAGCCAGCCAGATCGACCAGCCCTCGTCGCCCCACATGCCCTGCGCGTTGAGGTCGTGCAGGCGCAGGTAGGCGGCGAGCAGCAACACCGCCAGCATGGCTGGCGCGATCCAGCGAGGACGTGTCTCTGAACAGGTCTGCATGGGCGGCGATTGTACCGCGCGACGGCCTGCCGCGGAAAGGGTCACAGCGTGATGTCGAGGATCGCTTCGGCAATGCCGCGCAGACGATCGGTGTCGAGCGCGGCCAGCTTCATCACCAGGTCGAGGTAGGGCCGGTTGCTGGGCGAGCTGATGAAGCGCAGCACGTCGTCGGGCAGTTCGGCGATGCGTCGCAGATTTTCCTGCTGCTCCAGGAAATGCCCCACCCGGTTGTTGCTCTCGGCGAAGTAGGACAGGGGGACGTGACAGGCCGAGGCCAGCGACGACAGCACCGGCATGGGGATGGGGCGCTGCCCCAGTTCGTAGGCCAGCAGCGTGCCCGGCGCGACGCCGACTTCCTCCGCCAGCGTTTCCAGGCTCAGGCCGCGTTCTTCGCGGGCGGCGCGCAGCAAGGCCCCGATCAGCCGGTCGCGCAGCAGGCGGTAGGCCGCGCGATCCACGGCGGGGCGGCGCTCGGTCTCCAGCGATGGCTCGGTGGCCCAGAAATGGCTGATCGGCACGTGCAGATGGTAGGCCAGCAGCTCCAGGTCGGGCAGGCTGGGCATGGACTGCCCCAGTTCCCAGGCGCGCAGCGTCTCCGGCGCGACGCCCACCACTGCCGCGCACGCTTCCTCGCTCAGGCCCGCCGCTTCGCGGGCGTCGCGGATCAGCACGCCCAGGATGCGCGCGCGCAGCAGATACACTTCGTCCAGATCGGGCAACTCGCGGCGCACGACCAAAGAGACCCGTTCGTTGGCGCTCATGGGACTTCCCTCCCGGCGGACGGCCTTTGCGGCCATTATACGGTCTCACCGGGCGCGGCGCAACGCGGGTGTCCAGGGTCCAGGGTGGTGCGTGCAAAATGTGTCAGGCAGTTTTGCCGTGGTCCGCTTTACCTCACCCCCACTCGGCGCTGACGCGCCTCGTTGCCCCCTCAGCCAGTCCAGGCTGGAGAGGGGGCGAGCCGAGCGAAGCGAGG
>DDBP01000021.1:0-2762 GCA_002332795.1 Anaerolineales bacterium UBA2029 | reverse complement strand
GTGTCAAGTAAGTCGCTGACAGTCTTTGCATGCACCCGTCCAGGGTGGGAGTGGTCGCGAGGGAGAGGGGCGCAGGGAAGTCTGGCAGCGCGTCCCCCGGATACGTCTGCCCACTGGATGGCGAGATTTGGTTTTCCCAATCCCTCCCTAAATTTCTTATAATGTGTGCAACATGGTTTCTGGTGAAACCGTTTTGCAGGCAGAAGAGGAGGCAAGCCGTGAGAAAATTGAGGGGACTGCTGTCCGGACTCGTGTTACTGGGGTTGCTGCTCGCTCCGTTGACGGCGACGGCGGCTCCGGCGGGGGTGTCGTCAGCGGCGGCGCTGGCTCAGGAAACCGGACAGACGCTGAGTCTGCCAGGGCTGGATGGCGAAGTGACCGTGCGCTGGGACGAGATGGGCGTGCCGCACATTTACGGTAGCACGCTGCACGATCTGGTCATGGCGCAGGGCTACGTGCACGCCGCCGACCGCTGGTGGCAGATGGAGTGGTTCCGCGCCCAGGGTAGCGGACGGCTGTCCGAGATCGCCGGCTCGTCGCTGGTGCAGACCGATATCTTCCTGCGCACCCTGGGGCTGGCCCGCAACGCTCAGAACGACCTGGATCACATGCCAGAGGATGTGCTGGCGTTGTTGCAGGCGTATGCCGACGGGGTCAACGCCTGGCTGGCGGGCAAAGCGCCCGGCGACGCGGCGATGGAGTATTCCGTCATCAATCAGTTGCGCCAGGGCTTCGGCGCGCCGCCGGTGAGCAGCATCGAGCCGTGGACGCCGCTCAACAGCGCGACCTGGTTGCAGGTGATGGCGCTGGGCCTCAGCGGCAACATGGACGCCGAAGTGCTGCGCTACCGCCTGATCCAGCAAGTCGGCGAGGAAGCGTTGGAAACGCTCGCCCCCGGCTATGACTACGCCGGACAACCGCTGATTCTGGAGCCGGGCTGGACACCCGCGCCCGCGCAGTCCCGCCAGGTCTCTCCACTGGACAGGCTGCCGGGGCTGGAGAATGTCGCCATGCTGCGCGACGTGGGCCTGGGGTCCAATAACTGGGTGGCGGCGGGTAGTCGCACCGTCAGTGGCAAGCCGCTGCTCGCCAACGATCCCCACCTGGGCATTCAGATGCCCTCCATCTGGTACGAGATCGGGCTGCACTGCGTGGAGATCAGCGACGCCTGTCCGCTGGATGTCAGCGGCTTCAGTTTTGCGGGCACGCCCTTCGTCATCATCGGGCACAATCGCGACATAGGCTGGGGCGTGACCAACGTCGGCACCGACGTGCAAGACCTCTACCTGCTGGAACTCAACCCGGACAACCCGCGCCAGTACCGCTATGAGGGCGAATGGGTGGATATGGAGATCGTCACCGAGACCATCCGCCCCTGGGACGGCGAACCGGTGACCGCCGAAGTCTTGCTGACGCGCTTTGGGCCGGTGGTCACCGACCTGCTGGGGCTGGATCAACCGGTCGCGCTGCGCTGGGCCGCCGCCGACCCCAGCCGCAACTTCCAGGCGTTCCTGGGCATCAACGCCGCCCGCAACTGGGACGAGTTCCAGGAAGCCGTGACCTATTTCGACCTGGCGGCGCAGAACTTCGTCTACGCCGACGTGCAGGGCAACATCGGCTACATCACGTCCGGGCGCATCCCCATCCGCGCTGAGGGGCACGACGGCTCGCGCCCCGTGCCGGGCACGTCGGCGGAGTTCGAGTGGCGGGGCTACGTGGACCCGCGCGAGAATCCGCGCCTGTTCAACCCCGATAGCGGCTACATCGTCACGGCCAACAACGCCGTTGTCGCGCCGGAAGACTTCCCCTATACGATCACCGTGGACTGGGCCTACGGCTACCGCGCAGCGCGCATCGAAACCCTGCTGCAGGCCGAGCCGCAGCACACACCAGACACCTTCGCTGCCATTCAGTTCGATAGTTACAACTCGGCGGCAGCGCTGACCGTGCCCTGGCTGGCCGGTCTGACCTGGGACGACGAACGGCTGGCCGAGGCCGTCGCCTGGCTGGGTGAGTGGGACTTGCAGAACGCCGCCGACAGCCCACAGGCAGCCCTGTTCAATGTGTTCTGGAACCGCTTCGTGCCGCTGGTGTTCGACGAGCTGCCGTTCTTCGAGGAGTCGTTCAACATCCGCCGCCTGTCGTTGATCCTCGATCACCCCGATCATCCGCTCTGGGCCAATGCCGGGCTGGGCGTGAACGACCCGGCGGCGCTGGCGGGCCAGGCGCTGAGTGAAGCGCTCGACTGGCTGGAAGGTCAATACGGGGCCGACCGGACAGCCTGGCGTTGGGGCGACCTGCACGTGGCACAGTTCCGCGCTGCGCCGATCGGTCAGCTTCCGGAAGGGCTTGACCCGCGCCTGGACGAACTGCTGCCGGTGCTGCGCGCCGTCTTCAACCGCGAGACGCCCGTCAGCGGCGGGCCGGCGATCGTCAACGCGACAAGCTGGGAAGTAGGATCGGGCGACTACACGGTGAGGAGCCTGCCCAGTCTGCGCATGATCCTAGACCTGAGCGACTGGGACAACTCGCGCCTGATTCACACTACCGGGCAGAGCGGCAGTCCGCAGAGTCAGCACTACGCCGACATGATCCCACTGTGGGCCAGCGGGCAGTATCACGCGCACTACTTCAGCGCGGACGCAGTGACGGCGCACACCGTCGAGACCTGGACGCTGACGCCAGCGGAGTAGACGGCGGCGGCAGGGCAGCAATAGCAGGCTGGGAGGGGGTGTTGACACGCTTCGGTTGACCTCACCCCC
>DDBP01000008.1 GCA_002332795.1 Anaerolineales bacterium UBA2029 | reverse complement strand
GCATGAGGCTCAATGGGAGCACGTGATGACTTCTGACGACCCGATTCAAACCCAGCCCCATCTCGATCCCATCCCTGCACCCAAACCTGGGGGCAGTTCGCGCTCGTCTGGTGGGGGACACTGGTATAGTTTCCCTGGCGCTCCGGCTGCCATGCCGGTATCCGAAGCAGAATTGCGGCGGTCGCGGCGGGGGCGGCGCGTACGCGACCGTGTCGAACGCCGCAAAGTGCGCCGCGAACTGGGGGCGCCCGATGAGTGGGCGTGGGTGATCATCGCCTCGGCGTTGCTGGGAATCACTATCATTTCCAGCATGATTGTGTTCTTCCTGCTGCAGGCCACGCGCGGCGCTGAAGGGACCGTGGCGACCAGCGCTCCGCCGGTCGAACCGACGTCGGTGCTCTATGGGCCGGGGGGCATTCTGGAAGCGTCGGGCGATATGCCGGTCGGCGGGATGCTGGGCAACGGCGAAAGCATGATCATCCGCCCCTGGGACGGCAAAGAGCGGTTCACGGTGCTGGTAATGGGTATGGACTGGCGTCCGGGTGAATTTGGAGCGTCGGTGCGCACCGACACGATGATACTCATCAGCCTGGATCCCAAGACCAACAGTGTGGGCATGCTCAGCATCCCGCGCGATCTGTTCGTTGACGTGCCGGGTTATGGGCCGCAGCGCATCAACACCGCCTACAGCGCCGGTGAGTTGGAAGGGCCGGGAGGTGGGCCGCGCCTGGCCATGCAGACGGTGCAGTACAACTTCGGTATCCGCGTCAATGAGTACGTGATGGTGAATTTCGAGACGTTCATCCGCATCATTGATCTCATTGGCGGAATCAATATCGAAGTGCCCTACGACATCTACGACCCGCTCTATCCCGACATGAATTACGGGTATGATCCTTTCTACATCGAAGCGGGCTGGCATCAGATGGATGGGGCCACCGCGCTGAAATATGCGCGCAGTCGTCACTCGACGGACGACATCGATCGCAACCGTCGCCAGCAACAGGTGCTCTACGCCATTCGCGACAAGGTGCTGGCTTTTAACATGATCCCGGAGCTGGCCATGCAAGCGCCCACCTTGTGGTCGGAGCTGAGCAAGGGGATTGACACGGGCCTGTCGCTGGAGCAGATTCTGCAACTGGCGTGGTGGGTGAAGGACATTCCCACTTCGAACTATCGCAGTGGGGTGGTCGGCTGGGAATACGTCATTCCGACCAACTGGCAGGGCCAGGATATTCTGATTCCCAACCGGTCCAAGCTGGGACCGCTGATGGCCGAGGTCTTCGGGCCAGATTACAATCAATAACGTCGGGCTACACTGTAGCCGGAAACACAGAAGGGAGCATGTCTCCCTTTTTTGTGTGCGCGGACAGAGTTGGGACAACGTTGCACTGTCGGAGCAAGTTTGCATGGATGCTTTGTTGCAGATCATTGAGACCCTGCGGCAACGTCGCCGCGACCTGACACAGCCCTATCATGTGCCGGGCCTGTGGATTGATCATCAAACCACCGCGGCGCGTGCCGTCAACCCTTATGATTTCTATCGCTCCAAACTGGAGTGGATCGCTGCGCAGCCGCCACGCCCGTTGGTGCAGGGGAATGGTAACGGGGATTGGACGCAACGGGCCATTGTCTACAACATGTTTCCGCGCGTCACCGCGGCTTATGATCATGCTCACGACGGGACATTGTCTATCGGCCCCTCTGCGGATGGTTGGCGCGAGACGGGTACCCTGCTCAAGAGCATTGCCTTGCTGCCCTACATTCAGAGCCTGGGTGTCAACACGATTCACCTGCTGCCGATCACGGCGGTGGGACAGGATGGCAAGAAAGGGACGCTGGGATCACCCTATGCCATCCGCGATCCCTACGTGCTGGACGAGAATCTGGCAGAGCCGGCGCTGGGGTTATCCGCCGACGCGCTCTTCGCCGGGTTTGTCGAGGCGGCGCACCGGCTGGGTATGCGCGTGGTGATGGAGTTTGTGCTGCGTACGTCATCGAAGGACGGGGCGTGGATTGGGCAGCATCCGGAATGGTTCTACTGGATTCGCGCCGATGTGCCAGACCGGCAGCCGGGCAGCGCTGATTCAGCTACCTACGGGAACCCCCTCTTCTCAGGGGCGGAAATGGCAGCGATCAAGGCCAAGGTTGCGGCACACGATTTCTCTCAACTGCCGCCCCCGTCGGGCCAGTACCGGGCCATGTTCACCCTGCCGCCGCGCCCTGACCGGGTGTGGATGGAAGAAGGACGCTGGCTGGGCGCGTTGGACGATGGTACCAGGGTGCGTATCCCCGGCGCGTTCACCGATTGGCCACCGGACGACAATCAGCCGCCGTGGACGGACGTCACCTATCTGCGCATGTACGACCATCCGGATTTCAACTACATGGCCTACAACACCATCCGTATGTATGACGAGCGGCTGGCACGTCCGGAGAACGCGGTCGCGGGTCTGTGGGATGCGATCGCGGGCGTGATCCCGCACTATCAGCAAACCTTTGGGATTGATGGGGTCATGATTGACATGGGCCATGCGTTGCCCAGGCCGCTCAAACAGCGCATTGTGGCTTCGGCACGGGCCATCAATCCGGATTTCGCCTTCTGGGACGAGAACTTCGTCATCGGGCAGCAGAGCGTAGACGAGGGATACAACGCCGTCGTGGGTTACCTGCTGTTCGACTTCCACCAACCGGAGAAATTGCGCGCTTTTCTGAACCGGTTGGCCCATGAGCGGCTGCCGTTGCCGTTCTTTGCCACGGCGGAGAATCACAATACTCCGCGGGCGGCGGCCCGTCCTTTTCCGTTGCAGTACGTGCACTTTGCCCTGGCGTTGAGTGTGCTGCTGCCAGGTGTGCCTTTCATTCACAGTGGCTTCGAGCTGATGGAGACACAGCCCATCAACACAGGACTGGGCTTCACAGACGAAATGATTGGCGCCTATCCTGCGGAAAAACTGCCGCTGTTCAGCGCCTGGGCGTTCGATTGGACGCGCCCCGACAACCTGGTGAATTCGGTGCGCTATGCACTGCAGTTGCGGCAGAAGTACGTAGCCCTGCTCAGCGACCCTGACCCAGCCACCTTCTTTGTCGGCTATAGCGAGAATCCGGGCTTCCTGATCTTCGCGCGGCAGAACGCTGAACACACGCTGGTCGCCGTGGCCAGCGCGACCTTTGAGGCGCGAGAGGACGGGCGCGTCTACCTGCCCGTCTGCCAGTGCGCGTTGGCTCCTCTGTGGGGGACTGACGTGACTCATGTGGGGCACGGCGCGGTGCATCTGGATGTCAGCCTGGGGAACGGGCACGTATTAATTCTGGAGGGTGGGCCGGAGTTCCCGCGCCTGCGCAAGTGAAACAGCAGCCCTGCAGGGCATCGCATAGCCCGTCTGCAGGGCTGACTGTCTGTCGCAATGTTAGCTGATCAGCGGCTTGAGCAGCGCCAGAACGTCCTGGTAGATGGCATCAATGGTACGGTTGGCATCCACGCTTTTGACCAGACCGGGACGCTCGCGGTAATAGGGCATCACGCTGGCTTCAACCTGGGCGTGGTCGCTCAGGCGCTTTTCGATGACTTCAGGGCGGTCGTCGGGACGGCCTTCCTGCCGACCCATCAGGCGCTGGCGCGAGACTTCGAGGGGAAGGACAAAATCCACCACCAGGTTGAGCTGCGCGCCCAATTCCTGCAACAGATTGTCCAGCGCCTGGGCCTGGGCACGGGTGCGCGGGAACCCATCGAAAATGGCCCCCTTGCTCACATCTGGTTCAGCCAGCCGCTCGCGTACCATGCCGATCGTGATTTCGTCGGGCACCAGAGCGCCCCGCGACATATACTCTTGCGCCTGCAGGCCCAACGGTGTCTGGTTGCTCAGGTGCTGGCGGAACAATTCGCCGGTTGAAATCTGAACCAGGCCAAGTTCAGCCGCAACACGTTTGGCCTGAGTGCCTTTGCCACAGCCGGGCGGGCCAAAGAAGACCACGAATGCCGGTGTCATTGCAACTCCTCGCTGTCATACGGAACAAGAAACGCGCTCAGCAATTCTAACGGATGCTGTGATAAGGACAAGGATCATAATAGCCGTAGCTGAGGCGAGTCCTGGTCTTCGATCGCGGAATCGGCATCGCGACGCTGCCGGTACGCTTCGATCTCGGCTTGCGCCCAGGCGACGATGTACTTGAGCGAAGCCCGCCAGGCAGCGCGTTGTTCGCGCAGGCCAAGTTCACTGCGGGCGTCGTTCACAATTTCCTCAATGCGATCCCGTCCCAGGGTTGCCAGCACCAGGGGGACGAACAGGCGATAGTTGCTGATAGTGGGTGCGATGCAGGAGTCCGGGCAACCTACCTGGCGCAGCGCTTCTTCGAGCGCCTGCTGGTCGAACACATCCGGACGCTTGGGCATGGGCGCTCTCCTCTTTGTGACTGATGGCCGTTGACCGTAGTGTATGCTACCTGGAGGGCGGAGAACAAGTTGGGGGAAGGCAAAGAAGAAGACCCGACCTGTTGGCCGGGTCTTCAGTGGCGACGGTGTGATTTGAACACACGACCCAGGGCTTATGAGTCCCCTGCTCTACCGCTGAGCTACGTCGCCGAACTGGAGAATATTATAGCAAGAGTTGTGGGCGCGTCAATGGTTTGGACGGGGATTTTTCGCCCAAATCTCGCTCAACGGATCACTTCCCAGGCCAGGTGCGATAGCTCCGGCGCGATCAACTTTTCCCAGGCCAACCTTACGGCATCTGGTGAGCCAGGGGTCGAGACGATCACCTTGTTGCGGTAGACACCCGCGGTGGCGCGCGACAACATGGCGGCTGCGCCTACCTGCTGATAGCTGAGCATGCGGAACAGTTCGCCGAAGCCTGGTAGCACTTTCTCCAGCTTGCGACTGAGAGCGTCGTAGGTGCGGTCGCGCGGGGAGATACCGGTGCCGCCGTTGAAAAGAATCACGCGAGCCGGGCCGTTGACCAGTTCCTCCAGCACATCGTTCACCTGCTCGACTTCGTCTTTGATGATGCGATAGGCTACCACCTGATGACCGGCGCTGAGGATTTGTTCACGCAGGTAAGCGGCGTTGGTGTCGGTCTCTGGGGTGCGCGTGTCGCTGACGGTAACGATGGCGATAGGCACCGGGCCTTGCCGGGCAGCGATTTCTTTGTGATGGGCGCTGCTGGACATGGTAGATGATACTCCTGGGGCCGTGTAATCCTGGCTCGATGATAGCAGCAAGAAATACACAGAGGCAACCGGACGGCTGCCTCTGTGCGCAAATCTGTCTGACAGACAGGGCTAGACGGTGAGCATGTAGCGATCCACTTCCCAACGCGAGACGTGAATGCGGTATTCGTCCCATTCCGCACGCTTGGCCCGGTCGTAGACGTGATAGATATGTTCGCCCAAGGCGCAACGTACGACTTCGTCTTTAGCCAGCTCGTTGAGAGCTTCTTCGAGCGTGCCCGGTAGCACATCTACGCCATTGGCTTCCCGTTCGGCAGTCGTCCAGTGGAAGACATCGTCCGTGACGGGCGCGGGCGGTTCCAGCCCACGTTCGATCCCATCCAGTCCGGCTTCGAGCATCACCGCGAAGGCTAGATAGGGGTTGCAACTGGGGTCGGGGAAGCGCAACTCGACGCGCGTGGCCTGTTCGCGGCCCGGTGAGTAGCGCGGCACACGGATCAGCGCCGAGCGGTTGTGCTGCGCCCAGCAGACGTAGACCGGCGCTTCATAGCCGGGGGTCAGGCGTTTGTAGCTGTTGACCGTAGGCGCTACCACCGCCGCCAGAGCGCGGGCGTGGGCAAGCTGCCCGGCCACGAACTGACGCGCCAGTTTGGAGAGGTGAAACTCACCGTTGGGGTCGTACATCAGGTTCTTTCCGGTCTTGATGTCGGCCAGGCTCTGATGCACGTGCATCCCACTGCCGTTGATGCCGAAGACTGGTTTCGGCATGAACGTGGCGATCAGGCCGTGTTTCGCGGCGATGCCCTTGACCGTGTACTTGAAGGTCACGGCGTTGTCGGCGGTGTGCAGGGCATGTTCGTAGCGGAAGTCAATTTCGTGCTGACCGATGGCGACTTCGTGGTGAGCCATTTCGACGTGAATGCGCAGCGCCAGCAGGGCACGGCTGATGTCGCTGCGCACACGCTGCGCCTCGTCGCCTGGAGAGAAATCGAAGTAGCCGCCTACGTCGTGCGGCACCGCTTCGTGCCCGTTCTCGCGAAACAGGAAGAACTCAAGTTCCGGGCCGGTGTTGTAGATCAACCCTAGCTTTTCGGCGTGCGCAACGGCGCGCTTCAACACGTAGCGCGGATCACCTTCGAAGGGCGTGCCGTCCGGATTGTAGACATCGCAGATGATGCGGCCACGCTTGCCCAGGGGATCGTCCAGAGTCCAGGGTAGCACGCGGAACGTCACCGGGTCCAGCCGCAGGAACATGTCCGATTCCTGGATGCGTGCAAAGCCCTGAATGGAAGACCCGTCAAACCAG
Organism: Anaerolineales bacterium UBA2029; assembly: GCA_002332795.1. Taxonomy (GTDB): domain Bacteria; phylum Chloroflexota; class Anaerolineae; order Aggregatilineales; family Aggregatilineaceae; genus UBA2029. The sequence goes on along the minus strand of DDBP01000008.1, from coordinate 17,691 downwards.
ACTCCACGCTCCAGCGCTTCTTCCAGCCCAACGTCCTGGATGGTCACACTCTTGGTCACACCGAAGATATCGGTGAACTGCAGGTCAATGAACTTCACCCCTTCCGCTTTGACTGTTTCGAGAATGGCCTGGGCTTTGTCGTCCATCACGATACTCTCCTGTGTGTGGCATAGCGTACATGCCAATTATAGTGACCGCAGCAACGCTGGCGATAGCGTGACTTGTGCATTGCACACAAAAAATCTTGCCGCTACATCTCATTTCTGGACGATCTGTTCGGGCGACTGGACAGAAACTAGGCAAACTGCACAACGCCCTAGTCGGCCAGGCTGTCCAGAAAGGCCTGCACACTGCTGGCGGAATTGAGCGTGACGCGCTGGGCGTCGCGGTCAATCCGTTTGATCAGGCCAGACAGCACATCCTTAGGCCCCAGCTCGATGAAGGTGTGGACGCCCAGGGCGCGCATGGTCTGCACGGATTCCGTCCAGCGCACGGTGGAGGTGAGCTGAGCGCCCAACTCGGAACGAATGGCCTCCGCTGATTGCAACGGCGCAGCGTGCACGTTGCCGATCACCGGCACACGCGGTGACTGGAAGGGCACGGCAGCCAGGGCCTGCTCGAAGTCGGGCACAATGGCGGCCATGAGCGGCGAGTGCGAGGCAACGCTCACTGCCAGAGGGACGACGCGCTTGGCCCCCTTGGCTTCAGCCAACGGGATGGCCTGTTCGACCGCAATCTTGTCGCCCGAAATCACCAACTGGCCAGGACAGTTGTCGTTGGCGATGACCAGCGGTTGGCCTGTGCTGGCACTCACGTCTGCGCAGAGGGCGGCCAGTTCGTCTCTTTCCAGGCCGAGGACGGCGGCCATGGCTCCTGGCGCACGGACGGTCGCTTCCCGCATCAGCCGACCGCGCTCGCGCACCAGCCGCAAGCCGTCCTCGAAGGACATGGCTCCCGCAGCAGCCAGCGCGGTCAATTCACCGAGGCTGTGTCCGGCCATGCACAGGGGGGTGAGGGCCGCACCACAGGCGTCTTCCAGGATGCGCACAAGGGCTATGCCCATGACATAAAGCGCCGGCTGCGTGTTGAACGTATCGTTGAGGCTATCGGCGGGGCCTTGAAAGCACAGTTCGCTGAGAGAGAAACCCAGGATGGCATCGGCCTGATCGAAGACCTGCCGTGCCTGAGGGAAGGTCGCAATCAGATCGGCCCCCATGCCGACCTCTTGCGATCCCTGACCAGGAAACACCAGTGCGGTAGTCTGCCAGTCAATCATCGTGTATTCCCCGCTTTCCAGACAGAACAGGTGAGGTCGCTTGTTGCAAAGGCAAAGTGCACCCTGGATTCATAACGCAAAGAGCCGTGCAAGGCCAGGCACGGCTCCCAGGACCCAAAAGGGTAGGTTGTTGGGAGAAATGACTACTCTTCGTCTTTCTTGACGGAGATCACCTCGCGCCCGCGATACGACCCGCAGTGAGGGCATACCTCGTGCGCCGGCTTGTACTCACCGCACTCCTCGCACATGACAAGGTGACGGGGGGTCAGGTGATCGTGAGACCGACGCTTATCGCGGCGGGATTTGGACATTTTTCGTTTGGGCAGCGGACCCATGCGAATTCTCCTTTGGCCAAGCCAAGGTCCGTCCAGCAGGCCGGACAACGGGGAGAATTATAAGTGCCGCCCAGGGCGCTGTCAAGGCTATGCTGCCTGCATTTCAGGCTCCTGGTTGAGAAGGAGCCTGGATAGGCACTTCAACTTCCTCGACTGCGGGCACTGCTGCAGACGGCTTCGCAGGTGCCGGGGTGGATCGTTGTTGGGGCTGCTGCCTTGCTTCACGATCCCTGAGCAACTTGGCGATGCCATTCTGAGCCACTGTCAGATTGTATTGCAATTGCTCTTCGAGCGAGCGCAGCACTTCCAGCACATAGGCATCGGCTTCGGCGCGGATGTTCTCTGCCTCGCGGTATGCCTCGTCAATGATGTTCTGGGCCTGAGCGCGCGCCTTCTGCACGATGGCGTCGCGCTCGACCATTTCATCGCTGCGCTGACGGGCAAGCTGCAGGATGCGGTTGGCTTCTTCATTGGCCTGGGCGATCAGCCGGTCGCGCTGATTGATCAGGCGCGAGGCTTTTTCGATTTGCTCCGGCACCGAAATGCGCATCTGGTCTATGATTTCGAGCGCCCGCTCTTCGTCTATCAGGGTGAATTTGCTCAGCGGAACGTGCCGCCCCTCGTCTATCAGGTCTTCGAGCCGGTCTACCAGATGTTGAATGTCCATGCCCTGCCTCCTAAACCTGCGTCGGCGTCAATCTTCCAGGCTGACCATATAGGAGGAATTGGTCCCTCGCGCTCTAAGCTCTGCGAAGCGCCGCTGCAGAGCCTCGACGACATGCGGCGGCGTCATCGAAGAGACATCTCCCCCCAGCGAAGCGATCTCTCGTATGGTGCTCGAACTGATATGCAGGTGTTCCTCCGCCGCGATAAAGGTGACGATCTCGATATCGGGCGCAAGGCGACGGTTGGCCAGCGCCATACGGAACTCCAGCTCAAAATCAGAAAAGACCCGCAGCCCGCGCACGATGGCCTGTGCGCCAACTTCACGTGCATAGTCTACAGTCAACTTGTTATATGACGCAACTCGGATGCGAGGCTCGTCTTTGAGCGATTCGCGTACCAGAGCCACGCGCTCTTCTCCGCTGAACAGATCGGGTTTGCCAGGGTGCACGTACACGGCAACGATGACTTCGTCGAACAGGCGAAGCGCCCGGTGGGCGATGTCGATGTGGCCATAGTGAATCGGGTTGAAAGAGCCAGGCAGAACAGCACGGTAGATGTGATTGTGACGCATGGTATCCTTCTCGGTCTGCGACGTGGGATCGCGGATTACGCTCAGCTAATGTCTCCCCGGCGCTCGGCCAGGGCAGCAATACGGCGGGCCAGGAGGAAGTGCTCCGGGCGCGCCAGCGATGGATCGTCTGCGTAGACAGTGCGGGCTTCGCGCTGTGCCAGCTCGACCAGGTGCGGATTCATCAACTCCGCCAGGCGGAATTGCCCGATGCCGCTCTGTCGCACACCCAACAGGTCGCCAGCTCCGCGCAGTTTCCAGTCGATCTCGGCCAGCCGGAAGCCGTCGGTGGTCTCTTCCAGGGCGCGCAGGCGTTCGGTCGCTTCGTCGCTGGGCGATTCGGTGAGCAGCAGGCAGAACGAACGATGCTCACCACGGCCCACCCGCCCGCGGAACTGATGCAATTGAGCCAGCCCAAATCGCTCGGCGTGTTCGATAAGCATGACTGTGGCATTGGGCACATCAATCCCTACTTCGACGACGGAGGTGGAGACCAGCACCTGAATATCGCCACGAGCAAAAGCGGCCATGGTGTCTTCCTTTTCCGTGGCAGACAGGCGGCCATGCAGCAGGCCCAGCCGGAATTCCGGGAAGATGTCTCTCTGCAGCCGCTCGAACTCGTCCACGGCGGCGCTGGACACTTCGTCGGGGTCGGTGCTCTCCACCAGCGGATAGATGATGAAAGCCTGGTGACCTTTCTGCAACTGTGCGCGGATGAAGCTGTAGGCACGCTCGCGCTCGTTGGGCCACAGAATGCGCGTCTCCACGGGAGAACGTCCCGGCGGCATCTCGTCAATGAGGGTCAGGTCCAGGTCAGCGTACAGGGTCAGAGCCAGGGTGCGCGGGATGGGCGTGGCAGTCATGACCAGTAGATGCGGATTGGTGCCCTTGCCCCGCAGGGTAGCGCGCTGTTCCACACCAAAGCGGTGCTGCTCGTCAATGATCGCCAGACCCAGGTTGGCGAAAGTCACCCCTTCCTGGATCAGGGCATGCGTCCCGACGATCACCTGTACAGAGCCGTCGGCCAGACCACCGTAAATGTCCTGGCGCTCGGCGGGCGGAGTGTTGCCCGTCAGCAGGCGAATGTGGGCGTGCTCACAGCCGGGAAAGGCGGGCAGCAGACGAGTGACGTTGCGAGCATGCTGCTCGGCCAGGATGCTGGTGGGAGCCATCAGCGCCGCCTGCCTGCCGTTCACGACTGCCATAGCCATCGCCAGCGCAGCGACGACGGTCTTGCCGGAGCCAACGTCACCCTGCAACAGACGGTTCATTGGAATGTCGCGGGCCAGATCGGCGCGAATCTCGTCCAGGGCGCGGCGTTGTGCACCCGTGAGGGCGAAGGGGAGCGTTGCCAACGCTTCATTCAGCCATTCGTCGGTGACGGTGAGCGGCTGACCGGGCACCGCCTGCCAGTCGCGGCGAGCGGCCATGACTGCCATCTGGAAGACGAACAATTCGTCGAAACTCAGGCGCAGGCGAGCCTGTTCGAGATGTTCTGCGGTGTCCGGGAAGTGCACCTGTTCGAGCGCCCAGCTCAATTCCGGAAAGCCCGTGCGTTCCAGCACCGCTTCCGGCAGATAATCGGGCACGGCTGCACCGTAGTCATCGAGCGCCTGACGCATCAGACGGCGCATGGTGCGGGCCGATAGCCCTTTGGTCAGCGGGTAGACCGGCACGATCCGATTGGTGTGCAGGTGTTCGCGTTCCAGCAGTTCCCATTCAGGGTTAGTCATGGAAGGCGCGCCGCGGAAACGCTCGACCTTGCCACTGAGCACAACCATGCTTCCGCGCTTGAACTGCCGTTGCAGCCATAGCTGCCCGAAGAAGAAAGCGTGCAGAACGCCTGTGCCGTCTTCCAGGGTCACATGCAGGTAGGGCCGTCCCCCGCGCCCTTGCTTGCGGGCGATAGACTCGATTTCGGCCACGATGCTGACGGTCTCGCCAGGAAGCAGACGGTTGAGGGGGCGCATCCGGGAGTAGTCGTTGTAGCGGCGGGGAAAGGTGAACAGCAGATCGCCCACTGTGGCGATCCCCAGCCGTCCCAATTTCTCCGCCATCTTGTCGCCCACCCTGGGCAACTTGACCACAGGAGTTTGCAAGGCCGCCAGACGTGCGGCAGCCTGTTCGGGCGAGAGAGATTCGCGGCGACGCCGGCGAGCTGCTGGGGCAGGGGGCGATGGCGCGGCGGCAGGTTGCGGGGTTCCGGATGCCTGCGCGGGCGGTGCAGCCGTTTCAGCCAGGGTTTCTTCTTCAGTGGACGTAAAGTCCGCCATTTCCTGATCAGCGGGAACCTCCGGCCCGCCAGACTCTTCGGGAATCTGCGTGGGGGGCGCGTCAATCACCTGAGGGGCGGGGATGCGCCCGGTAATGCGTCCCAGCATATACTGGATAGCTTCGGCTCGTGCCGCAGGGACGGTTTCTCCGTCGTAAGCGCGTAACAACTTCACCAGTTCCTCGATGAGCTGATGGTGTTCGGGACGCCTGGCCTGCTGATGAGCGTCGCGCTGCCAGTTGGCGGCGAAGGCTCCCAGCCCGCCGATCACAGCGGTATTGCGATAGCCGGTCTCTTGTTCGAGTTTGAGAATCTTGACCAGTGTTTCCAACGCCGAGGGCATGGGGTTATCCTATCCTGCACTGCGGATGACGGCTGCACCCAGGCCGTGCGGCCCGACGTGTACGCCGATCACCGGAGTGACGTTGACTCGCGGAATCTCTGAGTTGGGGGACAGGTCGGCCAGCGCTTGCGCCAGGCGCTCGCCCCCCTCCGGGAAGTTGGAATGCATCACAGCCAGCCGATCGAGCGGCGCGGCTGCCCGCACCAGGTCAACCAATGTGCCGAAGGCGCGCTGAGACGTGCGGGCGCGTGTGACCGACGAAACCACGCCGTCGTACAGCCGGATGATTGGCTTGATCTGGAAAAGCTCGCCCATGGCCGCTTTGGCCCAACTGACACGCCCGCTGCGTTTCAGGTACTCGAATGTGTCCAGCGCGGCCCAAACTTCGACGCGGGGCAGAGTCTGGCGGATGTCCTCAGCAATGGCAACAGGCGACAATCCTGCTGCCGCGCGTTCGGCAGCCATGAGCACCAGCCATCCCAGCCCCATGCTGAGGGTGCCGCTGTCAATGAGGGTCACCCGGTCGGGGGCAGTTTGTTCGGCGGCCAGGCGAAACGTGTTGAAGATGCCGCTCAGCTTGGATGGGGCGGTCAGAGCAATGACGTGATCGGCTTCGGCCAGCGCTTTGCTCATCACTTCCAACACCTGTCCAACAGGCGGCGCAGAGGTGGTAACGGTCTCTTTGTGGGCGGTCAGCCGTTCATAGAAGGTCGTGCGGGTCAGTTGCACGCCGTCGTCTGCCAGGCTTTCCAGGCCGAAGTGCACGTAGGTGGGCACGACGCGGATATCGTAGCGCTCCAGCCAGGGGCGAGGCAGATCGCAGGTGCTGTCCGTCATGACCAGAATGCGCGTCATAACAGCTCTTCCCCGGCTTCGGCTTCTTCCTGCACCACGACTCCATAGCCATCAGGGCCGATCAGAGCTACCAGGCTGGGCTGGTATAGCACTTGCGGGAAAGAGCGGTCTGGAAACTCCATCGCCAGATGCTCCAGCAGCAGACGAGTTCGTTCCGCGGGAAGCAGCGCATTGGTCAAGATGACCAGATGTTGCAGTTCGGAGAACTCGGCTACGAACTCGATGAGTTTCTCAATCGCCTGAGCCTGCGAGCGTACCTTTTCCATGGCGATGAGTTCACCATTTTCGATGGTGAGAAACGGCTTGATGTCGAGCATGGTGCCCAACAGGACCTGCGCTTCGCTCAGCAGGTTGTTGTGGCGCAGGTAGGTGAGGGAGTCCACGTAGAATACCGAGTAGACGTGCGGCAGCAGGGAGCGAATCAGATGCACGATGTCGTCCAGGGTAGCGCCGTCCTCGGCAGCTTGCGCGGCCTGTTCCACCAGCAGGGCCAGTCCCACTGAGGTGGTCGTGGAGTCCAGCGGCACGATGTCGCAGCGCCCCAGCAACGCTTTGCTGGCACGCAAAGCGTTCTCCCACGCCTGACTCATGTGACGCGACATGGTAATGGCCAGTATCTGGTCGGTTTCACGGTTGAGGCGCTTGAAAACCGCGGTGAAATCGTCCGCCGAGGGAGCCATCAGCCGGGCTGGAAATTCGGTCTGGCGGACAAGCTGGAAAAAGGCCTGCGGCTCAATATCAATGCCCTCCCGGAAGGCTCGTGATCCCAACAGGATGGTGTGGGGCACAACCGTGATCCCATAGCGGTCCACGACAGTGGGGTCGAGGAATTGAGCCGAACTATCGGTCACAATGCGCACTTTTCCCACCAGGATATCCTCCCTTTCGCCCGATGTGGTGAGCCTCACTCGGCGCTGACGATATAGTGATAATGCGCCTGTCCCCCATACACCACTTCGAACGCCTGGTCAGGATACGCTGCACTCAACTCTTCGCTCACCCGCCGAGCATCGGCTTCGTCAATGCCGTTGCCGTAGTAGAGCGTGATCAATTCACATTCGCCGGAGCACATGCGCTCCAGCACGTCGCGCAACACCTGGCTGATTTCGTCGCCTGCTACTGCCAGAGCGCCATCTATCAGTCCAATGATCTGTCCCTCTGTGACCTTGACACCGTTTAGCTCAACGCTCCGTGTGGCGGTGGTAATCTCACCGGTGACGACTCTGTCCTTAGCCTGCAGCATGGCCTTAACCACAGCGTCCAGGTCGCCTTTGGGATCGTAGGGCAACATGGCGCTGATGCCCTGCGGCATGGTGCGCGTGGGCACGACCACCACCTGCTGATCGGTAGCCAGCCGTGCGGCTTGCTCGGCGGCCAGGATGATGTTCTTGTTGTTGGGCAGTACAATCACCTTGCGGGTGGCTGCCCGCTGAATGGCGTCGAGGATTTCCTGGGTGCTGGGGTTGTTGGTCTGCCCGCCCATCACCAGTTGAGCGGCACCAAGCTGGCGGAAGACCCGCGCCAGCCCATCTCCTGAAGCAACACTGACCACGGCGATGTCATCTTCGTCCAGTTCGATTGCCGGGATGTCTGCCAGCGAAGGTGGTGCACCAGGCATTGGCGACGGTGCGGAGGCCCTTTCGCGCACGTATTCCTGGTATTGTTCCTGCATGTTCTCGACGACGATGTCGCTCAGTGTCCCCAGGCTGACGCCATAACTGAGGGGAATGCCAGGATCGTGTACGTGAACGTGCACCTTGATGGCCTGCTCGTTGCCGACGACCAGCGTTGACCAGCCCATGCTATCTATCGCCGCGCGGATGGCGTTGACGTCGAGATTTTCTCCCTTGAGGATGAACTGCACGTCGTAGCCGTAGCCCAGTTCGTCCTCAGGAGCCAGCGTCTCGGCCAAATCGCGGGCCTCAGCCACAGTTGCCTGTTTCACCTGGATCGCCTCCCCTTGCAGATACAGGAGCATCCCTTCCAGGATGTAGACCAGACCGCTGCCACCAGAATCCACGACGCCGGCCTTCTGAAGGATGGGCAGCATCTCCGGCGTGCGGGCCAGGGCATCCTTGGCGCGCAACACCGTTCTACGCAGGATTTCGACCATATCCTGGGTGTCGCGCAGCGCTTCTTCGGCGGCTTCGGCAGCTTCGCGGGCGACGGTGAGAATGGTGCCCTCTACTGGTTTGTTCACACCGCGATACGCCGTGTCGGACGCCTCGCGCAGCGCTCTTGCGAGCAATTCAGGTGTCAGTGTCTTGTGTTCTTTGAGGGCGTGGGCGAAACCCTGCCAGAGCTGAGACAGGATTGTGCCGGAGTTTCCTCGCGATCCCATCATCGCGCCGTGAGCGATACGCGCGGCCACCTGACCTACGTGCTCAGAGGCTCCCGATTCTTCAACTTCTCTGATCGCGTTGCGCATGGTCATAAGCATATTGGTGCCAGTGTCGCCATCTGGCACCGGGAATACGTTCAACTGATTGACCAGCGCGTGATGTTGGTCGAGCCAGTCACGCCCCGCCTGGGCCAGATGCCACAGCGTGAAACCGTCGCAGGCGGGTGTCTCGGAAGGGGAGGACGAATGGTCGGTCATGATGATCAGTGCTCTCTCATTCCGTTTTGCTCACACGCAGACCCTGAACATGGACATTCACCTGGTTGACTGGCAAGCCGGTCGCCTGCTCAACTGCATAGCGCACGCCGTTGATCAGGCTATTGGCGACCGAGGCAATGCGCGTGCCGTATTCGATGATCACATAGACATCTATGATGATGTGATTGTCTTCCAGGCGAACGACAATGCCGCGATTCGGGTCGCGGGTGAGACTGGCCGCGATGTCGGAAGCCAGATTAGGAGAAGCCATACCCACCACGCCGTAGGTCTGCAGGGCGGCGTGACTGGCCAGAGTGGCAATGGCCGTAGGCGATATTTCGATTGAGCCGCGAGGCGTGTCGTTCGTTGTCATGGGTTATCCCGTCACCGTTCCCGGATGGCCCTTGCGTTGCGCTCCGCTCTATGGTAGCATGGCGTCCGCTTGTTTGACAGATCGAACAATTGGTGGTGAGGCGTAGCCATGGCAAAGTGTGAAGTGTGTGGGAAGGGGCCGCAGTTCGGGCACAATGTGAGCCACTCCAACCGCCGGACCAAGCGCCAGTTCAAGGCGAATATCCAGCGCGTGAGCGTGATGGAAAACGGTCGCCTGGTGCGCAAGTATATGTGCACCCGTTGCATTCGCACGCTCAGCAAAGACATCAAAGTGCGCTCCTAAGTTCTCTGTACGCGATGCCCCAGGCGTTTCGGAGAGCCAGCATACGCTGGCTTTTTTCATATATTCACCCGAACCTGACTGGCAGCCGCCCGCAACGAGGCGATCGCTGCGGCGACGCCTTCCGGCGCACCAAAGACGAAGGTGCCGGCTACCAGCACGCTGGCTCCCTTCGCCACCACCTGGGGGGCAGTCAGCAGATCAATGCCGCCGTCTACCTGAATGTCTACCGCAAGGCCGCGCTGGACGATCGCGGTGTGCAGTTGCTCGATTTTGCGCAGCGTCTCCGGGATGAATTGCTGTCCACCAAAGCCAGGGTTGACGGTCATCACCAGCACCATATCTACGAAGGGCAGGATTTCTTCGACCATAACCGCTGGGGTATGCGGGTTGAGGGCCACGGCGGGCCTGGCTCCTGCTTCGCGGATTTGCTGGACGACACGATGCAGGTGAGGGCAGGTCTCGACGTGAACGGTAATGCGATCGGCTCCGGCCTGCACGAATGCTCCGATGTGTTTCTCTGGTTCGACGATCATCAGATGAACGTCGAGGGGGAGCGAAGTCGAGCGCCGGGCCGCCTCGACAATCAGTGGCCCCATGGTGAGGTTGGGCACGAAACGGCCATCCATCACGTCCACGTGAATGAGGTCGGCTCCTGCCTGCTGCGCTTCGGCGATCTGAGCGCCAAGACGGGTGAAGTCGGCGGCCAGTATGGACGGTGCAATCAGAATGCGGTCTGGCACGATCGGATACTCCCTGGTTGCTCACGCGCCGCGTATCTTAACTGGTGTGGCGCGCTGCGATCAATATACCCTTAAAATGCAGTCCACAACAGCATTCTTTGCAGAGTTAGAACACCAGTGCTAGAATGAAGTGACGCTACCGACCGGCTGCAAATCATGGGAGGGGAAAGGCCGGTCGGCCACTTATGGGAACATATTCTTCATGAGCAGATCGAAGATGGCGGCGGGCGAGCGGCGGGTGACCGAACAGCCCGATTTGTCCAGACAGCGTGGAAGCGGCGGGCGACAACGGGCCAGCGGGGCGGGTTCGAATAGCGGCGCCCCAGCCGAGAAGTCGCCGAAACAGACTTCCAGGCGAAAGTCTACTCCTCCGGCTGATACAACGGAGGCCAAGGCCGCACGCCGTCCCCGTGTCCGTCCCACCATCGAAAAGCGTACTCCCCCCAGTCAGAGGGTACGGCAGGCTGCATCCCAGGCGGTAATCACGATCACGGATCCGGCCTTCTGGAAGACAGCAGTCGGACGATTGCCCCCGTGGACTGGAGAAGTGGGGGCCATTTTGCTGATGGTGCTGGGCGTTGTTGCCCTCAACGCTCTGTTGAATAGCGCTTCACAGGCCCCCCTGGCTGTCACTCTGTCACGCACACTCCGACAGTGGTTTGGTCATGCTGCGTATGCAATCGCGCTGGGCTTACTGGCGGCGGGGGTCTTCCTGTTGTTGCCCCGTTTCGGTCGTCCCGTGCGCCTGAACTGGCTGCAGATCGTGGGGTTGGAAGTGGCCCTGGCAGCGCTCACCGCCTGGTTACACTGGTGGGCCAATGATCCAGAGCCGCGGGTGTTGGCTCGTGAAGGAGGCGGCGGAGGATACGTGGGCTGGGTGCTCATGTTGCTCCTGGAACCGCTGGGCCGCGCGCTGTCCGCTGGGGTACTGGGAGCGCTAACCCTGGGCAGCGTCGTGTTGACGACCGAACTGCGCCTGCGGCACCTGGTACAGGCGATGCGCTGGCTCCGCAGCCGGCTGCAGGCGAGACTGTCACAACTCGACGAAGACCAGAGCTGGGATGGCGGAGCAGGGACCTCACCGACGGACGATAGCGGTTGGCCTGGCAGCTCAACTGGGCCGGGGGGCGGCGGGTACATGCCTTCAGCAGGCAGTGGTCAGCGTGGAACGGGGCAGGGTGCGACCGGCGACAAGTCGGTGGAGGGAAACGACGACAGCGGCGAGGTCAACCCTGGAACTGGGGCGGCGGCGAATCTGCGGTTGACTAGAGCGCAGCGTCAGGAGTTGATCGCCCGCACGCGCGACGAACTGGGCACGGAAAACGGGCGCAGCCTGGTTGCTCCGGGCGGGCGTACGGGGCGCCCGTCGGTGGTGCCGCCGGAACTGCGCCAGGCTCCCGTCATCAATAGGGCGCGCGGACGCAGTCGGTCGGCAGGCACTAACGGGGGCGAACGCCGTTTCACGGTGAAGGATTTTCGCGAGGCCAGGAAGGTGGGCAAGCGCGATCCCAATCTGCCGCCGCTGGAACTGCTGAGCGATCTCGAACTGAATGTGCCTACTGAGGAAGAGATCAACACCAACGCGCGCATCATCCGTGACACTCTGCTGGAATTCGACGTGGAGACCGAGGTCATTGATGTGAAAGTGGGGCCGACGGTGACCATGTACGCCGTGTCTCCTTTCACGGAGCAGGTGACGGATGATGGTGAACGGGTCGTCAACCGGGTGCGTGTGAATGAGATCACCACCCTCAGCGGCGATCTGGCGCTGGCACTCTCCGCCAAGCGCCTGCGCATTCAGGCCCCGGTGCCCGGCCATTCGTATGTCGGCGTGGAAGTGCCTAATCGGCAGCCCAGCACGGTGGCACTGCGCCCCGTATTGGAATCGGAAGCTTTCTATCGGTATCGTAGTCGTCCACTGGCGATCCCGCTGGGCCGCGATACTGCCGGGGCTTCCTTCGTGGCCGATCTGGCGACCATGCCGCATCTGCTCATCGCGGGGACAACGGGATCGGGCAAGTCCATCATGCTGGCGTCTATGACTACGGCGCTGGTGATGAACAACACGCCCGATCGCGTGCGGCTGGTGTTGCTTGACCCCAAGATGGTGGAGCTGAGCCGTTTCAATGGGCTGCCGCACTTGTTGGGGCCGGTGGAGACAGAGCTTGACCGAATCGTGGGCGTGTTGCGCTGGGCCACTCGCGAGATGGATCGGCGTTACCGCCTGCTGGAAAAAGAGGCGGCACGCAACATTGACGTCTACAACGCGGCGCTGGGCAGACGTCGGGCCGACGAGCATCTGCCCTACATTGTGATCGTCATTGATGAAATCGGCGACCTGATGATGCAGCGTCCGGATGAGACCGAACGCACTCTGACCCGCCTGGCGCAGATGGCGCGCGCAGTGGGGATGCATCTGGTGGTGGCCACACAGCGCCCCAGTGTGGACGTGATCACCGGCCTGATCAAGGCGAACTTCCCGGCGCGCATTTCTTTCGCTGTGGCGTCGGGGGTGGATTCGCGGGTCATTCTGGATACGACAGGGGCTGAATCGCTGATGGGGCGGGGCGATATGCTCTTCCTGGCCCCGGACGCAGCGGCTCCGCAACGCATTCAGGGGTGCTACGTCTCAGACGAAGAGGTCACAGCAGTCGTGTCCTACTGGAAGCAGTGGCACGCTGCGCAGATAGAGGCAGGCCTCATGGAACCGATAACCATTGGCCCGTGGGAACGCGGCATGACGCGCCGCGAGGTGCTGTCGGAGACCGATCCCATGCTGGAAGAGGCCATCGCGCTGGTGATCGAGGAAGGAGAGGCATCGGCTTCGTTGATCCAGCGGCGATTGGGATTGGGCTATCCCCGCGCCGCGCGCATCATTGATCTGCTGCACGAACTGGGAATAGTCGGCGCGCCCAAGCCAGGGGGGCGTTCCCGCGACGTGCTGGTCAAGCCCGGCACCGATCCCTTTGAGCGCATTGTGGACAAGCGACTGCAGAAACGCGAGTAAGGTTAGTTGGCGGCCGCTTTCCAATGACCTGTTGTGCGCTCAGAACACGTTGTGTGTATAATGCACTGCCTGAGGGGGTAGGGCTGTCGCTGGGCGAAAGGCCAGCAGAAATCGAGGGATAGCCCATGGCTGAAGATTCCAGCCTCTTGCACCAGCCGTTGCCAGAAAGAGCGCCGCGCCAGGGGGAGACGGGGGAGTCAGGTTCGCGGACTTACGGCGTGCTGATCGTCGAAGATACCGTTGATCTGGCGACTATCGTCCGCCTGACGCTGGAGCGCCTGGGCTTCCGCGTCTGGCATGCGACGCATGGCGACCAGGCCATGGAACTGTTTCACGCGCAACATCCGGATGTGGTCTTGCTCGACCTGGCGTTGCCCGATATTCCGGGCTGGCGGCTTCTGGAGGAGATGCGCCGCGTGCCGCACGATGGAGCCGGCCCAGCTTATGTGGTCATCACCGCCTATGGTGACCCAGCCAACCGGCTGATGGGCAAGTTGCAGGGCGTGGACGGATATCTGTTGAAGCCGTTCAAGCTGGCTGATATTGAAAACGCCGTGATGAGTGTCTTACGCCTGCAGGTGTAACTTGCGCTTCAGGCATAAGCGCTGTGCTCCGCTGGGCATGGCGACGATCATCATCTGGTTTGTGGGTACGCTGATCATCGGCCTGACGTGGCCGACTGATTTTTCTTCTGCCCTCTCCGCGCAGGTCATCAGGCTTTCTACGCTCACCGTATCGCCGACTCCTGATCCGTTGATACTGCTGCAACAAGCCCGACAGGCGGTCGAGGCGCACGATTGGGCCGGTGCCGAGCAGGCGTTGATGACCCTGGTGGCTACTGACCCGACCAACACGCAGGCCAGCTTGCTGTTGGGATTGCTGCTGGCACCTGTCGCGCCAGAGCGCGCTCAGGAATGGCTGAAGCGGGCAGAGGCGGATCCCGCGCAGGCAGAGATCGCCCGACAAGTCAGGGAGATTCTGGCAACCTATACACCTCTGCGAGCGGATTTCTACACCGCGCTGGGACTGACGATGTGTCGCCTGGGTGAATGGGCACTGGCGGAACGAGCGCTGAGCCTGGCGCTGGACGTCAACGCTGCCAATCCGGTCGCGCTGGCCTATCTGGGATACGCCGTGGATCGGCAGGGAGAAGACGGTTGGCCCTGGCTGGAACAGGCACAGGCAATGGCGCCTACCAGCCCACAGGTGCTGTATCTGGTAGGGATACACTGGCGGCTGAGCGGTGATCTGGAAGCCGCGCGGCGCGCCCTGACACAGGCGTACTGGGCCGCGCCCGATAATCCTGCGCTGGCTGCGGAGGTGGGACAGACTCTGCAGGCGGCAGGAGACCTGGCAGGCGCGGAACGCTGGCTGCGCATTGCTGTCGGGCTTGCGCCGGATGAGGCACAGTGGGCCGAGCTGCTGGCGACTTTCTACGCGGAGACGGGCTACGACCTGGAAGGGACTGGCATGGCATTTCTGCAACAAGCCTCCGCCGACTTTCCTCAGAACGGGGTACTGAAAGCCTGTCTGGGCTGGACGATCTATCGCCAGGGGGATGCTGAGGAGGCGCTGGAACAGTTGCGGGCTGCAGCAGGACTGGCTCCACGAGATATGCGGGTGCACTACTATCTTGGTGTGGTCCAGGAACACCTTGGCGACAGAGAGGCGGCCCGGCAGGCCTATAGCATGGTGCTGACGCTGGTTCCACGCGAATCCTACTACGGTGAACTGGCTGCGCGAGGTCTGGCCAGACTGAGCGCGGCAGCACCGTAATCAGTGCCGGAAACATCCGCGGCCTCGGCGCGTTCGAATGTGTTACAATCTCACCGCTATGGTGCAGAACACTCTGTCAGCGGGGAAAGCCGCGGCATGCAAGGAAAAGTGAGCGCTGGCGTGGCGACCGCCCTTGTGCTGCTGTGCATGACTCTATCAGCGCAGGGCGCGGCGGTCAGCGAGCGAGCCTGGGGCGGCGCAGAAACGACGGTCACGGCTACGCCAGCGCCGATCTTGCTCTTCGCGGACGACTTCGGCACCTACAGTGGCCGCTGGCGTGAGAGCGTCTCGGCCAAGGCGACGGTGGCATACCGCAATGAGATGTTGCAGATGCGCGTGGTGTCGCCGGGGGTTGCCGTATGGTCCGTGCCAGACTTTCAGGCACCGCTGACTGATTTCAGCATCCAGGTGATGGTGCGGTTCAACGCGGGGCAGCCCGATGGACAGGGCGGCATCCTGTTCGACTATGCCGACGATGAGCACTTCTCGGCAGTGCTGCTCAGCGCTGAGGGAAAGGTGCACGTGTTGGTGCGTGACGGCCAGCAATGGCGGGAACTGGCATCGCCAGAGGAACTGAGCAGCGCTTTTCGCTTCGGCGAGGCGGTGCCGGTGCAGGTACATCGGGTTGGCGCGGAAGATGGCATTCGCCTGACGGTAATCGTGGCGGGAGAGCCAGCCGCCGAATTCACATTGCCGGCAGTCGGTGAGGGACGCTCGTTCGGGCTGATTGCGCGGGCAGGGCGGGGGTATGTGGACGTATCGTTTGACGATGTGGTGGTCGTGGCGCAGCGCGGAGGGGACTGAGTTTGACCGATAGCATTCAGCCGTTCTATCGCGTCTCGCCAGCCAGAGGCAGGCGCGGGCGATGGGTGGTGCGGCTGGCACGAGCGCACTTTGCCCTGGTTGGTGTCGTCCTGTTCGGGGCGGCGCTGGCACTGCTCGCCTATCTGTTCACCCTCGAACTCAAACGGGTACAACTGAGCTGGCCGCTGCGTATCGAACGTGCTGGTGACATCTACCAGGCGTCGGTGCAATGGAAGATGGCGGCGGCGGTCGGGTTGGCGCTGGGCAGTGTGTTGTACTTCCGGGCCGCCAGCGCGCTGGAGCGCCGGGACAGGCAGGCGGTGCGCTGGACGCGGCTGGCCGCAACGCTGCTCCTGATCAGCCTGCCCACGGGCCTCGTGCTGTGGTGGCGGGCCGATCAGGCAGGCAACCTGGGGGCAACGGCTCAGCTTCTGCAGGACGTGCAGACCGTAGCCCGTGCTACTGCACTCTTGCTCATGGCGCAGGGCATCCTGGCACTTTCCTACTGGGTGCTGAGCACGCGCTCTCTTGCTGAGGATGCGGATGCCGATCGGCAGAGAGCACATGCCAGGGGATGGGCGCGCCTGACTCGCGCCATCGGGGTGGCATGGTTGATTGTGTTGCTGGCGCTCGGTATTGTTCTGGGAGTGCTGACCGACTGGCTTTACGAGCTACCCGTAGCGAGACCGGAACCGGGCGAACTGCTCTATGCCACAACCTTTGACGACTTCAATGACGAATGGGATGTCTACGCAGGGCGAGACGCGGTACAGGTGCAGGCGGTGCCCGATGAGGGCGGGCAACCCAATCCGGCGCTGATCGTCGAGTATGGATCCGGCGCACCGGACGAAGTCGTGTGGTCGGTGCTGGATCGCAAGTTCAGCGATTTCGATCTGCGAGTTACCGCCCGTTTGCTGGAGGGGCCGGTAGATCAGAATCAGTTCGGCGTTGTGTTCCGCTATCGCGACGAGAGCAATTTCTACATTTTCCGCATCAGCGCGGATGGCTATTATTCTCTGGGCAGGGTGCGCAATGGCGTCCAGGAGAAGATCAGCGATTGGGGCGTGAGCGAGCTGATCCGGCAGGGGAATGCTCCCAACGAAATCCGCGTGATCGGCTACGGCGACGAATTCCGCTTCTTCATCAACGGTCAGCCTGCGCCGCTGTGCCTGAAGGGCGAGAACGAAACCAGCATGTGGGCCAACTGGGAAGGACCGGGCATCTGTTACACTTCCGAACCCGCTGCTGTCTTCCGCGACGAAGCGTTCGCGCAGGGGCGCATTGGCCTGGCTGCGGGCACGATTGACGGGAGCGATGTTGCGGTCGCGTTCGACGATGTCATTGTCACCGGTCCCGATCCGGCGATTTGGGGCGAGGAATGATCGCATGCGCGTCTATCTGGAATCGACTGGCTGTCGCCTGAACCAGAGCGAGATCGAGACACTGGGCCGTCAGTTTGAGCGGGCGGGCTACCAGGTGGTCTCTTCGGCGGAGGCGGCGGACGTGTGCGTGGTGAACACCTGCGCCGTCACGCAGGAAGCGACGCGCACCAGCCGCATGATCTTGCGGCGTTTGAACCGGACGAATCCAAATGCTCGGCTGGTGGCGACCGGCTGTTACGCGCATCTGTCCCCAGAGCAGGTGGGCGCGTTGCCAGGGGTGACACAGGTCATTGACAACCTGCACAAGGAGCAGTTGGTGCCACTGGTCGCAGGAACGCCAGGGCCAATCGATCCGTTTGACCGCGAGCCACTGGAACGCGAGTTCCGACCTG
>DDBP01000106.1 GCA_002332795.1 Anaerolineales bacterium UBA2029 | reverse complement strand
CTCCTGTTCGAGAGGCGCTCAGTGGCTGTCCGCCCCTTCTCCGCGCGGCGGGCGAAGGGGCGGGGGATGAGGGCAAAAAGTGCATAACACGCTCTAGCTGATCTCTCCTGGGAGAATGCCAACGCCCGGCTATCCGCACGATCGCCGGGCGTGCCTTTCTGGTAGCGATGAGGGCGCTCGTGCTCAGGCGATGACGCCCAGTTCGCGGCCCACTTTGGCGAAGATATCAAGCGCCAGGTCGAGATCGTCGCGGGAGTGCGTGGCGCTGTTCATCACGCGGATGCGCGCCTGCCCCTGCGGCACGGTCGGGTAGCCGATGGCCATGGCGAACACGCCTTCTTCGAACAGGCGCTTGCTGAATTGCTGCGCCAGGGGGGCTTCGCCCAGCATCACCGGCACGATGGGCGTTTGCGTGCGTCCCGTGTTGAAGCCCAGCGCCTGCATCCCCGCCTTGAAGTACTCGGCGTTCTGCCACAGCCGGTCTACCAGTTCGGTGCTCTCTTCCAGCAGGTCTACGGCGGCCAGGCAGGCTGCCACGTCCGGCACGGTCATGGCGCTGCTGAAAAGGAAGGGCCGCCCGCGCTGCCGCAGCCAGTCCACGATCACCTGTTTGCCAGCCACCACACCGCCCACCACGCCAAAGGCTTTGCTCAATGTACCTACCTCGATATCCACTTTGCCGTGCAGATCGAAGTGATCCACAATACCGCGCCCGCCGCGACCGAGCACGCCTTCGCCGTGTGCGTCGTCTACCATCAGCAGAATGTCGTGCTCGGCGGCGATTTCGTACAGTTCGGGCAGGGGGGCGATGTCGCCGTCCATGCTGAACACGCCATCGGTGACGATCAGGCGTCGTCCGTATTCGCTGGTGGCCTTGATCTGACGGCGCAGGTCGTCCGGGTCGCAGTGCTCATAGGCGACGATCTGCGCCCGCGACAGGCGACAGCCGTCAATGATGCTGGCATGATTGAGACGGTCGGAGAAGATCACATCACCGCGCCCCACCAATGCCGGAATAGTGGCCAGGTTGGCATTGAAGCCACTCTGGAAAGTTATGGCCGCCTCGACCCCTTTGAAAGCGGCCAGGCGGCGTTCCAGTTCCACGTGCAGCGACATGGTGCCGGCGATGGTGCGCACTGCCGCCGGGCCGACGCCGTAGCGATCCATGGCTTGCTTGGCGGCAGCGATCAGCTTGGGGTGATTGGCCAGCCCCAGGTAGTTGTTGGACGAGAAATTGAGCACACGCTTGCCATCCACGACGAGCCAGGCTCCCTGCGGGCTATCCAGCGTGCGAATGTGAGTGAACAGCCCCTGCGCCTGCAACTGCGCAATCTCGTCGTGAATCCAGGCGGTCTTGGTTTCGGTCATGCAAATGCTCCTTTACCAGCGTCTATTGAGTGGTGCTCGCAATTGTAGCACAGCCCTCTGGCCTGGGGGCCTGTCTGTGTATGTTGCCTGGCGAGGAGAGAGGGGCGAAAGACAAGGGGGCGCTAGGCGAGCAGGCACACCTGCCGGGCCACCGGCGTAAGCCCTGGGTGGAGCAGGTTCCACTGCGCATCGTAGACGACTGGCAGGACGCTGTCCAGGCCGACCAGTTGCAGTGCCCGCCAGACGCTCTCGGACGGGTTCACCAGGGTCAGCGAACCGCCGGACATCTGCGCTCCCTTGATGGTCTGCACCAGCGCCCGCAGACCGGCGCTGTTGATGAAGCTGACGCCGCTCAGGTCGAAGACCAGATGCACCCGGCCCGTACGCAGCGCTGCCTGCGCCTGTTCGGCCAATCTTTCGGCGTGATCGCTGTCGAGTCGCCCGACGACTTCGATAATCAGCGTGTGAGCCAGATTTTCTGGCTGAATGATGGTGAACACGGCTTCCGCCTTTCGCCGCACCCGCTGCGTTGCACGCTCAGCGGGCGAAGTTTTCGTCTATCAGGAGCCGGACGCCCAGGATCAGCACCAGCGCTCCCAGGAAGGAGACGATGATCGCTCCGCACAGGCCCGCGGTGCCCATGCGCCCGAAGAGCAGGCTGCCCACCAGGAAGCCTGCCATGCCCAGTAACACATTGGCGACCGGGTTGTAGCCGCGCCCGCGGATGGCGTAGCCCGCCAGGTAACCGGCTGTTCCCCCGACAATCAAAATCCACAGGCACTGCAGACATCCGATCGGTCCTACGGTGAACATCTTCGCCCTCCTCACTGCAAACCCGGAAGTTCAGGGTGTCACTGATCTGTACGCAGCGGTCGGGCCAAAGTTCTAATCCCTATCTACACGATAGCCCAGAACCCTGAAATTTGGGGGAAAAACAGATGAAAATGCTATGAAAAAATCATGAAGACAGGTGAGAGGGGAACAGCACTACCGGCCTGAGGATCAGGAGCCGACGCCGGCGACCAGCAGATCGAGCGCCAGGGCGGCGTCTACCTTGCCCGTTTTGATCGCCACGTCGGTGTCCAGCAGATGGCGGTAGATTGCTTCGAGCTGTTCCAGGGTGAATACTCGCGCCTGACCGACTACTTTCTCGGCGACGTAGGGATGCACGCCCAGCGCGGCCCCTGCCTGGCGCGGCGATCCTCCCGCGTCCAGGTATTCCCGCGCCAGCAGCAACAGGCGAAATTGCCGCACGATCATGCCGAAGATGGGCAACGGGTCGTCCTCCCGCAACAGGCGGTGCAGCAGGCTCAGCGCGGCGCGGCTATCGCGTCGCCCCAGGGCATCTACCATGTCGAAGATGTTCGCTTCGGCGACGTAGGGCGTCAGCAGGGCGACATCCGCTTCGGTAATGGGGCGCTCACCGCCCGTGTAGGCGGCCAGCTTGGCCAGTTCGTTGTCGGCGGCGTGCAGGTCGTCGCCGACTACCAGGGCCAGCGCCGTCGCCGCGGCCTGCTCGATCGCGACTCCGTAGACCGAACGCGCCCGTTCGATGATCCAGCGCGTCGGATTGCGCGGCGGCTCGAACAGCTTGTGATAGCCGGTCGGCTCGCTCCTGGCGAGTTGCAGGATGGGGTGACTGTCTGGCAGGGTCTCGGTCTCGAAGAAGACCACCCGCGCCCAGGCGGGGAGTTGCACCAGACCGGAGGCGAGGGTATCCAGCTCGTCCCTGGCGGCTTTTCCGCCGCCCCGCCGTGCCAGCCAGCTCAGCATCCCCTCGACGATGACCAGGCGCTTGTCGGCCAGGAAGGGCGTGGCGCTGGCCGCGGCCAGCACATCCGCCGCGCTCACCTCGCGCCCGTCGAAAACAACAGTGTTCAGCTCCGCCAGCGAAGGCTCGCCCATATGTTCGCGCAACGCCTGCACCTGGGCGCGGCAACTGAACTCGTCCGGCCCATGCAGTACGTAGAAAGTGGGCGCGCTGCGCGTCATGGCGTCCTCGCGGCTAGCTGGAGCGGGTGCGCACGAAGTGCACCGTGAGCCGTTGCCCGGCCAGGGGGATGGGGAACTCGAAGCGGTTGATGTCCACGACTTCCATGTCGCCCAGATCGCCCAGCGTGGTGAAATGCTGCTGCAACGCCAGCCCCAGCGGTTGTGCCAGGATGAGCGACAGGGTCGAAAGCAGGATGATCGTGGGCAGGCGCGACAGGCGCTCGCCCCAACCGCTGCGCATCCCGCTGGTGCCGAGCAGCGTCGCCAGGCTGGTGAGCACACCCGCCGTCACCAACCCCGTGCCGCAGTTGGGGTGAATGGCCAGGCCGTGCTCGCCCGCCTGCATGCGCTGCAGCGCTTCGTTGACCGCAGCCTCGACCTCTGGCGTGCTGACGTTACCGTAGAGATAGAACCCGCCCGAAGTCGAACGCCCGGCCATGCTCAGATTCTTCACCTTGCGGCTGAGCACATGGATGGTGGCATGTTCCAGCCCATGATTGCGGCGGACGCGGCGGACGATGGGCATGTTGAGGATCGGAGCGAGCAGTATTGCCAGAAACTGGATCATGCGCGTGCTACTCCCAGGCTAAGCCGGTCAGAGAGGCTGGCTCGCCCGGCTAGGGGATGTCGCCCGGCGGGACGACTTTCCAAAGTGGCAGGGCGATCACCACCAGCCGGTGCGTGTTGGAGGTGTAGGGCCAGCACGTTATCAGCGTAACACGTTCATCGGGGGTCGGCAATATCCAGCGGGCGTTTTCGGCGCGCACTTCTGGCGGCTGTCCTTCCTCGGCCAGGGTCATCGTCTGTACGACCACATAGGGGTAACGCCGCGTGACTGACTCCAGGATCAGCCGGTCGCCTGGCCTGAGCGCAGACAGGTAGCGGAAGACTTCTCCAGCCACGTTGTGATGGCCGTTGAGCACCGTGTTGCCAGGAAGTCCGAGCGGCGCGGAGGTCTGATGCCAGCCAGCGGCGCGGGCGGGCGGCACGTCCCACTGACTGACCAGTTGCCCGTCCAGGGTCAGCGCGTGCTGGCCGACCGGCACTACGGGTGCGTCGAGACCAATACGCGGAATGCGAATGCGCACCGGCATCTCTCCGGGAGATACCAGGACGGGCGTTGGCGATGGCAATGTAGTGATGGGTGAGGGGGTGGCGGTGACTACACTCGCAGTGGCGGTAGGCGTGGATGTGGCGGCAGGAGCGGCGGTCGGCGCTGACGGCGAGGGCGGTTGCGTGCGCGGCGGCGGGGATGGCATCGTTGGGGTAGGGCTGGGCAATTCACTGACCGGCAAGATCACCAGGGGCGCGGGCAGGGAAGGCAGCGGCGGCGGCGCGAGCGGCGTCCCCAGAGCGCCTGGCGTGGGGGTCGGTGGGACGGTGCCGGAGAAGTTGGGGGGCAGGATGATCGCTTCCTCAGGCGCGAACAGTCGCCAGCCGAGCAGTACCAGGCCGCCCAGCAGGCAACCGGCACCCAGGGTGCCCAGGCATATCCCCATGAGCCACGTTCGTCTGAAGCCCCTCAGACGCTCAGCCGCCATAGCCGTCGTTGAGGATGGCGTGCAGCACGGCGGGCGTGTCTTCGAGAGTGGGGAAGACGTAGCTTGGCCCGTGCTGCGCGAGTTGCGCCATGCTGAAGGGGCCGGTTGCTACCGCGACGGTGCGCGCGCCGATGCTCCGCGCACAGGCGATGTCGCCAGGGGTGTCACCGATGATCACGACGTTGTCCGGCGCAAAATCCGCTCCGTTGAGGGCGCGAGCGCGTTCGAGCGCCAGGGGCGGCAGCATGGCCCGATCCCACCCCTCTGACCCATAGGCGGCCACAGCGAAGTCAGCGGGATCGTAGCCCGCCGCCCGCAGCTTGATCGGCACCAGAGTGGCCATGTTGCCGGTCACCAGGCCCAGCAGCACCGCTGGATGAGCGCGCAAGGCGGTCACCAGGGCCGGTGCGCCGGGGCAGGCCCGCACGGGGAAATCGGCGATGATCTCGCTGAGGCGGCGCGCGACCGCTTGATTGTAGGCGTCCAGCCGGGCGGCGACCTGATCGGGCGTGATGCCCGTTGACTGCAACGCCTCCAGCAAAATCTGCCAGTCGGTCTTGCCCGCGAAGCTCACCCGGTCCAGCGTGCCCACCGTGCCGAACACGTCCTGCATCGCCAGGCGAGTTGCAGCCCGTCCACACCCGCCGGATAGCAACAGCGTCCCGTCAATATCGAACAGCACCAGGTGAGTCTTGGGCTTCATGACCCCGCGCGGTATCCTGTATATGGGAGTAGCTGCACATGATCTGCGCAGATTATAACGCCCGAACACGACAAACGAATTGTCCTCAGAGCACAAAGTGACACTCATCAACGAAACCGCGACTTTTCACACTACTGAGGTTGTGCCAAACGCACTAGACTTGTGGCGAAAACTCAGGAAGAGCGGGCCTGCTGGCCCTTCTGTTGTGTTCGCCTTGCACTTGTCTGGCGACGTTTGCGTGTGTGGGCACAGTCTCGATCAGCACTTCCGGCTCCTGCATTGGGCAGGAGGTCGTCCGCAGGAAAGACACAGGAGGAAATAGATGGCAAAGCAGACATCGTCGCAGAACATGGTGACGATTGATGGCAATGCTGCAGTGGCGCGCGTGGCCCATGCCCTGAACGAAGTCATTGCCATTTATCCGATCACCCCGTCTTCGCCCATGGGGGAAGAGGCCGACGAGCTTTCGGCGGCAGGGGTGACGAATCTGTGGGGTACAGTGCCGTCGGTGACGGAAATGCAGTCCGAAGGCGGTGCAGCAGGCGCGATACATGGCGCACTGACGACTGGCGCGCTGGCGACGACTTTCACCGCGTCGCAGGGCCTGCTGTTGATGATCCCCAACATGTACAAGATCGCCGGCGAGTTGACCTCCACGGTGTTTCACGTGTCGGCACGGTCGCTGGCGACTCATGCCCTGTCCATTTTCGGTGATCACTCCGACGTGATGGCCGTGCGGCAGACCGGTTGGGCGATGTTGGCCTCTGGCAGTGTGCAGGAAGCGCATGACTTCGCTCTCATCGCTCAGGCGGCCACTCTGGAATCGCGCGTGCCTTTCGTGCATTTCTTCGACGGTTTCCGCACCTCGCACGAAGTCCAGAAAATCTGCGAGCTGTCGCGCGAGGAAATGCGCGCCATGATTGACGACCGCTACGTGCTGGAGCACCGCATGCGCGGCATGTCGCCCGATCGTCCGGTGCTGCGCGGTACGGCGCAGAACCCCGATGTGTTCTTCCAGGGGCGCGAGGCGATCAATCCGTTCTATCAGCGCACGCCAGCCATCGTGCAGAAGGTGATGGATCGCTTCGCCGAAGTGGTGGGGCGCGAATATCACCTGTTCGATTACTTCGGCGCGCCGGATGCCGACCGCGTGGTCGTGCTGATGGGGTCTGGCGCGGAGACAGTGCACGAGGTGGTGGACTACCTGACCGCGCAGGGTGAAAAGGTCGGCGTGCTCAAGGTGCGTCTGTTCCGCCCATTCAAGGGCGAGGCGCTGATCGCAGCTTTGCCCAAGACGGTGAAGCGCGTGGCCGTGCTCGACCGCACCAAAGAGCCAGGCGCAGCGGGCGAACCGCTTTACCAGGACGTGATCACGGCGTTCACCGAGGCGCTGGCCGCCGGCACCTGGGGCGAGATGCCGCTGATCGTCGGCGGGCGCTACGGCCTGGGGTCGAAGGAGTTCAACCCCGGCATGGCCAAGGCCGTCTTCGATAACCTGGCGGCGGACAAGCCGAAGAATCACTTCACGGTGGGCATCATTGACGATGTGGCCTTCACCAGCCTGGAATGGGACGACGAGTTCTCCACCGAAGGGCCGGAAGTGCACCGGGCGCTGTTCTTCGGGCTGGGCGCGGATGGCACGGTGGGCGCGAACAAGAACTCGATCAAGATCATCGGCAAGGCCACCGACAACTACGCTCAGGGCTATTTCGTCTACGACTCCAAGAAGTCCGGCGCGCGCACCGTCTCGCACCTGCGCTTCTCCAAGAAGCCCATCCGCAGCACCTACCTGATCAAGAAAGCGGGCTTCCTGGCCTGCCACAAGTTCACCTTCACCGAGCAGTTCGATATGCTCAGTCAGTTGGAGCCGGGCGGCACGTTCCTGCTGAACAGCCCGTACAGCGCATCCGAGGTGTGGGATCACCTGCCGCGTGAGGTGCAGCAGCAGATCATTGACAAGCAGGCCAAGTTCTACGTGATTGATGCCGATGCCATCGCCAGGTCTGTGGGGCTGGGCGGTCGTATCAACATCATCATGCAGGCGGCCTTCTTCAATATCTCCGGCGTGCTGCCCGAAGAGCAGGCCATGACCATGATCGAGGCCGCCGTCGAGGACACCTACGGGCGCAAAGGCTCGAAGGTGGTGGAAATGAACATCAAGGCGGCGCAGGTGGCCATTGACCGCATCGAGCGCGTGAACTATCCGAACAAAGTCACCAGCACCTTCTCCATGCGCCCGCCTGTGCCGGAGGACGCGCCGGAATTCGTCAAGACGGTCACCGCCGAGATCATCGCCGGGCGCGGCGACTGGCTGCCCGTCTCCAAGTTCCCGGTGGACGGCACCTATCCGACGGCTACCACACAGTACGAGAAGCGCGCCATCGCCACCGAAATTCCGGTGTGGGACCCCGAAGTCTGCATCCAGTGCAATCAGTGCGCCTTCGTGTGTCCGCATGCCACGATCCGCATGAAGATTTACCCGGCAGAATATGCCAACGGCAATTCTCCGGAGACCTTCAAATCCACCGAAGCCAAGGGCCGCGAGTGGAAGGGTATGAAATACACCGTGCAGGTCGCGCCGGAGGACTGCACCGGTTGCGGCGTGTGCGTGGAGATGTGCCCGGCCTATGCCAAGGATGAGCAGGGCCAGAAGACCGACCGCAAGGCCATCAACATGACCCCGCTCACCGAAGAACTGCGCCGCCGCGAGGCCGTCAACTGGGACTACTTCCTGTCCCTGCCGGAGACGGATCCCTCGACCTTCAACCGCTTCACGGTGAAAGGGTCGCAACTGCTGCGCCCGCTCTTCGAGTTCTCCGGTGCGTGCGCCGGCTGCGGCGAGACGCCCTACATCAAGCTGATGTCGCAGCTCTTCGGCGACCGTGCCATCATTGCCAATGCCACGGGCTGCTCGTCTATCTACGGCGGCAACCTGCCCACCACGCCCTATGCCGTGCGGGCGGATGGGCGCGGCCCGACGTGGTCGAACTCGCTCTTCGAAGACGCGGCGGAGTTTGGCCTGGGTATGCGCCTGACGGTGGACAAGCTCACGCAGTATGCCCGCGAGTTGCTGGATCAGCTCATCGCGCAGGCGCAGAATCACCGCGAGCTGCTCGAAGCCATCCGCGACGCTGACCAGAGCACGCCCGAAGGCATCGAGGCACAGCGGGCGCGCGTGGACGAACTCAAGGCGTTGCTGCGCCAGGATAGCAGCCCCTTCGCCGCGCAGTTGCTGAGCGTGGCCGACTACCTGGTCAAGAAGTCGGTGTGGATCATCGGCGGCGACGGTTGGGCCTACGACATCGGCTACGGTGGCCTGGATCACGTGCTGGCGTCGGGCCGCGACGTGAACGTGCTGGTGCTCGACACGGGCGTCTACTCCAACACCGGTGGACAGATGTCCAAGGCGACGCCGCGCGGTGCGGTGGCCAAGTTTGCCGCGGCAGGCAAGGATTTGCCCAAGAAGGACCTGGGCATGATCGCCATGACCTACGGCAACATCTATGTGGCGCAGGTGGCGTTGGGCACCAACATGACGCAGACGGTCAAGGCGTTCGCCGAAGCCGAAGCCTACAACGGCCCCTCGCTGATCATCGCCTACTGCCAGTGCATCGCGCACGGCTACGATCTGCGCTACGGCTATCAGGTGCAGAAGGACGCCGTCGAGTCCGGCTTCTGGCCGCTCTACCGCTTCAACCCAGACAACACCCGCGCGGGCAAACAGCCGCTCACGCTGGACTCCAAAGCACCGTCGCTGGACATCGGCGAGTGGATGTACAAACAGAACCGCTTCCGCATCCTGCGTAGCTCCGACCCCAAGCGTGCCGAGGAACTGCTGGAGCGGATGCGTCAGGACGTGGCCGCCCGTTGGAAGATGTACGAGCAGTGGGCGCAGTTCGACATCTAGTCATCCCGGAGACTTCCGAAGTCTCTAAGACTTCGGGAGTCTGACAGAAATGCCCGAACAAAGCCCCAGGGTTGCCGCCCTGGGGCTTTCGTTACTGGAGGGCGAGAGCGTTACTCTGCCGCTGCGACCGTGAACAACGTCCCCGCGCCGCGCCCGAAGACCTCCGGGAAGTAGAAGGCGTAGGCATGGCTGGGCATGGTCTGGAATTCGCCCGGCACGCTGGCCCGCACCTGATAAGTGTAGACGTAGGTGCCAGCCGGCAGGAAGTCGGCGTACAGGTTGAGCTGCTCGTCGCGCAGCTCCGAGCGGTCGAACAACCACCAGCCCCAATACCAGTAGGGATCGTGGGTGGGCTGGATGGTCGGCGGCTGCGTGAGCTGACTGGTGGTCAGCAGGGACGTGTCTACTGGCTCGGTACCCGCTGGAATGGGGTCTTCCAGCACGAAGTAGTAGATTTCCTGGGGCAGGGTGAGCGTCACTCGCACGGTGATCACATCGCCCACTTTGGCGGACGTGATCGGCGTGTCCGGATCGTCGGCCAGGAAGTACTCGCGGGAGACGGTGACGCCCCGGCTGATCGGCCTGGCTTCGGAGGCCCACAGCCGCGTCTTGAGGTGCGCGGTGTAGTACAGCACCCCTTCGCCCGCCGACCGCGCGATCGTCAGCCGGTTGATCTCATCGCGCAGCAGGTCTTTGACGGCCACGCGCAGTACCTGGCCTTCGCGCACTGTCTCCGGCGTCACAGTGCCTTCGGCCAGCGGTTGTCCGTTGAGCACGGCCTGATAGTCGTAGTCCCCGCGCAGTTCGCCACTGGCGACCATCCAGTCGGTGAGTGCCATCACCGCCCAGGCGGTCTCTTGTGTGGTCGTCCAGTGATCGCCCTGGCGGGCTACCATCAGCCAACGCACCACGTTCGGCAGCAGGTCGTGTTGGGGCTGCACCCGCGCCAGCGCCGCCAGCGCGATGGCAGTGCTGCGCGTGTCGCTGCTCCAGTTCCACCAGTCGCGCTCCGCTTCCTCCCAGTGCGCGCCAGTGGCCGACAGGATGGCGCGGCTCTGCAGATCGCTGACCAGGGCGGGGATGGCGTCGTCGGCGGGATCGAGTTGCTGGTAGGCCATCAGCAGGAATGCCAGCGCCCAGGTGTCCATCTCCAGGCGGTGATCCAGCAGGGCATCGAGTTCGGCGGGACGCGCCTGTCCAGCCCGCGCGAACACGTAGAGGTAGAACGCCTGCCGGTTCAGCCGCCAGACGGGCGTTTCGACGGCGGGGCGGATCAGATCGGAACGCACGAAGTTGAGCGCCCGGTCAATCATCGTGGCGTCCACGTCGAAGCCGGCGTCGCGCGCCTCGACCAGCCCCAGGGCGGCGTACGCGGTGATGTAGGGGTTGCTCTCCATCTGCGCGAACCAACCCCAGCCGCCGTCGGGATTCTGCTCGCGAGCCAGGCGGGCCAGCGCCTCATCGAGGACAGTCCGCAGGTTGGCGGCCAGCTCCGGATCGTCCAGGCCCAGGCTCTTGAGGGCGCGGTAGGTCATGACGTTGGGCAGGAAGCGGCTGATGGTCTGCTCGATGCACTGATGGGGGAAGTTCTTCAGATAGTCCAGCGCGTCCACGGTCGTCACCGCCAGGGACGGGTCGAGATGCACGGTCAGTTCGCCCTGATCGGTGTCCAGGCTCGGCGGCAGGCTGATCGCTTCGGTGCGCGCGCCTTCGTCGCGCAGCACGCCGCCCGTGCCGACGGTGTCCGGCGCGGTGTAGCGGTAGACGGGGATGGTGTTGTCTGGGCCGGTAGCGAGCATGGGTTTGGCCGCGTCCTGATAGCCGTCCGCGCCGATGGCGAAGAAGGTCAGGTCTACGTAGGGCACGTCTTCGACGGTCGCCCACCACTCGACGCGGGCGCGCCCTCCGGCGGGGATGCTGACCGACTGCGTCGCCGCGCCTGCCAGGGTCACGCCGCTGGCCTGCAGGGTGGCCTGCACGGCCTGTTCGGCATCGGTGTTGTTGTTGATCACGGCGGCCAGGGCCACCCGGTCGCCCACGACGAAGAAGCGTGGCGTCACCGGGCGCACCAGCAGCGGCAACGTGGCGAGCACGTCGGCGGTGCGCTCGCCGACCAGGGTATCGGCGGTCAGGCCGCGCGCATCCACGCGCCAGGTAGTCAGGTTGTCCGGCAACGTGACGGTCACCACGGCCTGTCCGCCCGCGTCGGTGACGACCCGCGGTGCCCACAGCGGCGTCTGCTGGAAGTCCTGGCGGATGGTCACCTGGGGCGGCACGCCTCCTTGCGCCATATCGGCGGCGCCCAGGGCCATTTCGGCGGTGGCAGTGGGCATGGCGGCGGGCGTAGCGAAGGCGATTTCCCCTTCGCGCTTGGCCTGCTGTTCGATCAGTTCGTCGCTGAGCACATCCAGCAGGGCGCGCAGGGCCACATCCGTGTAGACGTAGTTCTGCTGCGGGCCGTAGAACTGTTCTTCCAGCGAGACGCTGTTGGGCGGCATCAGCGAGAGGATGGCCAGGTCGGTCACGGCCACGCCCACCTCGGCGCTGACGGGTTCGCCGCGCGCGTCTGCTGCTTTGATCGCCAGCGTGACAGTCTCGCCGGGGCGAGCGCGCGTCGCCGATGGCGTGACGGTGATCTCCAGGCGACGGTTCACCGGCTCCACGGCCAGCGCCAGTTCGCCGGTGCGGTAGGAGGGGTTCGGCGTCTCGGCATCTGTCCCTTTGACCAGCACCACCGACAGGTGAATGGTGGGCACGTGTTCTTCGGTGATGGGCAGGCGGTAGACCAGCGTTGATCCCTCGATGCGGGCCACTTCGTAGTGCTGAATCCCTGCCCGCTCGACAGCGATCAGGGCGTAGGAGACGCCGGTGAAGGGCGTGGGGATCAGGATTTCGGCAGTGTCACCGGGCTGATAGCTCTCCTTGTCGGCCACCAGGTCTATGGTATTGCTGGGGCGGCCCCACCATACGGGCGTGCTGCCCGTCACCCACAGGCGCAGCGTGGCGCTGTTGACGCGCTCGTAAAGGTCGCGCGTCAGTGCCTGGATGCGGTAGATGCCCGCGTGCGGGGGCGTGAACGTGTAGCGCGCCGTGCCGTCTGCGCCGGTGATCACCTGGGCGCTCTCGACTTCGATCTCCTGCTGCCGCCAGTCGTAGACGCCGAATTGCCCTTCGATGGGGATGCGCTCCCAGCGCACCTCGACTACTTTCACGTCAATCTTCTGGTCGGCCAGCGGTTGACTTTGCGGGGTGACGGCGATCAGGTCTACGTTCACCGGCGAACCTTCGCGGCCAAAGTAGCGGTCGGTGCGCAGACCGACGTATACGTCGGCGGGATGGGCCAGGACAGACGTGCGTCCGCTGATGACCTGACCGCTCTCGTCCCACACCTGGCCCTCGACGGTGATGGTCATGGGACGGCGCGAGGGCGCGCGCGTCTGTTCCAGGGTGATGATGGCCTGGCCGTTGGCATCCGTGACCGCCTGGCCGCCGCCCAGGTTGACCCAGCTAAAGTAATCCTGCGTTTCGTCGGTGAACCAGTAGCGCCCAGGGCCGGTGTAGTTGAACCAGGCGGCCTGACCGACAGCGTTCCAGGTCATCTGTGCGCCGCTGACTGGCCCGCCGAAGTAGTACGACGCGGTCAGCAGCGCGCGCAGGGGGTCGCCCTGGACGATCTCGCCGTAATCTGGCGTCACCTCGACCTTGTACTCCGGCACGCGGAATTCGGCGATGGAGAAAGAAACCTGCGCCGCGTACTCGTCCTGGTAAAGGGCGGAGATGTTGGCCTGGCCGAGTTGAACGTCGTCCGGCAGAGTCACCTCACCGCTGAAGGTGCCGAACTCGCTGAGCGGCAGGTCGCCCTCGAAGAGCAGTTGCCCGCCCCAGTTCACGTCAATGGTGACGTGCACCTGCCCTTCGCCGGGCAGGCGGTAAGTCATATCCTGGCGATCGCGTATTGCCCCGCGGAAGTAGACCTTTTCGCCGGGGCGGTAGATGGGACGG
>DDBP01000109.1 GCA_002332795.1 Anaerolineales bacterium UBA2029 | reverse complement strand
AACTCCAAACTCAAGACTCAAGACTCAAGACTGACGACCCGGTATGGATGACACGCCTTTCAAATGGCCTCGTTGGTTGCTCCCCGTCGGCGATGCGCTGCTGGTGACGGCGGCGTTCCTGTTCTCGTACTATCTGCGCTACGAGGTGCAGTTCCTGCAGCCGGTGGACGAGGCCAACAGCGCGCCTTTCACGCCCTACTGGCCTTATACCCTGGTCTTCGTCGTCCTGATCCTGGCTTTCAACCATAGCGCCAGGCTCTATCGCGAGCGGCGCACGCGCACCTGGTGGGACGAGGTCTTCGCCATCACCAACGGCGCGACGAACGCCGCAGTGATCGTGATGGCGCTCAGCTTCCTGCTGCGCCCGCTGGTCTTTTCGCGCCTGTTGATCATTCAGGCGGCGGCGCTGGTCGTGTTGCTGCTGGGGGCGTGGCGGCTGGCTCTGCGCATCCTGCGCGATCATCTGCGCAAGCGCGGCATCGGCGTGGAGCGCGTGCTCATCGTCGGCGCGGGCAGCGTGGGGCTATCGGTGCTGCAGACGCTGGTCGCCCGCCCGGACCTGGGCTACAAGGTCGTCGGTTTTGTGGACGACGATCCGGAGCGCGGCGCGAACGATCTGGGGCGCGTGCCCGCCCTGGGCGGCCTGGACAACCTGCCGCGCCTGATAGACACGCACAAGGTAGACCTGGTGATCATCACCCTGCCGTGGCATGTGCAGCGTAAAATCCTCAACATCGTGCGCGAGTGCGAACGCAAGCACGTCAAGGTGCGCACCGTGCCCGACCTGTTCGAGCTGAGTCTGAGTCAGGTACAGGTGGAGATGCTGGGCGGTATCCCCCTGCTGGGCTTGAATGGCGAAGCCCGCTTCAGCCCCAGCAACCGCATTGCCAAGCGCGCGCTCGACATCCTCCTGGTGCTGATCGCCCTGCCGCCAGCCTTGCTCATCACCGCCATCACCGCGCTGGCAATCCGCCTGGATTCGCCGGGGCCGATCTTCTTCACGCAGGAGCGTATCGGCCTGAATGGCAAGCCCTTCAAGGTATATAAATTCCGCTCGATGGTGGTGGATGCCGAGAAAATGCACGCCGACCTGATCCGGCAGACGGGCGAAGACCCGCGCCATCCCAAGCTGGTCAACGACCCGCGCGTGACGCGCGTCGGGCGCTGGATTCGCCGCTTCAGCATAGACGAAGTGCCGCAAATCTGGAACATCCTGCGCGGCGAGATGAGCTGGGTGGGGCCGCGTCCGGCGGTGCCCCAGGAAGTGGCGCTCTACGAACCCTGGCATCGTCAGCGCCTGCGCGTCTTGCCCGGCCTGACCGGCCTGTGGCAGGTCAGCGGGCGCAGCGAAGTGCCGTTCGAAGAAATGTGCCTGCTGGATATTTACTACATCGAGAACTGGTCGTTGGGGCTGGACTTGCAGATCATCCTGCGCACCATCCCCAAAGTTCTGTTCGCTCAGGGAGCGGCTTAGCCTTGAACAACTTCGGTGAACGCCTGCGCGATCTGGCCCTGGAATGGGCGACCGCGCAAGACCTCTACGCTTTTGCTCAGCGGCTGGTGCAGACGCCCAGTCTCTCTACGCAGGAAGGCGACCTGGCGGCGCTGCTGGTGGAACACCTGCGCGCGCTGGGGTTCGCCGATGTGCGCGTCAACGCGATGGGCAGCGTGATCGTCACGCTGGGCGCGGGCGATGGCCCTACCCTGCTCTATAACGCGCACATGGACACGGTGGCCCCTGGTGCGCCCCCTGGCTGGCCCTACCCGCCCTTTGCGGGCACCATCGCCGACGGCGCGCTGTATGGCCTGGGCGCGGTGGACATGAAAGGCGCGCTGGCCAGCATGGTCTACGGCGCGCGGCAACTGCTGCCCTTCGCCGACCGCTTGCAGGGGCGGCTGGTGCTGGCCTTCGTGGTGCAGGAAGAGCCGTGCGAAGGGCTGGCCATGCGCTACATTGTCGAAGAAGACGGCCTGCGGCCTGACTATGTGCTGCTGGGCGAGCCAACCAATCTGCACATCAGCCGCGGGCAGCGCGGACGGGTGATGTTCAAGGTGTCGGTGAGCGGGCGTGCGTCGCATGGCAGTCAGCCGCACCTGGGCCAGAATGCCATCTACGCCGCCGCCCGCCTGATCTTCGCCGTGCAATTGCTGGCCGACAGCCTGCCCAAAGACCCGTTCCTGGGGCCGGGGACGGTTGCCGTCACGGCCATTCACGGGGAAGGGCCAAGCCTGAACGCCATCCCCGACCTGTGCAAGGTTTATCTGGATCGTCGTCTGACACTGGGCGAGACGGTGTTGGGCGCGCGCGCCCAACTGGAAAGCCTGATCAGCCGCGAAGACATCCCCGCGACGGTGCAGATCACCACCTACGACGAGCCGTCCTATACCGGGCTGGTGCGCGTGGCGCAGGAAGCGCACCCTGCCTGGGTGCTGGATCGCGCTCATCCGCTGGTGGAGGCGCTCTATCAGACCATTCAGACCGTGCGGGGTAGCGCGCCGGAAGTGGGACACTGGCCATTTTCCACCGACGGTGTCTACACCATGGGGCAGGCGGGCATCCCGACGGTGGGCTTCGGGCCGGGCGATCCCAACCTGGCCCACACCCCGCGCGAGGCCGTGCGCCTGGACGATCTCAAGACCGCTGCGCACGTCTACGCCGGTCTGGCGGCGCGACTGTTGCTGCCAGAATGAGGGACACACAAACGGGCGGCCTGTGTCTGGCACAAGCCGCCCGTTGCCTTCACCCCGCTGTAGTCTGCCGCTCAGTTGCCGCGCGTCAGTTGTTCCAGGAACTCCTCGTTGGAGTCGGTGTGGCGTAGCTGATTGAGTAACGCTTCGGTCGCCGAGATGATGTCGTAGTTGGCGGGTGGCTGCGTCATCTGCACCAGCATCCGGCGCATCATCCACACGCGCTGCAAAATGTCCGGCCCCAACAACAGTTCTTCGCGCCGCGTCGAGGATTGCAGGATGTCGAAGGCCGGGAAGATGCGCCGCTCCTGTAGCTCGCGCGAGAGATGCAGTTCCATGTTGCCCGTGCCCTTGAATTCCTCGTAG
>DDBP01000418.1 GCA_002332795.1 Anaerolineales bacterium UBA2029 | reverse complement strand
AAACTCAAAACTGATAACTGATAACTGACCACTTAGGCTGGAGAGGGGGGCGAGCCGAGCGCAGCGAGGCTGGGGTGAGGTTAACTGGCGTTCAGCGGGCGTCGAGCAGGAACGCTTCTGCCCAGAAGTAGGCGTAGAGCGGGCGCAATTCCACCTGGGCGAAGCCCGCCGCCCGCAGGCCGTCCGCCCAGTCCTGGATCGGCCCTTCCCAGTTGGTGCGGGCTGCCGTGCGGTCGAAGTAGCCGAACATCACTGGCATCAGGAAACCCTGGGCCACCAGCCCGTCGTCTCCCTCATACTCGGCTAGCCCGCGCTCGTAGCGCGTCACCACATAGCGCACATGGTCGGGGCTGGCGAGCGCAGCGAAGCGCGGCACGTCGAATTCGGCGATCAGCGCACGCGCGCCGTGCGCCCGCAGCCAGCGGAACACCGCCGGACGCTCGGCGGGCGCGATGGATTGCAGGCTCCACGTCGCCTGAATCACGTCCCAGGAGCCAACCTGTGCCTCTGGGCTGTCCATGAACGTCTGAAGCGTCTGGTTGAAGGCACGGTAGGGCACGCCGCGGGCGTCCAGAGCGGCGCACGTCGTCGCCAGCATGGGCGACGATGGCTCGACCAGGTCTACCTGGCGCACAACGTCGGTCAGGGCGGGCAGCAACGCCAGACCGTCGCCCACGCCAATATCGAGCAGATGCAGGGAGGGGTATTGCCCGTACACCTCGCGCAGCGCCCCGCTGACCGCCGCATACAGCCCCACGTTGCCCCCGCCGCGGATGAACGCACCGAACGCCGCGCCGTCCACGTAGACGCCCGCTTTGCCCTGGCGAGCCACGCGCTCCAGGTAGATCGCTGCCTGGGCAAAGACGCGGCTCTCCGGCTGGTAGCGGGACGCCTCGGCGGCCCATTCCGCCGCCCGCGCGAAGTCGTCCGCGCCGAAGGCCAGGATGGCCAGGTAAAAACAGCTTAGCGCGTCGTCTGGCTCTTCGGTCTGCAGGGCCGCGTAGCCGGCGCGGCGATAGCGTTGCCAGAGCGTTTCCAGGCTCATGGGTGCGCCTCGCTCTCGTTGTCTGTTGGGCAGGGCCTGATTATCCTATGGGTGAACGCAGATACCAAACAGCGGAGAAGCGTAGATGAAAGCCTGTGTGCTCGAACGTCCGGCTCCCATTGAGACAGCGCCGCTGACCCTGCGCGATATTCCCACACCTGACCCCGCGCCGGGCCATCTGCTGGTGGCAGTGACGGCGTGCGGTGTGTGTCACACCGATTTGCATCTCGTCGAGGGCGAGCTGCCACAGCCCAAGCTGCCGGTCGTGCCCGGCCACGAGGTCGTGGGGCGTGTAGCTGCCGTCGGCGCGGGGGTGACGGACTTCCGCGTCGGCGACCGGGTGGGCGTCCCCTGGCTGCATCAGACCTGCGGGGCGTGCGACTACTGTCGGCGCGGGCAGGAAAATCTCTGCGAGGCGGCGCGTTTCACAGGGTACACCGCAGATGGCGGCTACGCCGAATACCTGACCGTGCCGCAGGACTTCGCTGTGCCCATCCCCGACCGCTTCAGCGACGAAGAAGCCGCGCCGCTGCTGTGCGCGGGCATTGTCGGCTACCGCGCCCTGCGCCGGGCCGACCTGCAACCAGGTGAGCGGCTGGGCATCTTCGGCTTTGGGGCGAGCGGGCATCTGATGTTGCAGGTTGCCCGTCACTGGGGGTGCGAAGTGTACGTCTTCTCGCGCAGCGAGGAGCATCGGGCGCACGCCCGCGCGCTGGGCGCAGCCTGGGCCGGTGCCGCCACCGACACGCCGCCCGCTCCTCTCGACCGGGCTATCAGTTTTGCACCGGCGGGCTGGCTGGTGCCGGTTGCGCTGGGGCATCTGCGGCGGGGCGGGACGCTGTGCGTCAACGCCATACACACCAGCCCCATCCCCGCAATGCCCTATGCGCTGCTGTGGCACGAACGCACCCTGCGCACCGTCGCCAATGCCACCCGCCGCGACGCCGAGGAATTCCTGCCGCTTGCGGCAGAAGTCCCGCTACAGGTCACGGCGCACAGCTTCGATCTCGATGCGGCCAATGAGGTGCTGGCAAGGCTCAAGCGGGGCGCCATCACCGGCGCGGCGGTGTTGCGCGTGCGCTGAGGGAAAATCAGGCGGGCAGGGTGAACCAGAAAGTCGCTCCGTGGCCCGGCACCGACTCGACGCCGATCTGCCCGCCGTGTGCCTGTATCACCTGCCGCGCAATGGCCAGCCCCAGGCCTGTGCTGCGCTCGTTGCGGGGAGGGCGCGCCGAAAGCTGCGCAAAAGGCTGGAATAGCTTGGGTTGGTCGTCCCAGGGGATACCCGGCCCGTCGTCTCTGACAGTGACCCGCCAGCCCAGTTCGTGCTGCTCGGCAGCGAGCTGAACAGAGCCGCCCGGCGGCGAGTGACGGACGGCGTTGGAGATCAGGTTGTCGAGCACCTGACGCAGGCGCTGCGGATCGGCGTGCACGATGCCTGCCGCGGGCAACGGGTTCAGCACCACGCGCACTCCCTTGGGCTGGGCCAGGCGTTGATGCCGCTCGGCGCTTTCGGCCAGCACCTGGCATAGATCGAGCGCTTCCTGGCGCAGCCGCAACTGTCCCTGCTCGATCACCGCCACATCCAGCAGATCGTCAATCAGCGCCATCATGTGCCGGGCCTGAGCGCGCATGTCCTGCAGCAGCACTTTCTCATCGTCGGCAGAGACCTCGAACTGCGGGTCGAGCAGGATCGCGGTGGACATCTCCACCAGGCTGAGCGGGCCACGCAGATCGTGGGCGGCAATGCCCAGGAAGGCGTTCTTCTGCGCGTTGAGACGGTCGAGCGTCCGGTTTTGGCGTTCGGCGGCGCGTTTCTGCACGCTCAACTGACTGGTCAGGTGACCGCGCGCCACTGCGACCGCCAGATGATCGGCCAGGCGCAGAAACGCCTCCACGTGCACGTCGCGGTAGGTATTGGGAGAGGCGCTGGAGAAGAACAGAAATCCCAGGGGCCTGCCCTCGGCCATCAGCGGGCACGTCAGGGAGGAGCGCATTCCCTCCGCCACGATCAGGCGCGTGGACTCCGACGATGGTTTTTGCGCCAGATAGGCGGGCAGGTCGTTGAGGATACGCGGCTGACCGGTTTCCAGGATCGCCTGCAGGCTGCTACCGGCCAGGGGGGCGGCGTAGCCCCGCCGCAGGTACATCTTGCCCCCGTCGAGGCGGCCCCAGCGCGCACGAACCGTCTGTCCGCCATCTTCTAGCAGAGACAGACCCAGCCGGTCGTAGGGGATGAGATCGCGAAAGTCGGTGTAGACGTTGTTGAGAATGTCGTCGAGCAGCAGGCCACTGTTGATGCGGCGCAGGAGCTGCTCGAAACGCCCGGCTTCGCGCGCCCGCTGAACCAGCGTTTCGAGCAGTGCGCACAACACCTCGTCCAGCCGGTCGTCTGGCGACAGGGAGGCTAGGGCCGCCTGAGCGCCTTCGTAATCCCCCTGTTGCAGACAGGTCAGCACTGCGAGACAGCGCTCGACGCGGTTGGAGTGTTCTCTATCTTGTTGCACCCCTGTTCCCCCAGACGCGCTGCCTGTCGCAGCGCCTTTCACTTGCCGTAGTGCGAGCGATTTCGGACGAAGGCTCCTCCTTCCAGGTTGCCTGAATACCAGACCGCCGTCCTGCCAGACGTCAGATCAAATCGTCGTCGCCGCCCCCAGGGCCAGCCGAAGCTGTATCATCGCCCAGGTCGGGCAGGCTGGCCTCGATTTCCTCCGGGTCTTCGCCGCGTTCCAGGCGCTGCACCACTTCTTCGAATTCCGGCCCCATGTCCTCGCCCATTTCTTCGCCCATTTCGCGCAGCAGGCGGCCCATGGTGCGCGGATCGTTTTCGTCCAGGTCGTCGAAGACGCTGTCGTCCGCCGAGTCGTCGGAGAGCAGCCGCGCCAGCGGCGAGCGACGGATGGCCACGCGCGAGATCAGGCGGGTCAGGTTCGTGCTGTGGCAGCGGGGACAGGTGTGCGTCGCCTGATCGTAGTCGGCATAGGTTTTGTAGAAGAGCGTCACTTTGC
Source organism: Anaerolineales bacterium UBA2029 (assembly GCA_002332795.1). GTDB lineage: Bacteria > Chloroflexota > Anaerolineae > Aggregatilineales > Aggregatilineaceae > UBA2029. The sequence continues at coordinate 8,732 of DDBP01000418.1, read as the reverse complement.
GCCCACAATCGTTGCAGCGAAAGTCATACGATGGCATAAACTCCCACCCTCTCGTGTGCAATCTATTTGCCAGATTATCACGCTGCCGCGCAGAGTCAAGACCAGGGAGATCTTCTCACACCTTTCTTATGCGCGGCATCCGTCGGTTGAACGGGGTTTGGGGTACAATCTGGGTGAAAGGCTGACCTCAGACCAGGATTGCACCATGCGCTTCTTCTATCAACTGCCTCCCTCCAACGGGGAAGTGCCGGAACCCGGCCCGCGCCCTCCCGTCATGCAGCGTGTCGCTGTGCGGCTCCCCGTCGCCGAACCGCGCCTGACGTATGGGCTGCTGGGCCTGATCGTGCTCATTGCCCTCTACTATTTCAGCCGGCCTGCTCGCGAACAGGTGCTCTTCCTGAGCGACTGGGCCAAGGTCAACGACCTGATCCGCGCTGGTGAGTACTATCGGCTGTTCACTTCGATGTTCCTGCATCTCAACCTGACGCACCTGATCTTCAACGGCTATGCGTTGTTTGTGTTGGGGCGGGATGTCGAGGCGCTGTTCGGCACGGCTCGTTTTGCCATCATCTATATCCTGGGCGGGCTATCCGGTTCGCTGGCCAGCTTCATCTTCACCGACGCGCCGTCGGTGGGCGCATCGGGGGCCATTTTTGCCATCTTTGGCGCGGAGATGGTTTATTTCTATCAACACCGCGACTTGCACGGGGTGGCGGGGCGTCAGCACCTGACTCAGCTCATCATCCTGATGCTGATCAACCTGGGGCTGGGCCTCTTCGCCTCTACTGGAGCAACGAGCTTCCGCATAGACAATGCGGGTCATATCGGTGGGCTGGTGGGCGGGGTCGTGCTGGCCTGGTTCATCGGCCCGGCTTACCGGGTGCAGCGCGACCCCAGCGCCGAAAGTGGGTTCAGCGTGGTGGACAGGAACCCCATCCAGCGCTGGGCGCTGTGGTCGGCTGCGTATGCGCTGGGGCTGGTCGTGCTGATCGCCTACGCGGTGACAGCGTGAGAGGGCTAGCCGCCCAGGAACTTCACCGCCCGCTCTACGCTGTCCGTCGGGCTGACTTTGATCTGCGCGTCAACGACCGTCCCGTCTTCGTCAATGATCCAGTGAGAGCGGAGCACGCCCATGTACGTCTTGCCGTACATGGACTTTTCACCCCACGCGCCCCACGCTTCGAGCACCGCGTGATCGGGATCGGAGAGCAGATCGTAGGGCAGGCGCTCCTGGTCCTTCCAGGCGCGCAGGTCTGCGGGCGTGTCGGGGCTGATGCCGAGCACGACGGCGTTGGCGATCTCGATGCGCGGAAAAGCGTCGCGGAAGCCGCACGCCTGAGTGGTGCAGCCGGGGGTGTTGGCTTTGGGGAAAGCGAACAGGACGACTTTCTTACCGCGAAAATCGCTCAGCCGGACGATCTGTCCATCCTGATTTTTCAGGGCGAAGTCGGGCGCTTTTTCGCCGACGACGGGCATAGCGTGTATCCTCCCTATGTGCTACTGCGAACGAGTGATCGTTCAGAATGTAGCACAGCCCGCCCGACGATGGCGAGAGCACAGCGCCTTCCCTGCAGTCTGGCGTGATTGCCTGGCCTCAGTGCAGCGCACGCAGGATCGCCAGCACGCGCCCCTGGACGCTGACCTTGTCGGCGTCCACGTAGATCGGCTCCATCAGCGGGTTGGCCGGTTGCAGGCGCACCTTCTTGCCCTCGTGATAGTACTTCTTCAGCGTCGTTTCGCCGCGCTCGGTCAACCATACGGCCACCATATCGCCATTGCGGGCGACGCTCTGCCGCCGCAGGATGACGATGTCGCCATCGGCCACCATCGCGTCAATCATAGAGTCGCCGGAAACGCGCAGGGCGAACAGTTCTTCGCGGGGCGTCGGGCCGATCATGGCCTGCGGCACTTCGATCAGGTCGTCGGTGTCGTAGTAGTAGCCGAAGTCCTCGCCAGGCAGGGGCACCGGCTCGCTGGCGACGATGGTACCTACCAGCGGCACCTGGATCAGGCTGGTGGGGTCGGCGATGCCCACGGGGTACTCTTTGGCGGGCGTTTCCTGGCTGGCCAGCCACAGCCCCCGCGACACTTTGGGGGTGCGCTCGATGTAGCCGCGATCCACCAGTTTGTTCAGGTTGTAGTTGACCACCGAGGTGGAAGCAATGCCCACCGCTTCGCCGATCTCGCGGATGGTGGGCGGGTAGCCGTGTTGCTGCACAAAATCCTCGATGAACTGCAGGATGCGCTTCTGGCGAACGGACAGGGTGTGACGATTCATCATGGGCTTGCTCCACAAATTCGCACAACAGTTCGGTTGTTATCCCTAAGTATAAGACGAACCCATGTTCGATGTCAAGTAATTTAAGATTGGACTTAAGTTCGGGGGAAGTCACCGGGCGGAGCGAGGGCTACAGGAGGACTAAAAAGACAGGTACATTGTCAGCGCGTCCCCCCTGGCGTATACTTGGCAGCAACCAAGAGTACACTTTTGCCGGACTGACTGAGATGACAGCACCGGGCCGTATCCCATACTCAAAACTCGCGACTCTATACCCCTAACGCAACATGCAAGACCTGTCAGGAGAGGAGACAAGGACATGGCGATCACAGTGACCTGGCTGGGCCACTCGGCCTACTCCCTGCAGATCGGCGCGCACCGTGTGCTGATTGACCCCTTCCTCACGGGCAATCCGCTGGCTCCCCTCAAGGCGGACGCAGCGGAGGCGGACTTCATCCTGATCTCGCATGGGCACGGCGATCATGTGGGCGACGCGCCCGCTATCGCGCGACGCACCGGCGCGACGGTCGTCGCCAACAACGAGATCGGCATCTGGCTGCGCTCCAAACACGGCCTGGAACAGGTGCACGGCATCAATCCGGGCGGGGGCGTGCGGTTGCCCTTTGGCCGGGTGGAGCTGACCATCGCTCATCACAGTTCGTCACTGCCGGACGGTAGCTATGGGGGACAGCCCAATGGCATCCTGATCAAGACGGAGGCCGGGCCGAAGATTTATCATGCCGGCGACACTGCCGTCTTTCTGGAGATGCAATTGATCGGCGACGAGGGCATTGACCTGGCCATGCTGCCCATTGGCGACTACTTCACCATGGGCATTGACGGCTCGCTGAAGGCAATCAAGTTGTTGCGGCCCAAAGTGGTGCTGCCCATGCATTACAACACCTTCGACCTGATCCGGGCGGATGTGTCGCAGTGGGCACAGCGTGTGCAGGCCGAAACGGACACCCGCCCGGTGGTGTTGCAGCCCGGCGAGAGCTTCTCGCTCTAGGGGGTATGGTACGTCCAGGGTAGCCGCGCATGAGAACGCCGTTCCCTGCCACCATACAGATCGGGCACGTGCCGCGGGTGCGTCTGCGCTGGGCGCGTGCCCTGGCCATTGCCCTGCTCAGTCTCCTGGCCACGCTGGCGGCGCTGGAACTTGGTTTCCGTCTGATGCCGCAGTTCATCCCGCTGGAAGCGTGCCGCTCCTCGTTGACCCTGGCGCATGCCTATTGCGAGAGCGCCTTTCGCGTCTACGACCGTCCGCTGCGGCTGGGCTATACCTTCAAGCCCGGCTACACCTACGACGGCCCCTGGAACCCCGCCGATCCCAATGTGATCAATGCGCGCGACGCCACTTGCGGCGACATCCCTGACCATACGTTTCATTATGTGGTACGCGCCGACGATCACGGCTTCGTGGGCAACGAGTCGCCCTGGCGCGATCACTACGACATTGTGATCACCGGCGATTCGTTCACTGGCAACTTCGCGCCCGTATGGTGGATCGATCTGCTGGGCCAGCAGACCGGCATGAGCGTGCTCAACCTGGGCATGGAGGGCTGGGGACCGCTGGCGCAGGTGGAGGCCGTGCGGCAGTATGGGCTGGACAAATCGCCGCGCTGGGTGGTGATGACCTACTTCGAGGGCAACGACCTGTTCGAGGTGGGCGAATACACCCGCCGCCGCGAGTCCGGCCTGGACTGGCGCACCTATCAGTTGCATCTGGTCAGCCCGCCGGAGCGCCTGATCATGCCGCATATGCTGCGCTTCTGGGCGGATTCGTTGTGGGAACTGGTACATCCAGAGCCGAAAATCTGCCGCTTCCCCATGACCGTATCCACCAACGTGCATCACTTCCAGACGGTCTTCTTCCACACGCATATTGCGCAGCTAAGCTGGTCGCGCGAGAAAATCCTGGCCTCGTGGGAATGGCAGCGTGCCACACAGGCCATCCTGGCGCTGCGCGACGAAGTGGAGGCACAGGGCGCACGGTTCCTGCTGGTCTTCGTGCCCGCCAAAGAGCATCTCTACTGGAGCCGCATCTGGGATCCGGTGGACATCGGGCACTTCCTGGAACTGACCGTGCCGCTGTTGAGCTATCAGGAATTCACGGACATCGTGGACGATCAGATGGAGCTGATGGAGGAATTCGCCGCGGCGCATCACATCCGCCTGCTCAACCTGACGGGCGAACTCTGGCGGCGCACCATGCTGGAAGGCACCGAGTTCTACAACTATTCCGATCCGCACTGGAACGAGGCGGGTAACCGCCTGGTGGCACAGTTGGTGGCGCAGACCATTCTGGAGGCCGAGCGCGAGGGGTCATAGCCGTCATCTTAGTAGGGAGGGGTATCTCTGGCGCGTGCGGAACACGGGCGCTGAGGGAGAGTTGACCTCTGCAGGCGAAAATAGGTCTTGCCAAAAGCGCCAACCTGATCTATACTGTCGGGCGCATAGAAAGTGCGGGCGTGGTTCAGTGGTAGAACGTCTCCTTGCCAAGGAGAAGGTCACGGGTTCGAGTCCCGTCGCCCGCTTGCAACAGCCGCCGTGTGAGCGATAATTCGCACGGCGGTTTTTGTTGTCACGTCTACCGTCTCTGTCACACCCTGGATACCCGAAGATGACCCACTCCCTGCGCAGTCACAGCATCCTCAACCCTGCGCCCTGCGGCCCCGACAGCGATCTGGAATACGTGGTCTGCGACTACTGCGGCACCGATCGCACGCACCGCCTGGCGACGCTGCCGCCGGTCGAAGCGCTGCCCCTGCCCATGCACCGGTTGGGCGCGTCGGCACTCCGGCTGGGAGGGGAGCGCATCCATTTTTGCCAGTGTCAGACCTGCGGCCTGGTCTATATGAATCCCCGCCTGACAGAGGCCGCCATCGCCCGTTTCTATGACACGGTCTACGGGACGCAGGGGGCCAGCGAGGGCTTCGAGAGCGATCAGCGGGCGCGGGCCGCTCATATCCTGGACGTGGTCGCCCGTCTGCTGGACGATGCGGGTGACCGCGGAATGAGTCCATCCGCGGGCGCGCGCCCGCAGGTGCTGGATATTGGCTGTGGGGCCGGGCAACTCCTCCAGGAGGCGCAGCGCCGCGGCTGGGAAGTGCGGGGCACAGAACTTTCGCAGGTCGCCGCGCAGCACGCCAGTCAGGTGCTGGGCGTGCCCATTCACTGCGGCGACTTCCGCGAGCTGGGACTCCCCGCTGGCTCGCTCGATCTGGTGGTCATGCAGGCGGTAGTCGAGCACCTGCGCGCGCCCATAGACTTTCTGCGCGACAGCGCCGCATTGCTGCGCCCAGGGGGTGTGCTTTTCTTCAGCGTGCCCAATGTGGCCTCGGCGGAACACCGTCTGGCGCGGCTGCTGGGGCAGCCGTGGCGCGGCTTCATCGTCGAGCACCTGTACTACTTCACACCGGCCTTTCTGCGACGGCTCACTGCCGACCTGGGGCTGGAAATAGCGTTCATGTCCAGTTGGAATCCGCTATCGCGCTGGCCTAATCCCTGGCGCGACCTGCGGCGTGTGGGGCAGGGGACGCCCACCAGCGAGCCGCGCAGCGCCCCCGCGACGCCGTTACCTCCCTTTGCGGGCGCGCACGCCCCCCTGGCGAAGCGCGTGCTACGCCAGGCGACTAACTACCTGTTCGACATAGTCTCGAAAGTCAGCGAGGGGCGGCGCGGCGGGGCCAGCACTTCTGGAAACGTCTTGTTCGTATGGGCACGCAAGCCTCGCTGAAGTCCCCGCGTGGCATGCAAAACTGACCCATAACGACGCGCACCCGTCGCCAGGTGCGCGTTGTGCTTGTCCTGTTGGCTCCCTCAGCCTTCGATCTCCACAGCCAGGCAGGTGTTGGTGCTCAGGATGCCGGGGATGGTCTGCACCTGGGCGGCGATGACCGTGCCCAGCGCTTCCAGATCACCCGCTTCTACCACCGCGATGGCGTCGTACTCGCCGAAGGTCATTTCCGCCGTACGCACCGCTTTGACCCGGTGCAGGTGCCTGACCACTGTGGTGACTTCGCCAGTGCGCACCTTGATCAAGACGTAGGCTTTCACGAGATTTCCTCCTGGCCGCGTTGTGAACGCAAGTAAACAAACCAATAGACCAGCGCTACCAGAACCGCGCCGCCGATGATATTGCCCAGAGTTACAGGTAGCAGATTTCTGAACAGGAAGTTGCTCACAGTCAGGCTGGTCAGGTCGAGATCCGCCGCATGCGTGGCCACCCAATCCGCCGCGAAGCGCTGGATGACCAGCCCGCGGGGGATGAAATACATGTTGGCGACGCTGTGCTCGAATCCGGCCCCTACGAAGGCGGTGATGGGAAAGAGAATCGCCAAAATCTTATCAGTGGTGGTGTGAGCACCGAGAGTGAGCCAGACGGCCAGGCAGACCAGGGCATTACACATGATTCCTGAAGCAATGGCTTGTACAAAGCCCAGTTTGCACTTGGCGGCAGCGAGCGCCAACACCGTTCGCCCGACCTCACCACCGCTCGGCCCTAACGTATGCTGTTTCGTCAGGAACACGAGGGCTACCGTTGCCAGCGCGCCGACGAAGTTGCCTATGTAGACAATGATCCAGTTGCGCAGCAGCGCCCACGTGTTTACTTCGCCCGCTGCCCAGGCCATCGTGATCAGGGTGTTGCCTGTGAACAGTTCTGCTCCGGCCAGAATGACCAGGATCAGGCCCAGGCAGAATACCAGGCCGGACAACATACGTCCAATGCCGAAGGGCACGCCTTCTGCTGTCGCCACGGTGGTTGAAAAAACTGCGCCCAGAGCAATAAACGCGCCCGCCAGTACTGCCAGCACGAACATGGTCACGGCGTCCATCTTCGCTTTCGCTACACCGACCTGTTCGGCGCGGCGGGCTATCTCGGCGGGCAGAAGAGCATCAATTTTCAGGGGCTGTTCCATGGTTGCCCCCTCCTGTACAAAGCACTTATGTATTACCGACATGCTGATCATACAGGAGGTCTCGTCCCAAGACATAGGACGATACTCCATGCTCCGGCTGCGACTTGTCCTGATTTTGCCTTTACAGGTCCGCCGAAGCGTGGTATAACGATGCTACCCTGCCGTGCCCGTGATCCGCACATCGGTTTTGAGCCAACACCCACACATGGGGTACCGACGTCGTGACACGGACGCATTAGGACTTGTCCAAAGCGGAAGTGTGCGCTAGGTGCCCACCTGCGAAAGCAGGTTCAAAACATAGCGGCACACGGCATGGCGGGAGGTCTTATCCCGCGCCCGGCATCTCCTGCCGGGTGCTTTTTCGCCTTCGCCCAATCCTCGTTTTCTTAAGTCTATCCAATCGTATTACAGAATGGGCCGAATCTTGATTCCGGCCAGCCAAAGGGCTATACTGGGCGCACCTTGTGCCTCACCGTAACCCAGACCAGGGACACGACGAACGATGCAGCGAGAACGGGTCGCCGATGATATCTATGTGTTCACCAGCGAACTGTATGCCCAGGTTACTGCCGGTGCCATCATCACCTCCGAGGGAGCGATCCTGATAGACACGCTGGTCTTTCCCGAAGAAGCGCGCGCCATCAAGCACTTCGTCGAAAACCGGCTGGGCTGCCCGGTACGCTACATCATCAATACGCACTATCACGCCGACCACACCTACGGCACCTGTTTCTTCCCCGACGCGCAGGTGATCGCGCACGCCCGCTGCTACGAGTTGCTCGACACGCGCGGACGCCAGGGGCTGGCCATCGCTCAGCAGAACAGCAGCGAGTTGCGCGATGTCAGCATCGTGCTGCCGCATCTGGTCTTCGACAGCGGCACGCTCACCCTGCACCTGGGCAACAAGACGGTCGAACTACGGCACTCGCCCGGCCACAGCCCGGACTCCATCGTGTGCCTGGTGAAGGAAGATCGCGTGCTCTTCGCCGCCGATACGTTGATGGCCCTGCCCTACTTTGTGGACGGGAGCTACGACGATTTCGTGAATAGCCTGCACGCGCTGCAGAATGGCGGGTTCGAAAACGTGGTGCAGGGGCACGGGGAGGTCGTGTTGCGCGGCGAAGTCGAGGAAGTCATTCAGTCCGATCTGAACTACCTGGCGACTATTCGCCGTCACGTGGAAGCGGCGCTCGAACGAGGTAGGCCGCCGGAAGCGCTCGACGGCGTCTCCATTGAGTCCTGCGGCAAAAGCCGCATCCCGCTCAATGGCCTGGTGCAGGAGCTTCACCAGGCCAATCTACGCGCGCTTTACCGCGAGCTGTCGGCGCAACGCCGGGGAAGCCGCCCCTGAACGGCAACGGTTCAGGGCCGGACAGGGCTAAGAGGTCAGTTTTCAGTGGTCAGTTATCAGTTGTCAGTTTTGAGTTTTGAGTGCTCAGTGGTCAGTAGCCTGCCGCAGGCTGGGGGCTTCTGGGGGGCACACCTTGATCACGGAGAACTGAAGGCTGAGAACTGAGAACTAAAGACTGATA
>DDBP01000409.1:15507-18295 GCA_002332795.1 Anaerolineales bacterium UBA2029 | reverse complement strand
CGCGCGGCGGGCGAAGGGGCAGCTTCCCCTCGTCCCGCGACGCAGTCGCGAGGGAGAGGGGATTGAGGGGTGAGGGCCAGATACGGCGCGAAAGTTCATAACACCCTCTAAGTGTGCCGGACGCCATGCCCCTGAGCACTGAACACCGATCACACCTCGTACCGGTCAGTCATCCGCTCTACTGTACGCCGGATAAGCCCCTGAGACAACTGATAACTGACCGTTGATCGCCGATCACTCCTCATTTCATTTCACTGATCGCGCGGGACGAAGCGCAACAGCGCTGTCAGCGCCAGCGCATTGCCCAGCGCTGCGACCGAACAATTTGCCAGCAGCCCGACGCTGAACAGGGCCGGGCCGATCAGCGCGCCGAGCATACGCCCGGCGGAGAAGGCAGTCACGTTGGCCGCCATCAGGGTGGCGCGCGCGTCGGGTACCAGGTTGGTCATCAGCGGGATGGAGCTGACGATGGCGAACTCGAAGGAGAGATAGAACAGGAACAGGCCGGCCAGCGCCGTTTCGACGCGGAAGTCCAGCACAGGCAACAACAGGCAGGCGAGGATGTTCACGGCGATGCCCCCCGCCGCCGCCCGCCGCTTGCCAAGCCGGTCTACGAACCCGGCGACGGCTCCCTCGCCGGTCAGTTCGGCCAGCCCGATGACGATGGCCGACGCGCCGAGCGCTGTCACCTTGAGGGCGAAGGCTTCCTCCATCCACGCGCCGTAGATGATGCCGATGAGTTCGTTGCTGCCGCTGATCAGCAGGCCCATGCTCAACCCGGCCAGCGCGGCGCGATGGGCCAGGATCAGGCGGACTCCTTCGCGCAACGTCAGCCGGTAGCCGGTGCCCATGGAGTCTGCCGGAATGACGCGCCACAGCACCAGCAGCGCCAGCAACGCTGCCCCGCCCAGCAACGGGTAGGGTGTCTGCCAGGCGTCGGTGCGCGCGATCAGCCAGCCGAGGGCGGGGATGCAGACCAGGAATGCGCCAGACCAGCTCACCTCGGTGGCTGCGATGGCCAGGCCGCGCTGCGCGTAACTGACGCGGTCGCCGATGTATGCCTGCATGGCCGGATCGAAAATCTGCTTGGCGACTCCAGCCAGCACCAGCGCCGCGAACAGGGCCGGGTACGTCGGCCAGACGGTGACCAGCCACATGCTCGCCGCCAGGATCGTCAGCCCGGCCAGCATGGAGCGCCGCCGTCCGTGCCGATCGGCCAGCGAGCCGAACACCGGGCTGATCAGTCCCAGGCTGGCACGGGCCGTCACGCCCAGGGCCACGGCTCCCAGGTCTACGCCCAGTCCGCGGGCGAAGGTGGGCAGGAAGGGATAGACCATGCGGTGAGCGGTGTTGACGACCAGGCGCGCCAGGGTGAACAGCGCGATCTGATAGCGCAGACGTACAGGATGTTCTGCGGAGGAGGGCTGCGCGGGATCGGTCATGGCGTGCCATTTCCTGGTGCGGCCAGCGCGGCGCTCACCAGCGCGAGCACCTGTTCGACCAGCCGATCGCGATTGGCGGGCGTGACAGTGATCACGGTCACGTCCGGACGGGCTTTCACCGCGTCGGAAAAAGGTCTGGAGCGCCGGACGACACTGCCCAGCACGACTGCCGGGCTGTCGAGCGCTTCCTGCACGGCGGCGCAGAACGCCGGTGAGAACAGTTCCATGGGGCCGATCTCGTCTATGATCACCAGGGCGTTGCTCGCCAGGGCACGGCGGATGCTCGCCACGGCCACTCTATCCAGCGCGGCCACATCCACCCCATAGCGTCCCACGCGCGGCGGACCGGCATAGTCCACGTGCGCCAGAATGGCCTGCTCCCCGTCGAGCGTCACCAGTCGAAACCCCTGCCGCGCGCCCTCGTTGCGCATTTCTTCCGTGTAAAAGCCGCCTGCCGGATGCGACAGGCGGGCCAGCACGCGCTGGATCAGCGTGGTCTTGCCGCAGCCCGGCTCGCCGGTCAGCAGGATGTTCTTGTTCACGGGTGTGCTCCGTTCAGGGAATGGGCCAGGGCGGTACCGTCGTGCCGCCCGGCGTGGGATAGGGGTTGGGCTGCCCGCGCAGGTCGCGGAAACCGCGCGCCACCATCCAGGCGCAGATCACCGGCCCGCCGTGCCGGTCGGGGCGAGGCACGCCGTTGATCTGCGGCAGCCCATCGTAACCGCGGAAATAGCCGAAGGTGCCGTCCAGTTGCGCGCGCGCCGCCTCGGAGAGTTCGGCGTCGCCGACAGCGATGGCGTGAATGTGAATGGGTGAGCCAGGGTGCAGTTCGTCGGCATCGCGCAGCCAGGCGGCAAAGCCCGCCGTGCGCAGCGCCGCGATGAGCGGGGGTATCTCGCCCCACAGCACCTCCCAGTTCGCCCGGCTGCGCACCGACAGGTCAACCGCGCCGCCGCCGTCATGCGTGCCGAAGCTGGCCGCAAGTCCGCCGGGATTGTAGCTCCCCTGCGTGATGGCCAGGCGCAGATCGAGCGTGCCGCCGCGCGCCGTGTAAAGCGCCTGTGCGTGATCGAGCATGGCCAGCGTGCGCGCGTTGAGCAGCGCCCCGTTGACCCACAGGCGGGTATAGTCGTCGGGCGGCTCCCAGCAGCCCTCCGGCTCGCCGAAGGGAGTAGGCGTCGGCGCGAGCGCCCCCGCTCCGGCAGTCGCCAGCCAGGTCAGCGCCAGCAGTGCGCTCAGCAGGCTGCTCAGCAACACGCGCGAGATCATGCGCAATGCCCTTTCGGTTCGCAGTTTGGCCGCGCCCTGCTGCCCCTCACCCCTCATTCCCCTCTCCCTCGCGACTG
>DDBP01000409.1:0-15366 GCA_002332795.1 Anaerolineales bacterium UBA2029 | reverse complement strand
CCTTCGCCCGCCGCGTGGGAGAAGGGGGCGGGGGATGAGGGCCATCCAGCGCACCAGGGTTGCTCGACACCCTTTGCATGCACCCGTGACAGGCGTTTGGAGGCATCCGCTATCTGCATAAACTGCCGATCACGCCCACTCCGTCTCGACGCGCGTGCGCACCAACACCTGCCCGCGCCGGATCACCGTGCGCTGCGGCGAATGACGGCGCAGCGCGTCCACCGGCGAGACTGCGTCCAGCAACACCAGGTCGGCGGGCGCGCCCGGCTCCACGCCGTAAGCGGGCAGGCGCAGCATCCGGGCAGCGTGATAACGGGGCATGTCAAAGGCGGCCTGAATCTCGTCCGGCGCGGCCAGGTGCGCCGCGTGCGCGGTGATCAGCGCCACTTCCAGCGGGTCCATGCGCCCGTAGGGGTAGAACATGTTCTGCACGTCGTCCTGCCCGCAGGTGACGTTGACGCCCGCCGCCAGCAATTCTTTGACACGGGCGATGCCGCGCCGCACCGGCTGTGGGTCGTGCCGCCCTTCCAGCAGCAGGTTGATCGGCGCGTTGGTGATCACGTGCACGTCCGCCTGCCTGACCTTTTCGATGATGCGCGCAGCCATCGCGTCGTCCCAGGCGGCCATGGCGCAGCAATGCCCCGCCGTCACGCGCCCTTGATAGCCGTTGGCAATGGTCTGCTCGGCCAGCGGCTCCAGCGAGTGCCAGTAGGGGTCGTCGGTCTCGTCAATGTGCATGTCAAGGTCGGCGTCGTAATGCCGCGCGATCTCGAAGGCGATCTCGATCTGCCGGGCGGCGTCGTCCATATCGCGCTCACCGTGCGGCATCCCGCCTACCAGATCAGCGCCGCGCTCCATGGCTGCCCACATCAGGTCTACCACCGCCGGGTCGCGGGCCATGCCGTGCTGTGGGAACGCGATCACCTGCACGTCCATCAGGTCGCGGAAACGCTCGCGCACGGCCAGGATGGCTTCCAGAATGCGTAGCCCGGCCACGCGGTCAATGTCCACATGGCAGCGCAACCATAGCACGCCGTTGGCGAGGGCCTCGCGCAGGACCGCCGACGCCCGCCGCATGATGTCGTCGGCGGGCATGTCGCGCTTGATCGCCGCGTAAAGGCGGATGGCCTCTTCCAGCGTGCCGCTGCGGTTGGGCACGTCCCACAGCAGCGCGTTTTCCAGGTGAAAGTGTGGCTCGATCAGCGCGGGCGAGATCAGCGCGCCGCCCGCGTCGAGTTCGCGCGCGCCCGGCCCGATCCCTTCTGGCACGACGGCGACAATGATCCCATCGGCAATGCCTACCTCTACGCGCTCGCCGCTGCGGTCGTGCCGGGCGTTGCGGATCACCAGGTCCATGCGCTGCCTCACTTCTCGCCGCGTGAATAGGGCACCGCGAAAGCGCCGGGGAACTCCGCCCGCCGGGAGATGCCCACCAGCACGATGATGGTGGCGATGTAGGGCAGCATCAACAGCAGTTCGGAGTCAATGGGTGCGCGGAGCGTCTGTAAGGCAGTTTGCAGCGCCGCTGCCCCGCCGAAGACCAGCGCGCCCCACAGCGCGCGCACCGGGTCCCAGCGCGAGAAAACCACCACGGCTACCGCGATGAAACCGCGTCCGGCGGTCATCTGCGTCCAGAAGATGCCCAGGTCGGCCAGCGGCAGGTAGGCCCCGCCCAGGCCGGCCAGCGCGCCACCGATCATCAGGCCGATATAGCGCAAGGCCGTCACGTTCAGGCCGCGCGTGTCCGCCGCTTCCGGGCGTTCGCCGACGGCGCGCAGCGCCAGCCCGAAGCGCGTGCGATAGAGCACCACCCAGGCCACGCCTACCAGGACAAAGACCAGGTAGACCATGACATTGTGCCTGAACAGCACTTCCCCGACGATGGGGAGATCGCCCAGCAGGGGCAGCGAGTGCACCTGAAAGGTCTTGATCGTGGGCGGGCGCGTGCGCAGGCCAAAGAACAGGCGGAAGAGCAGTGTCGAGAGTCCGCCGCCCAGGATGGTGATGCCCAGCCCGGCGACCACCTGATTGGCTTTGGCGGTCACGCTGACGAAGGCCATCAGCAGGCCCATGGCCATACCCACCAGCGCGGCGATCAACAACCCGATCCACAGGCTGCCGGTGTTGTACGCGCCGACGAAGCCGCTCAGCGCGCCCATGAGCATGATGCCTTCCAGCCCCAGGTTGAGGATGCCCGCCCGCTCGGTGAAAACTTCGCCCAGCGCTGCGTAGAGGATCGGCGCGGCCCAGCGCACCGCGGACGCCAGCACCCCCACCACGAAGGATACGGTAATCAGGTCCCAGTTCATGACGACGACCTCTTGAACAGGTAGGCCCGCGACAGCACCAGCAGGATCACGCAGCCCTGGATCACGTCTACCAGGGCAAAGGGCACATTGGCGTTGCGCTCCATGGCGTTGCCGCCGACAACCAGCGCGGCGAAGAAGAAGGCGGCGATGGTCATGCCGATGGGGTGCAGACCGCCCAGCAAGGCCACCACAATGCCCAGCGTGCCAAAGCCACGGGTGATTTCCTCGATCAGGCGGAAGTGCAGCCCGAAAATCTCGCCCCAGCCAGCGATGCCGGTCAGTGCCCCGCTGAGCGCCGTCACCAGCAGGATGGTGCGCGGGACGCTCAGCCCCACGTGCGCTGCCACACGCCGGCTGGCTCCCACGATCTCGGTGCGGCGGCCCCAGGTGCTGCGCCAGAAGATCAGCGCCAGCAACACGGACGCCAGCGCCACCAGGAAGGCCACGTTCAGGCGCGTGCGGGCGATCAGGCGCGGCAGTTCCAGCTCCTCAGGGATCAGCGGCGACTGCGGGAAGTTGAACCCCTGCGGGTCCATCATTGGGCCGCGCACCAGGTAGGCCAGCAGGTAGACAGCGATGTAGTTGAGCATGGAGGTGGTGATCACCTCGTTGGCCTGCAGGTAGGCTTTCAGCACGCCGGCGATCAGGCTCCACAGCATTCCCCCCAACGCCCCCGCCAGGAAGGCCAGGATCAGGTGTGGCAAAGGGGGCAGGCCCTTGACGTGCAGCCCTACCCAGGTGGAGAAGATCGCCCCCAGGATCATCTGCCCCTCCGCGCCGATGTTCCACACCTGCGCGCGGAAGCAGATGGACACCGAGACCGCCACCAACAGCAACGGCGTGGCCTTGACCAGCGTCTCGGTGAAGCGGTCGGTGGTGCCGAATGCGCCGTGATAGAGGCTGCGGTAGGCAGCGATTGGATCGCGCCCGCTGATCAACAACAGCACGCCGCCCACCAGCAACGCCAGCACCAGGGACAGGGCGGCCTGCACCACGTTGTCCCATAGTGTCCGCCAGGGCAGCGGGGCGCGCTCGGCAGCGGTGCCCGCTGTATCGGCTGTGGTGCTCATGACACTTTCTCCTGCACGCGCAATTCGGCCAGCGGCGTGCCCGCCATCATCAACCCCAGCGTCTGCGGATCGGCCTCGCCGCGTCGCAGCACGCCCATAGACTGTCCGTTGAACATCACCAGCACCCGGTCGCTGAGCAGCAAGACTTCGTCCAGGTCAGATGACACCAGCAGGATGGCGACTCCACGCGCCCGCTCTTCCAGCAACTTTTGGTGCACATAGGCCGCTGCGCCGATGTCCAGGCCGCGCGTGGGCTTGTTAGCGACGATCACGCGCGGATTCTGACTGAACTCGCGGGCCACGACCAGCTTTTGCTGGTTGCCGCCGGAGAGCTTGCCCGCCGGGATGTGCGGGCCGGGCGCGCGCACGTCGAAGCGGGCGATCAGGTCGCGGGTGAAGCGCACGATGGCGGGAAAATTCAGCAGTCCGGCGCGGGAGAACGGCTGCCGGTCGAAGACCTTGAGCGTGGCGTTGCGGCTCAGGTCGAAATCCAGCAGCAGCGCGTCGCGGTGACGGTCGTCGCTGATGTAGGCGGCGTTGTGATGGATGAAGTCGCGCGCCTTCCAGCGAGTGGCGTCTTCGCCCGCGATCAACACCTGCCCGGACTGAATGGGGCGCACGCGGGTGATCGCCTCGACCAGTTCGCGCTGCCCATTCCCATCTACGCCGGCAATGCCCAGGATTTCGCCGCCATGCACGGCGAAGCTGATGCCGCGCACGGCGGGCAGGTCGCGGTCGTCGCGCACGTGCAGGTCGCGCACCTCGATCAGGCAGGGGGCGTCGTTGGCAACGCTGCTCGCCATCGCGCCGCTCAACACGGCCTCTTCGTCACCGGCCAGGGCCAGCACTTCCGTCTGCTGATCGGCGTGCAGGGCGGTCAGTTCGTGCCCGATCATCTCGCGGGCCAGCGTTGCCTTGTTGGTGTCGCGCGTCATGGCGGTGTAGACGACGCGCCCCGCCCGCAACACGGTGACGCGGTCGGTCACACGCAGCACCTCTTCCAGCTTGTGACTGATGAAGACGATGGTCTTGCCCATCTCGGCCATGCGCCGCAGGGTGCCGGCCAGGCTTTCGGCCTCCTGCGGGGTGAGCACCGCCGTCGGCTCATCCAGGATCAGCACTTCCGCGCCCCGGTAGAGACTGCTGAGAATCTCGACGCGCTGCTGCGCTCCCACGGAGAGCGTCTGCACGCGCGCCGTCGGGTCAACGTCCAGGCCGTACTGCGCGGCGACCTGCGCGATTTCCTGCTGCGCGGCGGCCAGGTCAATGAAGCCCCAGCCGCCCAGGCCCAGAATGATGTTTTCGGTGACCGTGAAGGGAGGCACCAGCTTGAAGTGCTGATGCACCATGCCGATTCCCAGGGCGATGGCGTCGGCGGGCGAGCGAATGGTCACCGGTTCGCCGCGCACACGGATTTCGCCCTCGTCCGGCTGATAGAGGCCGAAGAGGATGTTCATCAGGGTCGTCTTGCCCGCGCCGTTCTCCCCCAGCAGGCCATGCACCTCACCCGCGTGCAGCGCCAGGTCAACGTGATCGTTGGCCAGCACACCTGGAAAGCGCTTGGTGATGCCGCGCATTTCGACTGTGATCATGAGTCCCTCGTGACAGGTTGGCAGTGAACGGTAGTGATCGGTTGGCGGTCATCAGGAGTAGGCGGCGAAGAATCGATCAGGCAGGCGACTGCTTGCCCTGACCACTGACCACTGACTACTGACCACTGACAACTGACAACCGATCACCCTTCACTGGTGACAGGCAGGGGGAAGGCCCAGACTCCGCCTTCCCCCCGCACTCAGCTTACTCCAGCTTGTAAGCGTCCAGGTCGCCCAGGTCGAGCGTGCCCTCTACGAAGCCCTTCACCGCCTCGTCGAGCGCGGCCTGCAGGTCTTCGTCAATGTACTGCTCGGCCAGTTCCTCATTGTAGACGACGGAGACACCCTCGTTGGCCAGTTCGATCCAGTAGTATTTGTTGCCGAAGGTGCCCTCGACCGTCTCCTCGATCATCTGCTGGTAGACCGGACCCCAGTCGTAGACAAAGCTGGCGAGCGTGTTCTCCGGCGCGATCTCGTTCTGGTTGGCGACGTTGCCCATGCACAGGATGCCCTCTTCCTCGCACGCGCCAAGCACGGCGATGCCAATGCCATCACCGCTCTGCCACAGCACGTCAGCGCCCGCCTTGATCTGACTCAGCGCCGCTTCCTTGGCCCCGGCCAGGTCGTTGAAGTCGCCGACGAAGTTGCTGAGCACTTTGACGTCCTCGTTGATCGCCTGTGCGCCCAGGACGAAGGCCACATGGCCGCGGTGAATCTCCGACACGTCCACGCCGCCGACCACGCCCACGATGTTCGACTTGGTCAGGTAACCGGCGATCAGGCCCATCAGGTAGCCGCCCTGCTCCAGCTTGACATCATAGACGCCCACATTGGGGGCCATCTTGAAACCCGTGCCAATGGCGAAGTTGACATCGGGGTAGTCCTCGGCCACCTTGATGATCGGCTCCTGGAACTGGAAGCCATGCCCGACGATCAGATCGTAGCCCTGCTGCGCATAGTCGAGCAGCGCTGGCTCGATGTCCACCGGGTCGTAGACCTGCTCGACGACAGTCAGCTCGACCTCGATCTCGCCTTCCAGCGCCTCAACGGCGGCGTTCATGCCCTCGAACGAAGCCTGGTTCCACGATACGTCGTCGGCGCGACCGGGCAGGATCAGCGCCACCTTCACCTTGGGCACTTCTTGCTGAGCAGCCACGGGCAGCGCAGCGGCCAGCACGGTCAGCACGACGAGAGCGGTGAGCAGTTTGCGGATGTTCATCGTTCACTCCTCTTGGGTACAAAATCTCCTGAAAAAACGGACGGCGCGCTCCTGGCCACGCCCGCCCCAGCGGACGGCCAGCGAAACGGAACCTCCCTGGCATGCTGTTTCTGCCTGATCCTCGCCCGTGTCTCCTCCCTCCTGTGTCATCGTGCCGCCTGTTCAACGAAGGTGCTGATCAGCGCGTGATCGCGCACGCTGATCAACCCTCGATCGGTCAGCCCAAGTTCTGGGACGGTCGGTAGTGAGATGAACGAGATGGTCATGAACGGCGCGGGCAGGGTACAGCCCAGTTCATGCGCGATGGCGGTGAGCCGCTCCAGGCTGCCGATCACCTCTTCGACGGGCGCTTCGCTGAGCAAGCCAGCGATGGGCAGCGGCAGTCGCCCCAGCACCTGCCCGCCCGCGGCGATGGCCAGCCCGCCCTGCATGTCGGCGATGGCGCGCACGCAGGCGGCCATGTCGGCCTCGTCTACGCCCGCGACGATGATGTTGTGATGGTCGTGCGCCACCGACGATGCCAGTGCTCCCCGGCGCAACCCGAAGCCGCGCACGAAGGTCAGGCCAATGTTGCCGTTCTTGCCGTAGCGTTCCACGACGGCCAGTTTCAGCACGTCCTGCGCCGGGTCGGCGATCACGTTGCCCCCCACGACGGGTAACGTGGCCTGCCCCGCCTGATTGATGATCTGATCGGGATACAGTTCGATCACCCGCACGCGCGCCGCTGGCCCCGGTGCCTCCAGCCGAAAGTCGGCTGCGGCGGTGCCGCGCTGCACGGTCACCGTCTGGCGAATCCAGTCGGGATAGGCGGCGGGGGCAGGCGGGGCGATCAACTCGCCATCCTGCGCCACCAGTTGCCCCTTGAAGAAGACGTGACTGGGCCGGATTTCGTCCAGGGCGGGGGCCAGGATGACGTCTGCCCAGCGCCCTGGTGACAGGCTGCCCAGGAGATGGTCAACGCGGAAGTGCACCGCGGCATTGAGGCTCGCCATCTGGATCGCCTGCACTGGCGGCACGCCCAGGGCGATGGCCCGGTTGACCAGGTAGTCAATGTGTCCTTCGTCGCGGATGTCATCGGGGTGTTTGTCGTCTGTGCAGAACATGAGGTGCCGGGTGTCCAGCCCTTCGCGCAGCACGCCCGTCAGAATCGGCTCCAGATTGCGCTCGGTACTGCCATCGCGCACCAGCACCGCCAGCCCCAGGCGCAGACGCGCCAGCGCCTCGGCATAGTCCACTGCTTCGTGATCGTCGGTCAGGCCGCCGCAGGCATACCCTGCCAGCGCGTGCCCGTTCAGGCCCGCGGCATGCCCGTTGGCGATCTTGTTGTGGGCGTGCGCCGCTTCGACTTTCGCCAGGTACTCGTCGCGCAGCCCCAGTACCTTCGACGGGTCGAGTTCGCCCAGGCTGATGCACTCCTCCCAGTCGAGCACCTGCCGCACGGCCTGCAAATCCAGTTCACCGCCTGCCGTCTCCAGGCCCGGCGCAGTCGGCACGCGCGACGATACCTCGATCAGGATGTGATAGGGCAGGCGGGCCATGCTCGCCAGCAACACTTCCATGCCCGCCAGCCCAGCGACGTTGGCGATCTCCATCGGGTCGGCGAAGAGCGCCGTCGTGCCGCGCGGCACGATCAACTGCGCCAGGTTTTCGGGGATGAGCAGGGTGGAATCAACGTGAATGTGCGTGTCAATGAAGCCGGGCAGGGCATACTGCCCGTCGGCATCGAATACCTGCCGTGCCTCGAAGCCGTCGGCGTCGAGCGAGACGATGCGGCCATGGCGGATGCCCAGCGCCGCCGGCTCGATGCGTCCGGTGTAGACGTTCACCAACCGCACCTGACGGATGAGCAGGTCGAGCGGTTGATGCCCCTGGGCTGCGGCAATCAGGTCCTTGCGTTCGGCTACGGAGATCATGGAGCAGTCCTTCTTGGTGCCGATCAGAGCATGGGGCGGCCCCTCTTGCTGCGCTGGCGCGGTCGCTCACATCTTTTTGCGCAGCACAGAAAAGCGCACATACCCGTCTCGATAGTACACGCGCGAGAACAAAACCGGTTTGTTCAAGGTGTTGAAACTGACCTCGTCAAATTGCAACAAAGCCTGCCCCACCGGGCTTTCCAGCAGTTCTGCCAGCTCGCCATCCATCACCCGCGGGATGATGTCGGCCAGCACCAGGGTCACCGTCTGATAGCAGCGCTGACGCATGAAATCGAAGATCGGCGCGTGCAGTTCTTCGGGCTGATACGGCTCGCGCACCAGGTCGGTGGGAAGAATGTCCAGGCAGTAGATCGCCGGGTTGCCATCGGCCAGGAAGAGCTTGCGCACGAACAGGGCGTCGGAGGCGGGGGGGCGTTCGAGCCGCGCGGCGATGTCAGCGGGCAGCGGTTGGCGCTCGACGGTCAGCGGACGGATCTCGGCGTGATAGCCAGCCTGCCGGATCAGGTCGGAGAATTCATAGGCGCTCTCGATGCTGGCCTGAATGTTGAGAGCGTACTGATTGACGTAGGTGCCAGACCCCTGGCGGCGGAAGATCGCCCCTTCGCGCTCCAGGATGGCCAGGGCATCGCGAATGGTACCCCGGCTGACCCCGTATTCCTGCGCGATCTCCAGTTCGGAAGGCAGACGCCCGCCCTTCTGGTACTCGCGTCGGAGGCGTTGACGCAGTGCGCGGGCCACGTTCTTTGACAGTAAGGAGTGTCTCCGTAACGTCATCTCTTCCCCCTACAAACAACTCTAAATTCCCGCAAACGTTGAAAGGTTTGACAACTTTATCTTAGTGACAAATTGGCTGCAAGATAAGTGAGGATCATCACATAATTCGTTCCTGGACAAGAAAAGCAGCAGCCGACCGTGACAGTCGGCAGCCGAATAAGCGCAGAGCGCGGCGCAGCGCGCCCGTCAGGCTGAGGGGGCACTGCCCTGATCGTCGTAGGTATAGTAGCGCCCGCCCTCGCCGGAGCCGCGCCCATAGTAGCCCCACTGTGGGAAGTTGAAGTCCGCTGTGACCGAGCGCGGCAGGAGTAGCACAGCCTGCAGGAAGGTTTCCAGATCGATCACGCCGTACAGGTTGACCTCGAAGCCCCAGCGTTGCAGCAGGTCATAGAAGGCCGGGCGGTACTCGCTCAGGAAGTTGACGGAGAAGCGGTTCATGCCCCAGGAGCGCAGCGTATCCAGAATGGCCTTGAGATGATCGGGCAGGTTGAAGGCCAGTGCGCCCAGGAAATCTACCGGCGCTTGCAGGATCGCCGCCGGATGCGCCTCCGCCAGCCGCCGAAACCCGCTGGCAGACAGGCGATGCAGATAGGCATTGAACCAGAGCTGATCGTCCCCAAAGCCATAGTGAGCTACCAGGGCCAGCGTCCGCTCGATCAGCTCGTCCCCGCCTTTGAGATCGAGTTTGGCGGCTTTGCCGTGCTCGCGCATACGCGCCAGCAGATTGTCGAGGGTCAGCAGAGCAGCCGTGTCGGTGTCGGTGATCGCGTCGTGATGGAGCACCAGCCGGTCGCGGTGCGGGTCCCAGTGAATGTCACACTCGCCCCAGACGATGTCGGAGGCCAGGAAGTGTTGCACGTTCAGTTCGTCGTTCAGGCCGTGCCAGACCAACTGCACCTGCGGCGGCAGATCGCGGCGGGTCATCGTGTCGGACAGGCGGGGGGATGAGGAAACAGGACGATCAGTCATGGCCTTTGTTCTCCAGCGAGATAGATCAACGTGACGGCTTTCGCTTTCGGCAAGCGACCGCCGGCGCAGGCGAGGCCGTCTCGCGCTTCGCCTGATCGCAGGTCACCGAAAGCCGGGCACTTCAAGCATAGCGCGAGTCGCTGGCCTGACAACCGACGCGGTCAGCGGGGTGCAGCCGGCGTGCCGCCGACTTCGGAAGTCAGTCCGCAGCACCACCCCATCGGATGCGGCGAACAGGCCGATCGCAGGCTATGCGCTCTCTTAATTTGTATGGGATGGACAAGGCAGTTTGTGCGGATTGTTTTTGCCCGCACCTGCAGAATATGCTACAGTGATCGGCAATAGCTGGCATGCGGGAGTCTATATTCCAGGCAGGCCACCATGCACTCAAATAATGAGCCTCTTTTGGCCCTTTTACTATCGTACACGTCGAGGACGTTATGCCCCTGAATTTGTTCCATAGCCCTCGTCTCGACCGCGCCATTGATGCCCTGATGCCTTTGATCGCTGTGGTGCTGGCCCTCCTGCTCGGCGGCGTGATGATCGCGCTGATGGACGCCGACCCCCTCACCGCCTACCGCGCGCTGTGGGACGGCGCGTTCGGCTCCAAGAACACGGTAGCCGATACCCTGGTCAAAGCGACGCCGCTGCTGCTGGTAGGGATCGGCATTTGCATCAGCTTTCGTGGCGGCGTGGTCAACATCGGTGGCGAAGGACAGATGATCGCGGGCGGGCTGGTGGCCGTGGCCATCGGCCTGAAGTACAAAGAGGCAGACCCTACCACGGTCATCATCACCTGCCTGGTCGCCAGCTTTGCCGCCGGAGCCATCTGGGGGGGCATCGCGGGCGTGCTCAAGGCGTATTTCAACGTCAACGAAATTCTGAGCACAATCATGCTCAATCAGATCGCGACCTTCGGCATGATGTACCTGGTGCGCAGCGAGTTCATTGACCCCCGTCAGAAAGGGGCCGCTGCGCCCATCCCGGAGACGGAGCGTCTGCCGCGGCAATTCGATCTGCCGCGCATCGGCGGGACGCTGGACGATATCTATCGCTGGCTGGGGCTGAGCGGCGAAGGTAGCGCGCAGTGGGGCACGACTCTGCTGCACAACGGCATTGTCATCGCCCTGGTGCTGGCTCTGGTAGTCTATGTCCTGCTCTGGCGCACCACGGTGGGCTACCGCATCCGCGCTGTCGGCAAGAACCCGCGCGCCTCGCGCTATGCCGGTATCCCTGTCCGGCGCTATGTGGTGCTGTCGCTGGTGCTCAGCGGCGGGTTCGCCGGGCTGGCGGGGGGCATTCAACTGCTGGGCGTGCGGCACCGCATGAACGCCGAGGGCGGCGCCATCGCCTTCACCGGCAACGCCGGTTTCAATGGCATCGTCGCGGCGCTGTTCGGCGGACTGCATCCTCTGGGCACCATTCCGGCTTCGATCCTCTTCGGCGCGTTGCTGGTGGGCGGCAACAAATTGCAGCGGGCTGTGCAGGTCCCTTCGGCGCTGATTACGGCTTTGATCGGGCTGGTGATTGTCTTCGTGGTGAGCAGCGACATTTTCGTCCGCCGTCGCTCGCGGCGACGGGTGGCGATCAGCGCAGCAGAAACCGTAACGGAAGCAGCGGAGGTGAGAGCGGGTCCATGATCGGCGATCTGATCACGGCAAGCGTGTTGGCGTCGGGCATCCGGCTGGCGACGCCCTACCTCTACGCGGCCCTGGGCGAGACGTTCGGACAGCGCAGCGGCGTGCTCAACCTGGGCGTGGAAGGGGTGATGCTGATGGGCGCGTTCACCTCGCTGTGGGCCGTGCACGAGTTCACGCCGGCGGGCGCGACCAGTTACGACGCCGGAGCGCTGGCGATGGGCGTGCTGGTGGCGATTCTGGTCGGGCTGTTCATGGGCCTGGCGACGGCGGTGATCAACGTCACCTTGCAGGCGGAGCAGGGCATCAGCGGCATCGGCATCTACCTGTTCGGGCTGGGCATGAGCGACCTGCTGTTCCAGAAGGTGTTCGGCGGCAACGTGGTCACCGTCAACGGCTTCCCGAAGGTGCACATCCCCGTCCTGAGCGACCTGCCGGTGCTGGGCGAAATCTTCTTCCGGCAGAATCTGCTGGTCTATTTCGCTTTTGCGCTGGTGCCGGTGACCTGGTTTGTGCTCAACAAGACCACGCTTGGCCTGAAGATTCGCGCGGTGGGGCAGAACCCCGAAGCCGCGGACGCAATGGGCATCAGCGTGGCGCGCGTGCGCTATTTCACCGTGACGCTGGGCGGTGTGCTGGCCTCGCTGGCCGGGGCGTCGCTCTCGATCAGCCTGGTCAACGTCTTTCAGCAGAACATGACCGCCGGACAGGGCTTCATCGCCGTGGCGCTGGTCTATTTCGGCAGTTGGCGGGCGCGGGGGGTGATGTTCGGCGCGCTGCTGTTCAGCCTGGTCAACGCGCTGCAACTGCAGGTGCGCACCAAGGGCATTGACGTGCCAGACGAATACGCGGCCATGGCCCCCTATCTGTTGACGATCATCGCGTTGATTTTCGCCTCGCAGCGCATTGATCAGCCCGCGGCGCTCACCAAGCCTTTCGAGCGCGGCGAGTAACCGTCGGTGGTGTTCGACCTGACCCTGCCGGGCCTGGCCTGGCAGGGTTGGGATAGCGTCAGAGGTCCGCTTTAGAGTGGTCAGGAGGAACCCCATGAAGAAGCTGTCGTTACTCATCGTCGTCTTGCTCGTGGTTGCTGTGGCAGCGCCGTCCTTCACCGCGGCGCGCGCCCAGGAAAAGATTCGCGTGGCCGTGGTGATGCCCAGCACCAAGAACGATCTGGCCTTCAGCCAGAGCATCGTGGATGCGCTGCTCGCCATCCAGGAAGAGCGCGGCGAAGACGCCTTCGAGTTCGTCTATTCGGAGAACATGTTCGTCGTGGAAGACGCGGCGACCGCTCTGCGCGACTATGCCAGCCAGGGCTATGACCTGGTCATCGCGCATGGTTCGCAGTATGGCTCGTCGCTGGCCGACATCGCCCCGGACTTCCCGGACACGGCCTTCGCCTGGGGCACGACGGTAGACACCTTCCGCGATCAGGGTATCACCAACGTCTATGCCTATGAAGCCCGCTCGGAACAGGGCGCGTTCGTGCAGGGCGTGATGGCGGCCATGCTCACCAAGAGCAAGGTCATTGGCATCATCGGCCCCATCGAGACGGGCGACGCCAAGCTCTACGTGGACGGCTTCAAGGCGGGCGTGCTGTGGCAGGACCCGGAGATCGAGGTGCTGGTCAACTACATTCAGTCCTTCAGCGACCTGGCGCTGGCGGCAGCCGCGGCGGATGCCATGCTCGCTGAGAACGCCGATATCCTGACTGGCACAGCGCAGATGGTGCCCGGCGCGGTCAACAAGGCCAAGGAAGCGGGCGCGCTGTGGTTCGGCACGCAGGCCAACCAGACTTCGCTGGCCCCGGAGATCGTCGTCTCCAGCCAGGTCTATGACTGGACGGTGGCGCTCAACCCGATCATCGAAGACGTGCTCGCTGGCGAGATCGAGGGCGAAGCCTACTCGCTGACCCTGGAGAATGGCGGTCTGCGCATCGAGTTCAATGAGGACTTCGAACTCGACGAGGACGTGAAAGCCGCCGGTGAAGAAGTGATGCAGGCCATCATTGACGGCAAGATCAGCTTCGAGATTGACGAAGAGGGTGTGCTGACCGTCGTGGAGACCGAGGAAAAGGCCGGCTAATTCTGTCTGTGTTGCGTCAAAGGACGCCGCTCCTGCGGGGGCGGCGTCCACTATCGCTGGTGATGGTTCATCAGGGTCGGTTCTTGCGGAACGGTTGCCATGTCCACTTCCTCTGACCAGCGCAGGTTGTTACCTACCGGCCACGAGCGCATTGATCATCTGGAAATGCGCGGCATGGTCAAGCGCTTCCCCGGCGTGCTGGCCGTTGACCACGTAGATTTCGACGTGCGCGCGGGCGAAGTTCACGCCCTGCTGGGCGAAAACGGCGCGGGCAAGAGCACGCTGATGAAGATTCTCTACGGCCTGTATCAGCCCAACGAAGGCGAAATCTTCCTCAACGGGCGCAAAGTGACGATCAAGTCACCTTCGGATGCCATCGCCCTGGGCATCGGCATGATTCATCAGCACTTCATGTTGGTGCCGTCGCTGACGGTGGCCGAGAACGTGGCGCTGGGCCTCAAGTCGTCGCGCGAGCCGCTGCTCGACCTGGACGTGGTGAGCGCGCGCATCGAGCAACTGGCCAGGACTTACGGTCTGCAGGTAGACCCATCGCGCCCGGTGTGGCAACTGGCTGTGGGCGAGCGGCAGCGCGTCGAGATTCTCAAGGCGCTCTATCGGGGCGCGGCGTTGCTCATCCTGGACGAGCCGACGGCGGTGCTCACGCCGCAGGAAGTGGACGATCTCTTCGCCACCCTGCGGCAGATGGTCGAGGACGGGCACGCGCTGATCTTCATCTCGCACAAGCTGCACGAAGTGCTGGCGATCAGTCACCGCATCACCGTGCTGCGCGATGGCCGCGTGGTCGGCTCCGTGCCCACCGCTCAGGCCACCAAAGCGGAACTGGCGCGGATGATGGTGGGTCGCGAAGTGCTGCTCACCTACGACGTGCCTCCCGCCCAAGCGGGGCCGGTGCGGCTGAAGATCAGCGGGCTGCGGGCCAACAGCGACCGCGGCACCGAAGCGCTGCGCGGCATTGACCTGGAAGTGCGCGCGGGCGAAATCCTGGGGCTGGCGGGAGTCTCTGGCAATGGTCAGCGCGAGCTGGCCGAAGTGATCTTCGGGCTGCGCCCGGCGACCGCCGGATCGGTCTTGCTCGACGGACAGGACATCACCGGCAAGTCGCCCGCCGAACTCAACAAACTGGGCATGTCCTACATCCCCGAAGAGCGCATGCTCGACGGCGTGATTCGCGATTTCTCCGTGGCCGAAAACCTGATGTTGCAGGAACACGCACAACGGCCCTACTCCTACCATATCTTCCTCAACCCGCGCGCCATTGCGCAGCGTTGCGCCGAGTTGATCCGCAACTTCAACATCCGCACGCCCAACCAGGAAACGCCGATCAAGAGCCTCTCCGGCGGCAACATTCAGAAGCTGGTGCTGGCCCGCGAACTGGCCCGCGAGCCGTCCGTGCTCATCGCCGCGCAGCCCACACGGGGCGTGGACATCGGCGCGACGGAGTACATCCATCAGCGCCTGCTCGAACAGCGCGCCAAGGGCACGGCTACCCTGCTCATCTCCGAAGACCTGGACGAAATCCTGGCCCTGGCCGACCGCATCGCTGTCATCTACGAGGGCGAGATCGTGGGCGTGGTGGATCGCGCCCAGGCCGAGGTCGAGACGCTCGGCCTGATGATGGCGGGCGTGCGTCGCGAAACAGCCGCTGGCTGATTCACTTCTCAGACACTTAAGCGAGCCATTCCATCATCCGTGTGCAGGTTTCAAGGGCGGACGGGGCTAGAGCAAGTGTAAAGGCTGGCTCGCTTGGTTTACCTCA
>DDBP01000264.1 GCA_002332795.1 Anaerolineales bacterium UBA2029 | reverse complement strand
TGGGTGTGCCGTTGCTGGCGGGCGAACGGTGCGTGGGGACGCTGGAACTGGGGCACCGTCAGCCGCGCGCCTTCGACCGGCGCGATCTGGCGCTGCTGCAGGCGGTCGCCGGGCAGGTCTCCGCGGCCCTGCAGATGGCCCGCTTCGCCAGCGAACAGGCGGAACGTCTGCGCACGCTGGGCGGCGTGCAACAACTGGCCGAAGTAGCGGGTCGCCTGGACGACATCCGCGCCCTCGCCGGACAGATCACCAGCCGCATTGCGGGGTTGCTGCGGGCTGACGTGTGCGGTGTGCTGCTCTACGACGAAACAGAGGGTATCCTGCACGCGCAGCCGCCCTTCTATGGCGCGCCAGACGTGTTGATCGCCGGGCACCGCGTTTCCCCCACGGCCCATCCCGATCTGGCCGGAGTGTGGCAGGCCGAAACCCCCTGGTTCACCAATGCCCCCGACGACGCCCTGCTGCGCGCGCTCGGCCTGGGCGAACTGATGACGGCCATCGTCATGCACAGCCTGGCACTGGTTCCGCTGCTGGCCGGCGGACGGCGGGTGGGCATGTTGCTGGTCGCCAACGAGCAGCAGAAGGGACGTTTCGACGAAGCCGATCTGCGGCGGCTGACCGTCTTTGCCGGGCAGGCCGCGGTGATCCTGGATAACATGCGGCTGCACGAGCAGGCTCGTCGGCGGGCGCGTGCCCTGGGTGGCCTGCAACAGATCGCGGGGGCGATGGGCGCAGTGCGCAGCCCCGCCGAACTCTACGGGCAGATCACAGCGCGCATTGCCGCGCTCTTCGACGCGGAGATGTGCGGCATTCTCCTCTACGACCCTGCCGAACAGATGCTGGTCAGTCAGCGCCCCTTCTACGGCATGGACGACGAGGAGCGCGTGCGCTTCTACCAGATTCCCTCGCCGCCGGGCAGCCCCGTCGCGCAACTGTGGCAGACGCGCGACACCTGGGTATGCAACGACTTGCGCCGTGACCTGGCGGCGCTGGAGACCGCCCTGGGCGCGCTGGCCGTTGAAGTGGGGATGCAGCAGACGATGATCGCCCCGCTGATCGTCGGCGGGCGGCGGCTGGGCATCATTCAGGTAGCCAACCGGCGCGATGGGCGCGACTTCAGCGACGACGAAGCGCAGTTGCTCTCTATCTTCGCCGGGCAGGCGGCCATGCTCATTGACAACGCGCGGCTGGTCGGCGAAATGCAGCGCCGCACGCATCACGCCGAAGGGCTGCGGGCGGTGGCCGAAATCGCCACGCGCGGCACGCCCAGCCTGGAAACGCTGGAAGACGTGCTGGTGGCCGTGGCGAATATCCTGCGTTCGGAGGCAGTGCTGACGGCGCTGGTGGACGAACGCAGCGGCGCGCTGGTGCTCGATCCGCGTCACGTCTGGGGCGTGGCTCTCGATGAGCCGTATCGCATAGACGCCTACACGCCCGACTTTGAGCAGAGCGTGCTGATATCGCGTCGCCCCCTGCTCAGCAACAATCTGGCTGCCGATGCGCGCGTGTTGCCCCCCTATCGCCCGCTGATCGAGCGTCACGGGCTGCGCGCGTGGGTGCAGGTGCCGTTGCTGGTGCAAGATCGCGCCATCGGCGAGCTGATCGTCGCCAACCGTTCCGACGGCGTGCCCTACGATGAAGAAGACGCCGACCTGCTGGCGGCCATTGCCACACAGGTCGCCGCGCTGATCGATCGCCTGCGACTGCAGGCCACCGGTGGCCAGGACCTGCACCTGCGGGTTCAGGAACTGAGCGCCCTGGGCCGTGTCACTCACGAACTGAGCCGCACGCTGGAACTCGACCGCGTGCTGGAAGTGATCCGCCAGGAAGCGCTGCGCTCCACCGGCGCGACGGGCGTGAGCATCGTCCTGCTGGCCGAGCGGAGTGAGTGGGAAGCCGAGGACAGGCCGCTAATCGAGCAACGCTTCGGCGAAGAACGCACCCTCAACGAACTGACGCCTGCCGAACGCACGGCCATCCTCAGTGGCCAACGCCTGCTCATAGACGACTACCAGCACAGCGACTACGAGCCGCGTCCGGCCAGCGCGCGCTCCTCGCTGATCGTGCCGATCTCCCTCGGCGATCAGATCATCGGCGCATTGCACCTTTACAGCACGCAACCCGCCGCCTTCGACCAGCGCATGGTCGAGTTCGCCCAGGCGCTGACCGATCAGGCGACGGTCGCCATCACCAATGCGCGGCGCTACCAGGAGCAGATCGAGGCCAACCGCGCCTTGCGTGTACGCGCCGAGCGTATGGGACGTATCTTTCGCCTGGGCGAGATGTTCCGCCAGGGGGCCAGTCTGCAGGAATTGCTGGAAGAGGTTGCGCACAGTATCCAGGAGACGG
This sequence comes from Anaerolineales bacterium UBA2029, assembly GCA_002332795.1. Taxonomy (GTDB): domain Bacteria; phylum Chloroflexota; class Anaerolineae; order Aggregatilineales; family Aggregatilineaceae; genus UBA2029. The sequence goes on along the minus strand of DDBP01000264.1, from coordinate 21,130 downwards.
TCGGCTTCAACGTCGTGCTCATCAGCGTGGTAGACGAGGAAGCCGGAGTGCTGCGCCGCACCGCTCAGGCAGGTCTGCCGCTCTCGGTGTTCGAGGAACTGCGCCAGACCGCGCCCCCGCTCGAACAGGCATATAGCCTGATGCAGGATAGCTTCCGCATCAGCAACAGCTACTTCCTGCCCGCCGAAGGCAGCGAAGACCTGACCGCTGGGCTGCCAACCTACGCTGTGCTGCAAGAACGCATGGGCAGCGGCCCGCGCGCCTGGCATCCTGATGACCTGCTGCTGGTACCGCTCACTGGCTCCGGCGGGCGCTTGCTGGGGCTGATCAGCGTAGACGAGCCTCAGTCGGGTCGCCGCCCCACCTTCGCCATTGTGGAAGCGCTGGAGATTTTCGCCAGTCAGGCCGCCTTCAGCATCGAGAACTACCGCCTGATCGAGCGCATTCAGCAGGAAGCAGAGGCCACCCGCCGCGAGCGCGACCGCCTGGCGCAACTGCACCGCGTGGCGACGCGCATCCAGGCTGCCAAAGACATCCCCTCGCGCCTGCAGGTGGTGGCCGACGGCATCCGCGAAGCGGGCTGGAATCATGTGGTCATCACCCTGCGCGACGAACGGCTGGAGCCGACCGCCCTGATCCAGGCCGGCTATGCGTCCGACGAGAACGTGTTGCTGCAGGAGGAGATCATCCCTGGCACGGTGTGGCGGCGCTGGCTCAACGACCTGGCCTTTCACGAATTGCGCGTGGGCGCGGGCTATTACCTGCGCTACGACCATCCCTGGGTACGCGAAAACGTGCTGAAAGGACAGGTGATCACGCCGCCCAGCGTGCCCGAAGGAGTCTGGCACCCGCGCGATGTGGTCTATCTGCCGTTGATCGGGCAGGATCAGCAGCGTATCATCGGCATCATCACCATGCGCGATCCGCTCGACGGGCGTGCCCCCACCGAAGCGTCCCTGCAACCCTTTGAGCTGTTCGCCGCACACGCTGCCGCGGCTATCGAGACTGGTCGGCTCTACCAGGAAACGCTGCGCGCCGCCGAGCAGGAACAGCGCCTCAACGAGGTCATGGAGGCGGTGTCGGCTTCCATCCGGCCAGAGCAGATCGTGGCGGCCATCGCGCGCGGCCTGCAACGGCTGGTGCCCTTCACCCGCATGAGCGTAGCGCTCTACGACGACATAGCCGGTCACTTCGACGTGTATCAGGCCGAAGTCACGGGTATCACCGTGCCGGAAGTGGTGCGCGATGTGCCCCTGGAAATCGGCGGCACCGCCACCTGGGAAGTCTTCCGCGCCGCTACAGCGCGCTTCTTCCGCCTGGAACGTCAGGCCGACGCGCGCGAGCAATTCAGCGACCTGCGGGCCTGGTACGATGCGGGCGAGCGCAGCACGTTGTTGGTGCCGATGATCTCCGGCGTGCAGGCGATCGGTGTGCTGCGCCTGGGCACGGAACTGGAGAATGCCTTCGGCTTTGAAGAGAACCACGAACTGATCCAGCGCCTGGCCAACCTGTCTGCCGTGTCGCTGGAGAACGTGCAACTCTTCGCGCGCGCCCAGGAGCGCGCCGCTGCCCTCGACGCGCAGGCGCAACGCATGGCGCTGCTCAACCGCGTGGCGCTGGCGCTGGCGCAGACGCTGGACCTGGAGAACATCTTCGAGATCGCCCTGCGCGAGGCAGCCATTTCCCTGGGCATCACCGACGGCGCAGCCCTGCAAATTGATCCGGAGCGCAACACAGCCCACGTCGTGGTCGAATACCCCCGCGGCGACGCTCCGCCGGAACTGATGCTGGCAGTGACCGACAACGCCGCGCTCCATCTGATCCAGGATGAACTGGTGCCGATCGTGATTGAACGGGTGCCTGGCGACCCGCTTTACGAAGCCCTGCGCACCTGGTTGCGTCGCGAAGATGTCTACCGCTCATTGCTGGTGCCGCTGGTGGCGGGGGGACAGGCCATCGGTGTGCTGTGCCTGAACGCACTGGCTCCAGAACGTATCTTCACCGACGAGCAGATCGAGCTGGCGCAGACGATCGGCAGTCAGGCGGCGATCGCCGTGCAGAATGCGGCTCTGTTCGAACAGACAGCGCAACGCACACGCGAACTGGAGACGCTCTTCGAGTCGGCTCAGGCGACCGCCGTCACCCTGGACCTGAACGAAGTGGCGCGGCGAGTGACGGTGCAGATGGTGGCCGCGCTCAGCGCCGACGCCTGCACGGTCTTCCTGTGGGACGATGTCAACGATACGCTGGTGGTACGCGGCGAGGTCAGCGCGCGGTCGGCGGGTGTGCCCTCGGAGCAGGTGGGCGACGTGTACAGTCTGGCCCCCTACCCTCTGCGCAGCAAAGCGCTGCGCGAACGCACCCTGATCGTGGTGCGCGCCGACGATCCCGACCTGCCCCCCGGCGAACGCGATCTCATGCTGCGGCATGCGGCAGCTTCGCGCGTCCTCATCCCGCTGGTGGTCAACGATGTGGCGATTGGCCTGGTTGAGGTGGAATTGCTCGATCCGGAACGCAGGTTCCTGCCGGGGATGTTGCGGCTGGCCCAGGCGCTCGGCAGTCAGGCTGCCATTTCCATCGAAAACGCCCGCCTGCAGACCGAGACGCGCCGCACCGTCGAGGAACTCTACGTCATCAATGATATTTCCAACGGCCTGTCGGCGGCCAACACGCTGGAAGAACTATTGCTGGTGATTGACACGTTGCTGCCCAGCCTCACCGACGCTGACGCGCTCTATGTGGCGCTCTATGATCCGCTCAGTCAACAGATCAGCTTCCCCCTGGCCACTAATGTGCTGGACGAAGAGCCACTCAACGAGCCGCCGCGTCCCCTGGGCCGCGACGAGTTCTCCGTCGTCATCGAGCGACGCGCGCCTCTGCTATTGGCCGGGCAGGACCTGTATGACCTGCGCCACAACCTGCAGATAGAGACGATGATGCCGGAAGCGCGGTGCTTCCTGGGCGTGCCGCTCTTCGCCGCCGACGAAGTGATCGGCGTGCTGGCCGTGCGCAACGATCGCAACCCGCTGGCGTTCTCGTCTGGCGATCAGCGCATCCTCACCACCGTTGGCGCTCAGCTTGGCGTCGCCATTCAGAGTATGCGTCTGTTCCAGCAAACGCTGGAGCTGGCCGAGGAACTCGAACAGCGCGTGCGCGAGCGCACCGCCGAACTGGAACAGGAACGCCAGCACATCGCCACGCTGTATGGCATCAGCACCGAACTGGCTTCCAGCCTGGACATGGATCGGCTGCTCAGCCGGGCACTCGAACTGGTGGCCCACGCAGTCGGTGCGACGCACGGCGCGATCCTGCAGCTCGACCGCGAGGCGGAAAGCCTAGTCTTCCGTGCTCACTACGGCTGGCCAGAAGGGGCACTGCCTGGCAACGGCGTAGAGCAGCCCACCCTGACCCTCGACGAAGGGCTGGCTGGCTGGGCGGTGCGCAATCACCGCTCGGTGGTGGTGGAGGATGTGCAGCAAGACCCGCGCTGGTTGCGCATGAGCGCAGCAGACGATATCCCGCGCTCGGCTATGGCGGTGCTCATCGAAACCAGCGAGGACATCCTGGGCGTGGCCATGCTCTACAGCGACCGTCCCGGCGCTTTCACCGAAGATCACCTGCGCCTGGTGACGGCGGCGGCGCATCAGGTCGCCAACGCTATGAACAACGCCGAACTCTACAGCCTCATCCGCGATCAGGCCGAGCGGCTGGGTGCGCTGCTGCGCCAGGAGCAGATCGAGGCGACCAAGAGCGCCGCCATCCTGGACTCGGTGGCCGACGGCGTGCTCGTCGCCAACGAATTCGGCGAGATCATCGTCTTCAACCAGACGGCGTCGCGCATCCTGGGCCTGCCGGTGGAAAGCGTCCTGGGCCGCACCATGGCGGACATAGCCGGTCTGTACGGGCCAGGCCGCGCCCGCCTGACCAGCGCCGTGCAGCGCTGGATGCGCGATCCTGCCAGCTATGAACCGGGCGAATTCCTGGAAGAGCGGCTGGAACTGGAAGGCAAGCGGGTGATCAGCGTGCGCGTCTCGCCGGTGTACCTGGACGAGCAGTTCCTGGGCACGGTCTCCGTCTTCCGCGATATCACCCGCGAAGTGGAAGTGGACCGGCTGAAGAGCGAGTTCGTGGCGACTGTCTCGCACGAGCTGCGCACGCCCATGACCTCGATCAAAGGGTACGCCGACCTGTTGCTGCTGGGGGCAGCGGGGGAAGTGCAGCCACAGCAGCGCAGCTTCCTGGAGACGATCAAGAACAACGCCGACCGCCTCAGCATCCTCGTCAACGACCTGCTCGACATCTCCCGCATTGACCAGGGCCGCGTCGAACTGCGCTTCGGGCCGGTAGATGTGGCTGGCGTGATCAATCAGGTAGCGGCCCATCTGCGCGGTCGCTCCGAAGACGAAGGCCGAGTCATGGAAGTGATCGCCCGTCCGCCCGACGATCCCACGCTGACCGTTTGGGGCGACTACGACAAGGTAGCGCAAATTCTGACCAACCTGGCGGACAACGCCTTCAATTACACGCCCGAAGGCGGGACGATCACCCTGTCCGCAGAGCGCGACCCGGCTACCGGGCAGGTCGTCTTCGCCGTATCCGATACAGGGATCGGCATTCCGCCGGAGATCGCCCCGCGCGTGTTCGAGCGCTTCTTCCGGGGCGACGAGTACAACGAACTGGTGATGGACACGCCGGGCACGGGCCTGGGGCTGGCCATTGTGCGCGAACTGGTGCAGTTCCACCGCGGCGAGGTCTGGTTCGATAGCGAGGTGGGCAAAGGGACGACGTTCTACGTGCGGTTGCCAGTGCGTGCGTCGGAGATGGAGACCATGGACGCTACCGCGCGCGCTGAAGGGGAGTGATGAGATAGCCAATGGCTCGCATACTGGTTGCCGAAGATGAGCGGGATATCCGCGACCTGATCGAGTTCACCCTGCGCTTTGGGGGACACGAAGTGATCACCGCCCGCAATGGTGAAGAAGCCGTACAACTGGCCCCCAAAGAGAAGCCCGACCTGATCTTGCTCGACGTGCGCATGCCGCGCATGACCGGCTACGAAGCGTGTCGCGCCATCAAGGCCATGGATGGCCTGCAGCATACGCCGGTCGTCTTCCTGTCCGCCAAAGGGCAGCAGAGCGAGATGGAGTCTGGCATGGAAGCGGGAGCCTACGACTACATCCTCAAGCCCTTTGCGCCGGATCAACTGAACGCACGGGTCAACGAAATTCTGGCCCGCTTCGCCAGCCCAGCAACGCCCGCAGAAAAGGCTGCCCCTGCCGAGGCAGAGCATGAGCGCGATCACGATTGAGAACGATCTGATTCACTACGAAGTGCTGGGGCGTGGCCGCCCGGTGATCCTGGTGCATGGCTGGCTGGGGTCGTGGCGGTACTGGGTGCCAGCCATGGGACACCTCAGCATGAAGTACCGCGTCTACGCCATTGACCTGTGGGGCTTTGGCGATTCCGGGCGCAACAAGGCGCGCTACTCCTTCGCCATGCAGGTGCAGCTACTCGAAGAATTCATGGATCGGCTGGGCATCACCAAGGCGGCGTTGGTGGGGCACGATCTGGGCGCAGCAGTGATCGCCCGCTTTGCCGTCACCCATCCGGATCGCGTCCCGCGCCTGCTGGCCGTCAGCCCGCCGCTCTTTGATATGCCCAAGGAAAGCGCCCCGGCGACTTCCCCATCCCCAGCCGCTGCGGAAGCGAGCACCAGGCCTGAGCCGGAAGCTCAGGCAAGTGTCGCAGCGGACAGCTCCGCCGGCCCCGCGTCAGCGGCGGGCGAGCAAGGGAGCGCTACCGCGTCCGCCCCGACAGCGCCGGATGCTGCTGCCCCCTCCAGCCCGTCCGCCGACCCGCCTGCCGCAACCGCGTCCAGCGCATCAGTCGCCGCCGCGCCGGAAGTCGCCCTGGAACAGAAGGCGCGTGCCATCGGTGAGGCGCGCCTGGCAGCCGCAACCGGCAGACCACTGCTGAACGTGTCCTCGGCCACGGGCGGCGAAGCGGAGACAGCCCGTCCAGAGAGCGCGACCAATGCAACGCGCCCCAATCCGCTCAAACAGCATCTGTCCAGCTTCGACCGGTTCGAGTTGCTCAGGCAGCACGTCGAGGCCGGAGCCGATCAGGACAAGCTGCGCATCGAGGTAGAGAAGGCCGATCCCGCCGCCTTTGCCGCCAGCCTGGATGCCTTCGCGGAGGTAGACACACTGCGCGACCTGCAGACGCTGTCCATGCCCGCCGTGCTGGTTTATGGCGAGAAAGACACGTTCGCGCCCGTGCCTGCCGATGCCATGCTCAAATCTCTGACCAACGGGCGTAGCACTTTCGGCGTGATCTCCCTTTCCGGCACGCGACACTTCCCCATGCTGGAAGACAGCGCTGCTTTCTCTCGCCTGGTGCTGGCCTTCCTGGAAGCGCCCGACGTGACCCGGATCGAACTCAAAGATCAGTGGGTGCGCCGCGTCCGCTGAGCAGCGCGAGTTCGTTCTGCCTGTGTACCGGACGGTCGCCGGTTCGCTTGTTGAAATTGCCGCCCCTGCACTACAATGTTTCGCGTGGATCGCGTGTGCGAGACGCCCATCGTCGTGCTCAGCAGCAGGAGGCGCAGCGTGACCGCGTGGACGACTTTCCGCCAAGTGCATTGGTGCCGTGGAATCGGTTGGCTGGTAGTGCTGACCGCCCTGTTCCTGAGCGCCTGCGGTCAGGGCGAAGACAACGTGCCCGTGCCCACCCTGGCCCGCCTGGAAGACCTGGCAACCGCGCGGGCCACGCTCATCGCCCCGCCGGAGCCTACCCTGGCCCCCCCTTCGCCCGTCGTTGCCGTCGCCCAGGCGGATAGCCCTACTCCGTCCGTCACGCCATCGCTCACCGCGACGGCCTCACCCTCGCCCACCGCGACCGTCACCCCTTCGCCGACTGTGCTCAGCACGGCGGCGCTGGAAGCAACGGGGATCGCGCTGACCAACACGGCCATCGCGGGCATCCTGCCGTTCACGCAGACTGCAGTCGCCATCTACGCGCTCACGCAGACGGCGCAGGCGCAGATCACCCCTTCGCCCACGCCTCCGCCGCCGCCCGCCGAGCCGTATCAGATCGTCTTCTACAGCGACCGCAACGGCAACGACGATCTCTACCTGATGACGCTCAATGGCGTCGAACGTCGCCTGACCGGTTCGCTGGCCAACGAGCGCGAACCGTCGTGCTCTCCCGACGGGCGCTCTGTCGTCTTCGCCTCCGATGCCACTGGCAGCTACCAGATATACCTGTTGCCGCTCGATCAGACGCAGCCCATCCCCCTCACCAACTCGGCGGGGATGAACTTCGCGCCCATCTTCAGTCCGGATGGGCAGCAGATCGCCTTCGTCTCCACGCGCAACAACGGTGTGCCCACCATCTGGCTGATGAACGCGGACGGCAGCAATCAGCGCCAGGTAACTACCGAGTTGGGCCGCGACACGTCGCCGTCGTGGAGTCCCGACGGGCGGCAACTGCTCTTCTCCAGCGAGCAATTTGGCCCCTGGAACGTCTTCCTCACCGTCCTGGAAGAAGAGGTCGAGGGCGAATTCCCGGTGCTGCCACCCGAATTCAGCGCGGACAATCAGCTCTGGCCTGTCTTCGACCCCACGGGCGAGCGCATCGCCTACACCGTGTGGCCCGATCTCACCGATCCGCAAACCGCCGACATCTGGCTGCTGGACTTCGAGTTGCCCGAACCGCGCGCCATCCGCGCCAGTGACGTGGCCGATATCGCCTGGGCCTGGGGCGACGACACGCACCTGCTGGCTTCGGTGGGCGGGCCGGGAGATGTGCAACTGGCGCTGGTAGACATCGGCACCGGCGAGGCCGTCCGCCTGACCCACAAGGGGCGCTTCAACGGGGGAGCGCGGTTGTGCGTGGTTGCGCCGGACCGCCTGCCCCCAGAACCGACGCTCGCGCCCACACCGACCGCCACAGCGACGCCGACGATCACCCCGTCACCCACCCCCAGCCCTACCCCTACTCCGGACATCGTGCCCGCTGCCCTGCGCTCTGCGGCGGGCATGAAGCACATCGTGCAGCCCGGCGATACGCTGATGCGCATCGGCTACCGCTACGGCGTCAACTGGATGGCGCTGGCCGCGCTCAACAGCCTGCCCGATCCCGATGTGCTCAGCGTGGGGCAGACGCTCACCGTGCCGGTGACGCGCGTTGGCCCGTCGGTGCGCGGCGGGTATCAGCATCCGGACGCCGATCAACTGGCCCGGCAGCGGGTGCGCAAGGAGATCGTGGTCGAACTGGAGCAGCAGGTCGTCAAAGCCTACGAAGATGGACGGCTGGTGCGTCAGGTGACCGTCTCGACCGGTCTGCCCGATACACCCACTGTGCAGGGCGAGTTCAGCATCTACCGCAAGCTGCCCGCGCAAACCATGCGCGGCCCCGACTATTACCTGCCCGACGTGCCCTGGGTGATGTACTTTTACCAGGGATACGGTCTGCACGGCACCTACTGGCACGACAACTTCGGCCAGCCCATGAGTCATGGCTGCGTCAACCTGCCCACCGACGAGGCCGCCTGGTTCTATCAGTGGGCGGAGATCGGCACGCCGGTGCTGGTGCGCCGCTGACTCGGCGCGCCCCAAAACACGAGGGGGCAGGCAAAGGTTGTCAGTGACTTTGGTGCGCCGGATGGCCCCCATAACCCGCCCTCTTCTCTTGCGCAGCGAGCGAAGGGATGTGTCCAGGCAGGCGGGTGGCTTCCCCTCGCCCCGCGACGTAAGTCGCGAGGGAGAGGGGACTGAGGGGTGAGGGACAGCAACGCACGGCCAACTGCCCGACACATTTTGCACGCGCCCCAAACGCGACTGTACCGTGACCAAGCAGGGCAGCCCGTGTTACTATTACCGACATACCAAGGAGGCAAGCACTATGGGTATTCTGGACGGCAAAACAGCTTTGGTCTTTGGCGTGGCGAACAAGCGCTCCATCGCCTGGGGCATTGTCGAAGCCTTTCTGCGCGAAGGAGCGACAGTGGGCATCAGCTACGCCGGGGAGGTGCTCGAAAAACGGGTGTTCCCGCTGGCGCAGGAAGCCGGCATAGACTTCGTCGAACAGTGCGACGTGACCTCCGACGAGCAGATCGCCGCGACGTTCGCCAAAGCGCGGGAACGCTTCGGCACGATTGACGTGCTGGTGCACTCCATCGCCTATGCGCCCGGCGAAGATCTGGGCGGGCGCTTCCGCGATGTCAGTCGCGAGGGCTTCAAACTGGCGCTGGACATCTCGGCCTACAGCCTGATCCCGCTGGCACGTCACGCCGCCGAGATGATGCCCAATGGCGGCAGCATCATGGCCCTCTCCTACTACGCTGCGGAAAAGGTCGTCCCGCGCTACAACGTGATGGCCATCGCCAAAGCCGCGCTGGAGAACATCGTGCGCTATCTGGCCGCCGACCTGGGGCCGCAGGGCGTGCGCGTCAACGCGCTCAGCCCCGGCCCGATCAAGACGCTGGCCGCGGCGGGTGTGCCGGGCTTCCGCACCATGCTGAAATACAGCGAGAAGATCACGCCGCTGCGCTCGCAGATCACGCAGGAAGACGTGGGCAATGTGGCGGTCTTCCTGGCCAGCGACTGGGGACGGCAGGTCACCGGTGAGACCATCTACATTGATGGCGGCTATCACGTCCTGGGCCTCACCGTCACCGAGGAAGATTTCGAGGATTAGCGAGGCTCTGCAACGAGCCTGCCCGTATAATAGCGCGGGGGACGCAGACGCTGCGCCCCCCACCTTTTATCTCAGTCGGCCTGTACGCGCGCTCGCTAGCCTGTGCGCCCATCGTGCTGGCGCGCGCCCGACATGGCCGCGACTGGCCCGCTGCCGCCGCGTTTGTGGGCCGGGCGCGTCAGCGGTTCCACGCGCGCTCCCACATACACGAACTCGGTTTCTTTGGCCTTCATCCCCCGCGGGCCGCCGCCCACTTCCTTCTTGCCGTCCTTGAACCTGACTTTCTCGACCAGAGTGATGCTCACCCCGGCGTTGGGCAGCAGCCACAGGGTATGGTATTCGTCCCAGATTGAGTTGCGGTAGAACTTGAGCACGGCATCGCGATCCAGCGCGCGAATCTCCTTGCGCACGTCGCTCAGCTTCATGGCGCTCAGACGCCGCGCCAGTTGTTCGCGTGCAACCTCGTCCATCAGAACTCCCCTCCGCTGACAGAGAGCCGAATTCGAACCCATGCCGGGCATCATTGTAGCACAGAAGACAACGCGGGTGCATGGCCTTACCCGCGGGTGTAGGGTACAATGAGCGCGACAGTGCTACCCTGGCGGCCTCCATGGACATTCATCCATTCACCATCTCTCAACTGACCGGCTACATCCGCGACCTGTTCGACCAGGACGAACTGTTGCAGGACGTGTGGGTGCAGGGAGAAATCAGCAACTTCACACGGGCATCCTCCGGACACCTGTACTTCACCCTGAAGGACGAGCACAGCGAGTTGCGCTGCGTCATGTGGCGACAGACCGCCGCCTGGCTGAGCTTCGAGCCGCAGCACGGGGACGCCGTGCTGGCACACGGCGCAGTGACCGTCTATGAGGCGCGCGGGCAATACCAACTGGTGTGCGATGCGCTGCAGGTCGCTGGCGCGGGCGATCTCAACCGGCAGTTCGAGTTGCTCAAGGCGCGTCTGGAAGCCGAAGGCCTCTTCGATCCGGCCCGCAAGCGCCCGCTGCCCGCTTTCCCGCGTCGTATCGGGATCGTCACCTCGCCCACCACCGCCGCCTTTCAGGATGTGCAGAATGTCCTGCGTCGCCGCTACCCGCTGGCCGAACTGATCCTCAGCCCGACCCTGGTGCAGGGCAAAGAGGCACCCCCGCAGATCGTGGCGGCACTGCAGCGACTCAATGAGCGCGACGATATAGACGTGATTCTGCTGGTGCGCGGCGGCGGCAGCCTGGAAGACCTGTGGTGCTTCAACGACGAGAACGTCGTGCGGGCCGTGGTCGCCTCGCGCATCCCTGTGGTAACAGGTGTGGGACACGAGATTGACTTCACCCTGGTGGACTTCGCCGCCGACCGGCGTGCGCCGACGCCTTCGGCTGCCGCCGAGTTGATCACGCCGGATATAACGACGCTGCGCAGCGGCACACGCGAACTGACCGCCCGCCTGCACCGCCTGATGGTGACTCGCCTCGACGAAATGCGAGCCGCCGTACGCGGACAGGTTCGCCTGCTGGAACGTATGTCCCCGCTGGTGCGCATTCGCAACGACCGGCAGCGAGTAGACGATCTGCTGGCGCGGGCAGCGTTGCGCGTGGAGCACAGCCTGCACCGCCGCCGCGACCGGTTGACCGCGCAGATGCGCGCGCTGGAAAACGCCAACCCCCGCACGCTGCTGAGACGCGGCTATGCCCTGCTCACGCGCACTGCTGACGGCGTCCGCGTGACCAGCGCACATCAGGCCCCTGAGCAAACGTCACTGGAGATCGCCCTGTACGATGGCCGTCTGACGGCGACGGTGCACCGCCGCCAGCTTGAAGACTGAGCACACGCCCGAAACGAGAGAAGTCATGGACGAGGCACAGCTTTTGATCGCCGGGCGGTACCGGCTGGAAGTACAGATCGGGCGCGGAGGCATGGGCGATGTCTTCAAAGCGACCGATCTGCAGGCCGGCGACACGGTAGCTATCAAGCGGCTGCATCAGGCCGTCGTGCGGGAGAATCCCGATGTGCTCGACCGCTTCCTGCGCGAAGGTGACGCCCTGCGTCAGCTCAATCACCCCAACATCGTCACCATCCGCGACATGGTCGTCGAGGCGGAACAACACTATCTGGTGATGGAGTATGTGGGGGGTGGCTCCCTGCGCGACCTGATTGACGCCCAGGGCCGGTTGCCGCTCGAAGGCGTGCTCAACCTGGCGCTCGATCTGGCGGATGCACTCACCCGCGCCCATCGCCTGCAGATCATTCACCGCGACATCAAGCCGGACAACGTGTTGCTGGCCGAAGACGGCACGCCGCGCCTGACCGACTTCGGCGTGGCTCACCTGGGCGACCGCACCCGCCTGACGCAAACCGGCTCGGTCATTGGCACCTATGCCTACCTCAGCCCGGAAGCGTGCAACGGACTGGAACTCGACGAACGCGCCGACATCTGGTCGTTCGGCGTCATGTTGTTCGAGATGCTCACCGGGCGCGTACCGTTCCAGGAGAGCAGTACTGCCGCCATCTTGACGGCGATCCTCACCAAGCCCGCGCCCGATCTCGACCGGCTGCGCCCTGGCCTGCCGCGCCCGCTCGTTGACCTGATCTATCAGATGCTCGAAAAGGACCGTCAGCGGCGCATCCCCAGTGTACGCCTGGTGGGAGCCGAATTGGAAGCGCTGATGCGCGGCCTGGATACACCGCTGCGCAATCTGTTGTTGCATGCGCAGAACCTGGAAACGGGCGCATCGCGCTTCGTCACACCCCCCGACGAACGGGCCGGTTCGGAAGCATCCGCCTCGCAGCCGGCTGACGCTGCGCAGACGCACGGCCTGTCGGTCTATGCCAGCCCCACCCCTGCTCCGCCCATGCCCGCCGTCACCCCCGTGACCGGTGAGGTTCTGGCTGCGACCGGCAAACTGAAATGGATCGCCTTGATGGTGATGGCGGTCGTGTTGGGCTGCTCGGCGGTGTTGGTGGCCGCCATCCTCAGCGGCGGGGCGCGCTCCCGCGACACCGAACGGCGCACACTGGTCGCCCAGGATGCGGTGACGCAGGGGGAGCGCACCGGCCCAACGGCCTGGCCGGAACTGGCCCCCGTGGAGCCAGGCAAGTATCTGGTCATTGTCGCGCAGTTCGAAGCGCTGTCGGGCATCGGGCAGATGGTGGCTGGACATCAGACCGACGTCACCCGCTTCGTGGCCGATCATCTGGAAAAGACGCTGCAAGACTCCGTACCCTTCGCCAATATCGCGGTGCGGCGCTACCCGTTGCAGGTGACGTCCGATCAGCAGGCTCAGGCTGTCACGACCCACTATGGGGCCACGCTCATCGTCTGGGGCAACTACACCCCCGGCCTGATCGAGGCCAACGTGCAGATCGGCATGCTCGCCGCCTTCCCCTACAATCGCTTCGCCCGCGACGTGCTGGAACGCACTGCCAATATCCGGCTGCACATGACCGACGCGCGCACCGCGTCGCTGGCCCCTTACGTGCTCTCGGCCCTCAACGTACTGCTGATGGCCGACGGCAACGCCTTCGAGACAATGCGCACGGGCGCGATTCAGGAAGCCATCTCCGTGCAGCCAGCGCAGATCGCCGGTACGGGGGTATCCGCGCTGGTACACCGCTATCTACTCAGCGACACTCCGGCAGAGGGCAGCGCGGCGTTGGACGAAGCCCTGGCGTTGGATGCTGGCAACCCTCTGCTCTACGCCTATGCCAGCATCCTCAAGCAGAGTCAGGGGCAATTTGATCAGGCCCGCAATGACGCGCTCGCCGCCCAGCGCCTCGGCCCGCCCGACTGGGCTATGCCGCTGTTGCTGCTGGCGCATGCCACACACGACGAGACCGTCTTTCAGCTCTTCGACCAGGCCATCGCGCTGCGCCCGGACGACTGGTTTCCCCGCTTCTACCGGGGCGCGCTGTTCTATCTCTACGGCACGTCTCAACCCGACGCTCGCGCTCAGGCCCGCGCCGACCTCGACGCGGCGGTGTCGCTGCGGCCCGGCGCGAACTTCCCCTACATCTTCCGGGTGCTGCTGGCATTGCACGAAGGTCGCCTGGACGACGCCTTCCGCGATATCGAGACGATCCTGACGGAATTCCCCGACCCAGGCTTCATGGAACGCTTGATCCGGGCTACTTTCGGCGAGCAACTGGCCGACCCCTATGCCATCCTGCTATCGGCGGTCGCCAATCAGATGCTGGGCCGTCACGACCGCGCCATCGCCGACACAGCGGCAGGCCTGGCTGTCCTGCCCGACCTGGCCGATTTCTATCTGGTGCAGGGAGTGTCCTACTGCGCTCTGGGAGAATATGCGGCGGCAGAGACAGCCCTGTCGCGCGGGCTGATGCGCGAGCCAGATTTCTGGCTGCTCTACCTGCTGCGGGCCGACACACGACTGCAACAGGGAGACGAAGCGGGGGCTGCCGCTGACTTCCGTACCCTGAACAACAGCCCGTTGGCCGAGACCTACGGGCCGCTTGCCTCGTCTGTCCGCGCCGGTGAGGTGAACTGTGCCACCTTGCTGACGCTTCACAAGCCAGCCCTGGAGCAAGAGCCATGAGTGAGCAAGACCTGAGCCATCTGACTTTCGAAGAAGCCTACGCGCAACTGGAGGCAATCGTCGCGCGGCTGGAATCCGGCGAATTGACTCTGGACGAGTCGGTGACGCTCTATGAACAGGGGCAGGCGCTGGCCCGTCATTGCAGCGATCTGCTGGACAAAGCGGAGTTGCGCGTCCGGCAGATCACCGACGACGGGACGCTCGCGCCGCTGGAATAGGCTGTTACGAGCAATTTTCGCGAATCCGGGAATTGGTCATTGACAGCATCTCCGGATGGTTGTATACTACACCCTTGTAGTGAAGAGGTTGTTCGTAACTCGGCAGGTGAGACCGTGCGCAACTGAATCGACTGCGCACGGTTTTTCGTTTGACCCGCAGCAAACTCCTCTCTCTCTACGACCAGTATCTATCACCCTATCGAGGGAAGGAGTCCCCCAACATGTCTCAGCGAGTTACCGGTACGGTCAAGTGGTTCAACGCCCAGAAGGGTTACGGCTTCATCGCGCGCGAGAACGGCCCCGATGTCTTCGTGCATCATTCGGGCATCGTCGGCACGGGTTACCGTGAACTGCACGAGGGCGAGCGCGTGGAATTCACCGTCACCCAGGGCCCCAAGGGCCTGCAGGCCAGCGACGTGGTTCGCCAGGACCGCTAACCGTTACCCTGTCGCCTGGAGCACAGACGCGCCCCGCGCCACCCGCACGGGGCGCGTTGTTTTTCCTACCGCCGCAGGCGTTGCCAGAGGGCACGCGGGAATGCCTGCGCTTCTTCGACGCGCAGCGCCCAGGCCACCGCCCAGAAGACCGCCCCGCCCAGCGCCGCCCCGCCAATGCCACGCCCCACAGCCGGGCCGTTCGACCAGGCCACCAGCAGGCCCGACAGGATCAGTGCCATCACGCCCGCCGCGATCAGCGTGCGCGCGGCCCCGCCCAGCACGCGCCGTTCATCCAGCCCGCCGATGCGCCGTCGCAGGATGATCCACAGCGTCGTACTTTCGACAGCCGTCGCCAGCGACATGGCCAGCGCCAGCCCGCCGAACGGCCCATGAGCGAAGTCGGTGCTATCCGGATAACCGAAAACGCGGATCAGCGACAGCGACAGGGCGATATTGAGCAGCATGGTCGCCGTGCCCACCTTGACGGGCGTCCAGGTATCGTGCAAGGCGTAGAAAGCCCGTACCAACACCTCCAGGGTGGTATGTCCGGCCATCCCCAGGCTGAAGAACGCCAGCGCCCAGGCAGTGCCCGCTGTGTCAGTCGCCGTCCACTCGCCACGCTCGAACAGCGCCGCCACCAGCGGCCTGCTCAGCACGGCCACGCCAATCCCTGCCGGTATGGAGAGAAACAGTACCCCGCTCAGGGCATCGGCCAGAGTGCGCCGGAACGCCATCACCTCTTGCCGGGCGCTCAGGGTAGAGAGTGTGGGGAAGACCGCCGTACCCACGCTCTGCCCCAGCACGCCGATGACGGTGAACATCAGCGTAAAGGCAATGCTCAGCGCGGCAACGCTGCCTTCCATCATGCCCGACGCCAGCGCGGTGTTCACCCAGAAGTTCACCTGCACCACGCCCAGACCCAGTACACGCGGCCCCATCAGCAACAGTACCTCGCGCACGCCGGGGATATCTAACCCCAGCGCCGGGCGAAAGCGGAAACGCAGACGCCATATCACCGGCACCTGTATGCCCAGGTGCAACAGCGCCCCGATCACGGCCCCCCAGGCCAGCCCGCGGATGTTCCCGCCGCGAGCCAGCACCAACGCCCCGAAGATCAGACCGATGTTGTACAGGCTGGGCGCAAGCGCCGGAGCCAGAAAATGCTGATGCGCGTTGAGCACGCCCATCAGCAGCCCGCTGACTCCGAAGATGAGCACGGTTGGTAACATCAGGCGCATCAACTCGACGCTGAGGGCTTGTGTCGTGGGCGCGGCATCCGGTAACAACAGGCGCTGCACGACAGGCCGGGCCAGAACAAACGCCACCGCGATCAGCGTCGTCGCGGCGACGATCAGCAGGCTGATCACCCCATTAGCCAGGCGCTGCGCGCCGTCCGGATCGCCAGTCGCCAGGAAGCGCGTGAAAACGGGGATGAACGCCGAACCGAGCGCGCCCCCCGCCACCAACACGAAAAGCGTTTCCGGCACGCGCTGCGCGGCGACGAACGCATCCAGCGTGGCCCCCGCGCCGAAGGTGGACGAGATCGCCGCTTGGCGCACCAACCCCAGCACGCCGCTGGCGACGAACGCCAGCATCACCACGGCGGCGGCGCGGGCGATCTGCCCACTGGTCAGGGCACGGGCGGATGTTGTCGCTGAAGAGGGCATAGGGCACTCACCAGGCAGCGAAAACCGTCACAAGACACGCGAGAAGTATAGCAGGTGGCAACGAGAGCGGGAAGAAGGGCGAATGACAACAGACTTCCGAAGCCCGACGGACCCCGGAAGTCTGCAAAGCTACCTCTCAGGGAAATAACACCCAATGCGGGGATACGTCTGGTCTATTCCGCCCCCGCCATCCCCGACGCGATGGCGTAAGTCGTCGCGGCGACCAGTTCCGCCGTCATCTCCACTTTCTCTGGCACGACATTCTCATACACATCGTCTGGAGAGTGCATCACGTCGCCCTCAGCCGTCTCCTGGCCCCACCAGGGGTCTTCGGCCCCGGCCCACTGCCACGCCTCGAAGTACGCCACCGGCACGCCGGCCAGCACGAAGGCGTAGTGATCGCTCCAGTCTCCGGTGAAGCCGCCCCAGGTCTCTTCGGGCGTGGTGCCGAAGGGCAGGCCCAGTTCTTCGGCCAGGTCGAGCGCCGTATCGCGCACCCACACCGGCCCGCCCTCGATGGTCGGCGCGGCTCCTTCTTCTTCCGGCCAGGTGATGACCGCGCCCGCGTACACGTTGAGCGTCGTCCCCACGCCGACCGAGTCCACGTTCAGCATGGCGATCACGTTGTCCACCCCCTCGCCCAGGCTCTCGACGTAGACATCCGCGCCCGACGGATCGCCGCCTTCCTCCGCGCCGAAAGCGATGAAGACCAGGGTGTGTTGCGTATCGAAGTCGGCCAGCGCCCGCGCCGCCGCCAGCAGCACCGCCACGCCGGAGGCATTGTCGCCCGCGCCCGTGCCATCGGTCACCGAATCCATGTGCGCGCCGATCACCACCATCGCCTCGTCACCAGGGCGCACGCCGATCACATTGCGCGAGGTCACCGGTTGACTGGCTGCGCCTTCCTCGTCGGCACCGGGGGGCGTAGTCTCGAATTCCTGCACGGTGACCTCGTAGCCCCAGTCGGCCAGGGCCGCCGCGACATAGTCAGCGGCGAGCGCTTCGGCCTGGCTCCCCATCGGACGCGCGCCGATCGCCACGGAAAGAGCGCGCACATGAGCCATCACGTCTTCGGTGTCAATCAGCGCGACGAAATCCGGCAGTCCCTGCGCTACGGTGACCTGCCACGGCAGGACCAGACTGCATCCCAACACCAAGACCAGGATCAGATTGCGTTTCATCGAACGGTCTCCTCAAGTTGCCTTTATGCCTGGTGAAATTATACGCGCCGCTCAGGGAAAACCAGCCCGTCAATCTGACCGAAAGCGCGCTCAATGGACGCGGGCGACGCCCCGTGCGAACCGCTCGTCCTCGGTGAGGGTACGGCGCAGCCCTTCGCTCAGGAACACGCGCGGCGACCAGCCCAACAACTCGTGGGCCAGGGTCAGGTCGGCGCACATGCGCGAAACGCCGCCGTCCTCCGACGGCACGCGCAACACATGCGCTTCCAGCCCCGTGATCGCCTCGATCTGTCGCACCAGATCGTTGATGCTCGTCTCCGTTCCGCTGCCCACGTTGATCACGCGCCGATCCACGTCTGGCGCGGTCGCTGCGGCGATCAGCGCCTCGACCACGTCGTCCACATAGACGAAGTCGCGCGTCTGCGCGCCGGAGCCGTGAATCACCAGCGACCCGCGTCCCAGCACCTGGCGCAGAAAATGGGGGATGACTGGCGGATGGGCCACCGGCATTTGCTGGCCCGGCCCATAGGCGTTGAAGATGCGCAGACAGACCGTCTCCACGCCCCACAAGCGCCCGATGGTGCTGACATAGTGTTCGGCAGCCAGCTTGCTGACTGCATAGGGAGAAGTGGGGTCAGGCGGCAGATCTTCGCGCAATGGCTGCACCGGTTGATTGCCATAGATCGCGCCGGACGAGGCGAACACCAGTCGCCGCACGCCCACATCGCGCATGGCTTCCAGCACGCTCACCGTGCCGCCCACGTTCACCGCGTTGTATTCGCGCGGGTAACGCACGCTCTCCGGCACGCTGACTCGCGCCGCCAGGTGATACACGCATTCGACGCCCTGCAACAGCGTCCACAGGCGGGGCAGATCGTTGACATCGCCGCGCATGAAGCTGGCAGCCTGCGGCAGGCGGGCCGGATCGCCCGCGCTGAGATCGTCGAGCACGCGCACGCTATGCCCGCGTTCAACCAACCGCCGCACCAGCGCGCTGCCCAGAAACCCCGCTCCACCAGTGACCAGAATCTGCATACGACCTCCCACCAACCGGCTCTACCCACTCGCTTTGCACCTTCTATTATAGCCCGCACTTGCCCGGAACACCTGACGCCCATACACTTGCCCGCAGGACAAGGCGCGATGATGGAAACTCAGTCACAGCTTCCTGCCCCTCACCATCCCGCTGCACAGCGGTTCGCGCGGCGCACCGTCGCGCTGCTGACGACCGTCGCGGCACTGGGGATCGCCGCCTGGCTGCTACTCACTCCGCCAGGCCTGCTGGGCAAAGCCGACGCCATCGGCTACGCCGTGTGCCATCGCATAGCCGAGCGTTCCTTCCACACTCACAACCGTCCCCTGCCCCTCTGCGCGCGCTGCACAGGCGTCTATCTGGGCATCTGGGCCGGGCTGATCTTCTTCGCCGTCCGGGGCCGGACACGCGCGTCGCGCCTGCCCCGCCCGCCCTTGCTGGCAGTCATATTGTTGCTGGCACTGAGCTATGCGCTCGACGGGCTGAATAGCTTTCTGAGCAGCTTCGAGGGCTACACGCCGCCCTACCCGCCGCACAACACCCTGCGCCTGCTGACCGGGGCTACTTTCGGCGCGGCGCTGATCACCATCGTCTGGCCCATCGTCAACAGCCTGCTGTGGCGCAGACCGGCTCCCTGTGCGCCGGTGCGTTCCTGGCGGGAACTGATCTCGCTCTACGCGCTGGCGTTGGGCTGCGCCGCGCTGATGCTGCTGGATATACCCCTGCTGCGCACTGTGTTAGGGCTGATCAGCGCGGGCGGCGTGCTGTTCATGTTCGTGCTGATGGGAGGCGTGCTCTTCGTCGGCCTTGCCCGCCGCGAAAACACATTCGCTCGCTGGGCCGATCTCGCCGTGCCCGCCCTGGCCGGGCTGATCGTCGCGCTGTTGATCATCGGCGGCATAGACGCCCTGCGCTACACGCTCACCGGCACCTGGGACGGCTTCACGCTACCCTGACTCCGCTGGTTGATGAGACGGAATGGCATCAAAGGGGGGATGGCGGGCCGCCACCATCTCCTGGAGTTCCCGCAGAGCCTGCCTTGCCTGGGCGCGCGTCGTCTCGTCGAGCGGTAGGGCCGCGAACTCGTCCTCGTCCAGCACCGTGATTGTCCCATCGGGCGCGATGAACAGGTCGAGCGCCAGATCGTCGGCGCGGACGACGTCTCCGTCCAGGCGGGCCGGACGGGTGACATTGCAGTACCAACCGGTGAGGTGATCGTCGTCGGCGTCGTGCATCTCGAAGATGTTGTACCAGCGATCGCTGAAGAACCACTCGACGAAGCGATCGCCGCGCCGGAAGGTGTGATAGGGTGTGATCACATCCTGTGCGCGCTCGAAACGCGCCTCAAGCTGCACCCAGGTCGTCCCGCGCGCGAGCACCTGCCCGGTGTAGCGCCACACCTCGCGCCCGGTGTGATCGTTCTTGATCACGGTGATGGTCACCGGACATCTTCTCCTGCCAGCGGGAAGCTCACCGACGCGCCCAGCGCCTGAAATTCGGCGCACGCTGGCGTAGGAAATTCGGCCACGTTCAGGTCGAAGTACATGCCCCCCAGCACCCGGCTGATCCCCCCCGTGCCGACTTCCAGCACTTCCAGCCGGAAGCGCTGCTTGCCCACGGTCTGCGGGATCACGCGGAAGCGCACCGGCCCGCCTATCCCCTGAGGCAGCAAATCCAGCAGATGGCTCTCCGGCGATACATCGCACCCGTCGGCCCGCAGGCGCAACATCAGCAGCCACGGCCCAGGTAGTGGCGGTTGATCCTGGTCGGGCGGATCGAACCCCACCTGCAGCGAAGACGGCGTGTCCAGCGACAGTTCGCACGGCGCAAAGGCGGAGAGTTGCCGCACGTGAACGCGCTCCGGGCGCTGCCCCTGCGCCGACGGCTCAGCGGTCGTCTGCTCAGTCTCCAGCAACTCCCGCGCTGCCTCCCGACCGGCAGGAGTCAGCACGTAACATCCGGGCTGCGTCATGGTGACGTAGCGCCGCGTGACCAGGGGCCGAATTCCCTTGCCAATCCCCACATTCGAAAGGCCGGTAATCCACATAATCTCTGCAACAGAAACTTCTGCGTTGCCCCGTGTGGCCAGGTAACGCAGCACCGTCACTGCCTGAGGCGGCAGTCTGTCCAGTTCGGACGGAATCGACACGGCTTCACCCCCTTGTGCAGGTGCTTCTGGCTCCCCTTTCCAGTGTAGCGCAGCATCGCCCTGCCCTTCAAAGGGACTGCGGTCATAGGGTATTCGGGTTTGAGGGCAGAATTCACCACAGAGAACACAGAGGCCACAGGGAAAGACACAGAGTTCTTGATATTTCCCTCCTCTGCGCCCTCGGCGTCTCTGCGGT
>DDBP01000393.1 GCA_002332795.1 Anaerolineales bacterium UBA2029 | reverse complement strand
CGCATTGGGATCGAGCGTGGTACTGCACGTTTCAGGAATATCGTATTCGTCTGGTACGTCTGGTAGACCGTTTGCTGCACATCCTGGCCAGTGATCCCGACTTCCGCGTCTTCATGCTCGATGGACAGATGAGCGTGCTGGAAGACTATCTGGAAGTCCGCCCCGATCGCGCTCCAGAACTGCAAGCCCATTGCCGTTCCGGGCGTTTGCAGGTCGGCCCCTGGTATGTGCTGGCCGACGAGTTCCTGGTCAGCCCGGAAGCGCTGGTGCGCAACCTGATGGTTGGGCATCGCATGGGCGAACCGTATGGCGGGGTGATGAAGATCGGCTATGTGCCCGATGGCTTCGGTCACATCGCCCAACTGCCGCAGATTCTGCAGGGCTTTGGCATAGACAACGCCTTCTTCTGGCGCGGCATGGGAGCGGATGGCGACCGCCTGGGCACCGAGTTCGAATGGCGCGCCCCCGACGGTTCGTGCGTGACGACCATCCTCATGCCCTGGGGCTATCACAACGTCTCCAACCTGGGCTATGCCATTCACTGGGGCGATACCTCGCAGATGGCCTTCGACTGGGACCTGGCGCAACAGCAGATCGAGCGGGCGCTGGAACGCCTCAAACCGATGGCGCGCACCAGCGCCTTGCTGTTGATGAACGGCATTGATCACGCCGAGCCAGAACCGCGCATTCCAGAAGTCATCCGGCGGGCCAACGCCCGGCTGAGCGACACCGTCATCTATCATGGCACGCTGGCCGATCATCTGGCGCGGGTGCGGCAATCTGGCGTGCCGCTGGAGACGTTCGAGGGCGAATTCCGCTGGGGGCGCTATTCGGAGATTCTGCAGGGCGTCTACTCCACGCGCATTCACCTCAAACAGCAGAATCACGCGGGCGAAGTGTTGCTGGAGCGCTACACCGAGCCGCTCACCGCACTGGCCTGGCTACTGGGCGCGGACGTGCCCGAAAGCACGCCGGCGCTGGTCTGGCTGGCCTGGCATTGGCTGCTGCTCAATCACCCGCACGACGACATCTACGGCAGCGGCATTGACGAAGTGCACCAGGAAATGCTCTATCGCTTCAGTCAGTCGCGGCAGATCGGGCAGGCGCTGGTGCGCGACAGCCTGCGGCAGATCGCCCGCGAACTGGACATGACCGCACAGCCCGGCACCCCGCTGATCGTGTTCAATCCGCTGGGCTGGGCGCGTTCAGAGATCGCCGACGCGGTGATCGAGTTCGACTTCGACGATCCCAAGGCCGACGCCTTCCAGATCGTCGCGCCGGACGGCACGGTCCTGCCGCACCAGGTACTGGAAGACGAGCAGCGGCTGTGGATGGAAGTGCTCAAGCCCAACCGCAAGCGCTGCGTGCGCGTGCTGTTCCCGGCGCAGGTACCGGCAGTGGGCTTTGCCACCTACTTCGCGCAACCTGCCAGCGCTCAGGCCGATCACCCGGCAACTGATCTGGTCGTGACCGGGCGCGGCGCTTCCAACCGTTTCCTCAGCTTCACCATCGAGGACGACGGCGGGCTGCGCGTGGAAGACAAGACGACCGGGCGGGTCTACACAGGCCTGCATCACTTCGTGGACGTGGAAGACGCGGGCGACGAATACACCTATTGCCCCTTCCCCACCGGCAGCCAGGTGATCAGCACCGCCGGGCACCCGGCTACTGTCACCTGTGTCCAGGACGGGCCGCTGTGCGCCATCTTCCGCATCGAGCGCACGCTCGCCATTCCCAAAGCCCTGACGCCCGACCGGACCGCCCGTTCCAGCGAGACCGTGCCCCTGCCGATCGTCTCCGAACTGCGCCTCTACGCGGAACAGCCCGGTCTGTATATCACCACCGACATTGACAACCAGGCTGAGGATCACAAGCTGACGGTGATCTTCCCCACCGGTCTGCGCGTGGCTCAGGCGCATGTAGACGAGTCCTATATGGTCGCGGCGCGCGATCTCAAGCTGCCGGATGCGCAGGGTTGGGTCGAAGACCCCACCCCCCTGATGCATCAGCGCGCCTTCACCGACCTGAGCGATGGCGAATGCGGCCTGGCCGTGCTCAACCGCGGTCTGCCCTCGGTTGAAGTAACCGAAGACGGCACGATCGCGCTGACGCTGCTGCGCGCGGTGGGCTGGCTCTCCCGCGACGATCTGTGGGTACGCCGCATCGCCGCTGGTCCGCTGGTCGCGACGCCGGGGGCGCAGTGTCCTGGCCCCTACCGCTACGAGTATGCCATCCTGCCACACGCTGGCGACTGGCGGCAGGTCTACCAGGTGGCCTACAACTACAACGCCCCGTTGCTGGGCCGGCGGGCGGATACGCATCCCGGCCTGGAACTGCGCGAGATGAACATCACCCGCGACGATCCGGCGCTGGTGACGCCCATCCCCTGGCCGCGCGAAGGGCGCTTCCCGCCTTCCCTGGGTGTGATTCGACTCGATCCGCCCGCCCTGGTGCTCAGCGCCGTGCGCCGCAGCGAGCGCAACACGCTCATCGTGCGCTGCTACAACGTGACGCGCGAACCTGTCTCTGGCACGCTGACCTGCGGCGTGCCGCTGTCCGCCGCCTATCTGACCAACTTGGCCGAAGAGCGCCAGCATCCCGTGCCGCTGAATGGGAACAGTGTTGCACTCGATGTGCGGGGAGGACAGGTCGTCACCGTCGAGCTGATACCCGCAGCATGGGAGTAACTACCATGAGTGAGATGACTTCGCGCCAGCGTATGTTGACCGCCCTCACCGGCGGCGTGCCCGACCGGTTGCCGGTGACGACGCATCACGTCATGCCCTACTTCCTCGACCGCTATATGGGCGGCATCTCCTACATGGAATTCTTCGACCGCTTCGGGCTGGATGCCTGGCTGTGGACAGTTCCCTACAAGCCGGACACGGCCAAAGGCGAATACTACGACCCCAACCAGACTTTCATTCACCCGCTCGATCACACACACCGCATCGTCTCCGACAACTGGCGCATCGAGGCCGAGGAACTGCCATCCAGCGATTACCACACCGTGCGCTACCGCTTCGTCACCCCGCGCGGCACGCTGACCATGGTGTTGCAGGGCAACGAGCACACCGACTGGGTGGCCGAACCGCTGATCAAAAACAAGCGCGATATAGACCTGATCGCCGACTTCGTCACGCACCCCAAGTGCGACGTGGAAGCAGTCAACCGGCGCGCCGAGGCATTCGGCGAACGGGGCCTGGTGCGCGGGCATATCTGCTACTTCGATGTCTACGGGCAGCCGGGCTGCTGGCAGGATGCCGTCGAGCTGGTGGGCACCGAGCGCCTGATCCTGGAAACCTACGACGACCCCGAATGGGTACACACGTTGATCCGCATCCTGCAGGAGCGCAAGAAGACCTTCATCCGCTCGCTGAAGGGCGCGCGCTACGACGTGCTGGAGCTGGGCGGCGGGGCCGCCTCCTCGACGGTCATCTCGCCGCGCCTGTTCGACGAGTTCGTCGCGCCCTACGACGCCGAGCTGATCGCCATGGCCCACGAAGTCGGGCAGCGCATCGTTTACCATACCTGCGGCGGCATGATGCCCCTGCTCGAACGCATCGCCGCTATGAAACCGGATGCCATGGAGACCTTCACCCCGCCGGATATGGGGGGCGACGTGCGCCTGGCCGAAGCCAAGCAGCGCATTGGCGACCGTGTGTGCATGATCGGCGGCTTCGACCAGGGCCACTACTTCATCAACTGCACGCCCGAACAGACGCGCGCCGAAGTCCGCCGCTGCTTCAATGAAGCGGGACAGGGTGGCGGCTACATCCTCAGCCCGTCCGACCATTTCTTCGACGCCGATCCGCAGCTTATCGCAGCCTTTGCCGACGAAGCCCGCCGCTGTGTGTACGAACCAAAGGAGGTGATCGCCTGACGCCCAATACACTATAGCTTTAGGCTCTTGAACCGCTTCATTGGATAGCCTGTCTGGTAGCTGCTCCACCGCGTTGTCGCCAGCCAGACGCAAACTGTAGTTCGTTTGACAATTGATCTGCAGGAGAGAGGGAAATGACCGAACGTAAAGGCTTTACGCGCCGCACTTTCCTGAAAGGCACGGGCGCAGCGCTGGCGGGCGTGGCCCTGGGCGGCGGCAAGATCGCCGAGCAGGGTATCTTTGCCCCGCGCGTGGTGCATGCCCAGAACGAAGTGGTGCTGGCCATCCAGGGCTTCGCGCACGATGCCATCAAGGCCATCTTGCCAGAGTTCGAATCCGCCACCGGCCTGACGGTCAAGCTGGAAGAAGGCCCGGCCAGCGGCAACGACATGCTCACCAAGTACAGCACCGCCTTTGCCGCCAACAACAGCCCGGTGGACGTCTTCAGCGATGCCGACGAAAGCTCGCCGGTCTTCGCGCGCGCCGGCTGGGTGGAGCCGCTGGACGACATCATCCCGCAGGAGACGTGGGACGACTTCCCGGAAAGCATGCAGGGCCAGATCGAGAAGTTCCACAGCTTCGATGGCGCTCGCTACCGCATCCCGCACGAGTTCGCCATGGGCTACTTCTTCACCCGCTCGGACTGGTTCGCTGAGAAGGGCGTCAGCTCTCCCACCACCTGGGACGAGATGGTGGAAGTGGGCAAGATGTTCACCGATCCGGAGAAGGGCATCTGGGGCACGACCGACGGCCTGATCAAGCCCGCCCTGCTCTACGTCTACGTGGCCTACCTGACCGCTCAGGCTGGCGGCGAGGTCTTCGCCTTCGACGACGGCACGGCCCAGGCGCTGCAGTTCCTCTACGACATGATGCATACGCACAAGATCTTCCCGGAGACGGCGCTCAACCAGGACTACAACGCCCAGAACGAACTCTACATGGCCGACAAGGTGGCCTTCATGCGGCAGTGGCCGTTCTTCCAGAGCGTCGCTGAGGGCAACACCGAGTGGTACAAGCCGGAGAAGATGAAGATCGAGTTGCCGCCCGCCGGTCCCGCTGGCAGCAAGAGCTGGTGGGGCGGCTGGGGCTTCTCCATCCCGACCTCCGCGCCCAACAAGGATGGGGCCAAGGAGCTGATCAAGTTCCTGACCTCTGTCGAGAACGCCCCGCGCCTGGCCGAAGGGCAGTCGTGGTTCATCATGCCGCGCAAGTCCATCCTGGCGCACTTCGAGGGCAAGGGCAACCCGATCGTCGAGGCGATGGGG
Source organism: Anaerolineales bacterium UBA2029 (assembly GCA_002332795.1). Lineage (GTDB taxonomy): Bacteria > Chloroflexota > Anaerolineae > Aggregatilineales > Aggregatilineaceae > UBA2029. Next base: position 321 of record DDBP01000393.1, on the reverse strand, counting down.
CGCTACAGCGACGCCATGGTGCCGGCGGCGCGTCCGTTCCACCCGCGCGTCGCCGAAGCGCAGATCATCGTAGACGATATGGCCTCGCTGTTCCTGACCAAGCAAGCGTCGCTCTCCGACGTGCTCAAGCAGGGCCAGGAACTGATCAAGGCGCTCGAATCCGAGTAGTTACAACGGCACCCGATCACCGCAACCCAGGGCGGAGAGACCTTCTCCCCCTGGGTTGTTTTTTGGCCCGGCGTGCCCCGCCTCCCGCCCAATGAGTGCATTCGGATTTGGGGGCGGAAGTCACCGCAGAGCCGCAGAGGTCACAGAGAAAGG
>DDBP01000265.1 GCA_002332795.1 Anaerolineales bacterium UBA2029 | reverse complement strand
GCCGAATACCTGCGCTCCGGCGAAAGCCGCACCGCTGTGCGCAACTACGAGATTTTCCAGGAATTCGCCCGCAGCCGCCCGCTGGAAAAGCCCCGCCGGATCACCATGCGTTTCCTGCTCTCTCCAGTTGAATTTCTGGGCACCGATCGGGTCGAGGCCATCCGCATGGTCAAGAACGAGATTTGCGAACGCGGGCACTTCATGAGTCCCTGCCCCACCGAAGAATACGAGACCATCCCAGTAGGGCTGGTTTTCCGCTCCATCGGCTACCAGGGTGTACCGCTGCCGGGTGTCCCCTTCGACGATCAGCAGGGCATCATCCCCAACAAGCGCGGTCGAGTGATCAACGAACACGGCGAGCGGATGCGCGGCGAATATGTAGTCGGCTGGATCAAGCGCGGAGCCGTTGGCATCATCGGCTCGAACAAGCCCGATGCCCAGGAGACGGTCGAATATTTGCTGCGCGATATGGCCTTTCACCAGCACTTCTGCCCGGCCAATCCGTCGCGCGAAGCCATTCCAAACCTGTTGCAGCAGCGCGAAATCCGCTATGTGACCTATGAAGACTGGCAGTTGCTCGACCGCCTGGAAATCGAGCGAGGCGAAGCCGTGGGACGCCCGCGCGTCAAGTTCACCAGCGTCGCGGAAATGCTGCACGTCCTGGAAACGGCCAGACAGGCAGCAACGCCCTGACCGCGATCCCGCTCAGCCTGAATACAGCAGGGGGCGTAGCAGCCGTACGGGGAAGCGACTGCCTGCGGCAACGCGCGACTGCCCTTCGGGGATAATCATCAGGCCGTCGGCCAGCACCATGGACATCAACACGCCGGAGCTTTGCGTCCCCGTGGTGCGGGCGACCAGCTCACCGTCGCGCTCGCGCAAGACGACGCGGACATAAGTACGTCGCCCATCCAGCGTCAGGTCTTCGTCCAGGACGGCAGTGGTGAGCGGCACGGCCAACGGATCGGTTCCGAGCGCTTTGCGCAACGCGGGCCGGACAAACAACTCGAACGTCACCATCGCCGAGACCGGATTGCCGGGCAGGCCAAAGAAAGGCACGCCGCCGACCTGCCCAAAAGCCAGTGGCTTGCCCGGCTTGACGTTCACACGCCACACTTCAATGCGCCCCACTTGTTCGACCACGGTGCGCACTACGTCATGAGTGCCCACCGATACCCCCGCCGAACTCAGCACGAAGTCTGGTTGCAGCGCCAGCGCTTCCTCGAAGCGGGCGCGCACCTCGTCCAGGGTGTCCCGCGCCACTGGCAGGCGATAGGGAACACCCCCGCACTGCTGCACCAGACCCGCCAGCATATAGCTGTTGCTGTTGTGAATCTGGCCGGGAGACAGCGGCTGCCCCACCTCGACCAGTTCGTCACCTGTCGCCAGGATGGCGACGCGCGGTTGCCGCCGCACAGGCAACCTCTCGAACCCCAGCGAAACCAGGACGCCTATGTCCTGCGGCCTCAAGATCGTGCCTTCCCGCAGGACTACCTGTCCCGCCTGAATGTCTTCTCCGGCAGGGCGCACGTTGCCACCGGCGGCTACAGGCCGGAAGATCGCCACGCGCTCCGGCAACGGGGTATACCCTTCCACGCGCCAGCGATCGTCCGTGTCCTCGACAGGCACGACGGCATCGGCTCCGGGGGGAAGAGGCGCGCCAGTCATGATCCGCGCCGTCTGACCCTGCCCGACCGTTCGTTCCGGCATACGTCCCGCAGAGACATCCTCAATGGGAGTCAGATAGACCGGCGTCTCTGGCGTCGCGCCGACCACGTCCGCAGCACGAACTGCGTAGCCATCCATGGCCGAGTTGCGGAAGGGCGGCACGGAGAACGGGGCCACGATGTCCTTGGCCAGCACCCGCCCCAAAGCCTCGGCGATAGACACGTTTTCTGAGGGGAGACTCTGCACCCGCGCCAGGACGCGCGCGAGCGCCTCCTCGACTGACAGCAGGTCACTCACTGGCATGATCTCAAGCTGTTATCTAGCGGCACGTCGCGCCTTCACGGATGCCCAGGTCGAACGCTTCCGAGATGACGGGGATGTCATCCCACCAGCACTTCGCATCAATGATGATGCCCCCGATCACCGAGGTCACGATACACAGTACCAGGAAGCAGCCACACCCCAGGACGATCCAGCGACCTGCACCGCCGCCTTCTTCATACGGTTCCTCCTGATAGCCGTACTCGTACCCTACCGGCTGCTGCGGGGCAACGCCATAGGGTTGCTGCACCGGAGCAGCTCCATAGGCAGGGACTACAGGGGGAACGCCCGCCGCCTGTGGCCCATACGGCGCTTCCGGGCGGGCATAAGGAGCTGCCCCAGGTTGTGGCCCGCCCACCATCGTGGCCGCCTGACCAGGAGCCGCCGCGTACCCCGCTTCTGCCAGTTCGTAGGCCAGGGTGACCGTTTCGCCCAGGCCCACCATGTCTCCAGGAGACAGCGGGCGAGGCCCGGTCAGCCGCTGCCCGTTGACAAACGTGCCGTTCGTCGAACCCAGGTCTTCAATGGTGTAGCCCCCTACGCCCTGCGTCAGGCGGCAGTGATGACGGCTCACTTCGGGGTCATTGATCACAATGTCATTGGTGATGTCTCGCCCCAGCGTCACGATGCCCTGTTCCAGGGGATAAACCTGATTGGGCTGCGGGCCACGACGCACAACCAAGCGAAAACTGCTGCTTCCCTGCATAACCCCTGCCTCCTCACGCGCGGCAAGCGGCGGCGATAAGTCCTGAGACGGTTCGGAGTATACGGAGATTGGAGAGGGATGTCAACACGCCCGCGTTCTGAAGCGAAAGAGCGCCACCCTGAACCGGGTAGCGCTCCAAGGCAATGCAACAAGAAGCCAGAACAGCCGCTAGGTGAAATCGCGCAGGTGCCGCGAGCGGCGGGGATGGCGCAATCGGCGCAACGCCCGTCCCTCGATCTGCCGGATTCGCTCGCGCGTCAGCCCGAACTTCTGGCCGACTTCTTCCAGGGTATAGCTGCGCCCGTTCTGCAACCCAAAACGCAGCCGCAAGATGCGCGCCTCGCGAGCGGTGAGCGTGCTCAGCACTTCTTCTACCTTCTCGCGCAGCAGATTCTCATAGGCACTTTGCGTAGGCGTTGGCGTGCTGAGGTCTTCGATGAAACTGCCCAATTCGCTATCTTCCTCTTCGCCTACCGGGCGTTCCAGGCTCATCGGACGCCAGCTCACCTTGAGCATCCACTGCACCTTGCGCGGCTCCAACCCCATCCGTTCGGCGATCTCTTCGGGCGTGGGTTTGCGCCCATTCTCCTGCTCAAGCTGCCGGGCAGTCTTGTAGAGCCGCCGAATGCGGTCCGACATGTGCACCGGCACCCGGATGGTGCGCCCCTGATCGGCGATGGCGCGTGTGATCGTCTGCCGAATCCACCAGGTGGCATACGTCGAGAAGCGGTAACCACGCTTATAGTCGAACTTCTCGACTGCCTTCATCAGCCCCAGGTTGCCCTCCTGGATCAGATCGAGGAAATGCACACCCCGCCCCATGTACTTCTTGGCAATGCTGACCACCAGCCGCGTGTTGGCCTTGATCAGATGATCGCGGGCCGCCCGGCCATCCTCGACGATGGCCTCCAGGGCGTGTCGCGTCTCTTCATCAAGCTGTCCATCGAGACGGGCCAGCTTCTCGCGCGCCTGGTTGCCCGCTTCCAGGCGCATGGCCAGTTCTACCTCTTCCTCATTGGTGAGCAGCGGCACCCGCGCCATCTCTTTGAGGTAGAGGCCCACCGTGTCGTCAGAAGCCACGCCGCTCAGGTCGTAGGCATCTTCATCCTCATCCTCTTCGTCGAGCGCTTCCTCAAGTGCCTCGAAATCAAGCGCATCTGGCCGGTCACCGAAGACTTCAATTCCAGCGGTGTGCAGCCACGAAAAGACTTCTTCTAGCTGCTCCATGGCCTCATCGCTGTCGGGCATCGCGTCTATGATGTCGTCTGTGGTCACAAATCCCTGCTGATCGGCTTTTTCCAGCAACGTGGCCATGATGGCGCGAACAGAAGCATCACTGTCTTGTTGGACCTCAAAGGTGTGCTCTTCCAACGTCCACCCCCTTGGTATTGCTCGTGCTGCTTGTGCGCGTCCTTATCTTCATTCGTCGTTTGTTTGAGGGCGTGCGGATCGCAGATGTGCGCGCAAGATTTCCAGACGCGGATCAATCTGCTCCTGCACACATTCGCACGGCCCCTCGTTGAGATCGTGCCCGCACTGTGGGCACAGGCCAGCGCAATCGGGCCGGCAGAGCGCTACCATAGGTACTCCCAGGATCGCCTCTTCGCGGATCAGCGGAGCCAGATCAAGAATCCCCGTCTCGGCTACAGAAAATGCCACCAAAGCGGAAGGTGGAAAGGCGAACAACTCCTCGATTTCGAGGAACACCGGCACGAAAATGGGGCGCAGACAGCGCGTGCACTCAGACAGCACGTGAGTCTCTAGCTGCCCCTGTACCAGGACGCCCCGTGAATTGCGGCTGAGGCGCAGGTTGCCGCGCAGGAAATCGAGAGTCAGATCGTCGTCGAGCTGCACCCGCGGCAACTCGATGACCATATCGCGGAAATACCCCACCCCTTCCGCCAACAGGAACCCCACGTTGATCTTGAGGACTCGCCGGTTCACATAGTGTTGGTCGGACGAAGTAGACACGCTGGGAGCCTCACAGAATATGAAAAAAGTTAAGCCGCCAACTCGTCTGTACGAGAAGATTGGCGCGGCTTTACTTTCTTTCCCCACTTTCGCTGACGAAATTATAACGTTTTCTCAACCTCAATGTCAAGCAAGCCACTCGTTTATTACCGAAGGTAAAACAGAAGCGTAATGGGACGCCCGTTCGCCCAGTCTGTCGTTGATTCGTCGGTAATTTACGCTTCGACCGGAATCCGCTATAATCCTGCCGTGCCGCCGCATGCCCTGCCCGCTCATCAGGAAAAGCTTGTCATGCGCATTCTCATCACCGGAGCCAACGGACGCCTGGGCAGCGCGCTGACGCGCACCCTGTCAGAGCGTTCGCATCAGGTCTGGGGTATAGACGCCGACACAGTTGACGTCACCGATCGTCACGCAGTGGCGCGCGCTTTCGCTGAGGCGGTGCCCGCGCTGGTGATCCACTGTGCAGCCCTCACAGGCGTTGACTACTGCGCCGAGCACCCCGACGAGGCGCTGCACGTTAACGGCTTCGGCACGCAGGTTGTCGCCCAGGCGTGCCTGGAGCACAACGCAGCCCTGGCCTATGTAAGCACCAACGAGGTTTTCGACGGACGAACCTATCGTCCCTACCTGGAATACGATCCCCCCCATCCAATCAACCCTTACGGCTACAGCAAGTGGGTGGGCGAACAGGCAGTGCGCGAGTTGGTGCCGCGCCATTACATCATCCGCACATCGTGGCTGTTCGCGCATGGTGGGCGCAACTTCATCCATAGCATTCTGCAGCAAGCCCGCTCAGGGGGACGCCTGCGCGTCGTAGTCAATGAAGTGAGCACACCCACCTACTGCAACGACCTGGCCGATGCGATTGCCCGTCTGGTGGAGACAGGCTGCTATGGCATTTATCACCTGGTCAACGAAGGACAGGCCTCGCGCTTTCAGTTCGCCCAGGCAGCGTTGATCGCTGCCGGCCTGGGCGATACTCCTATCGAACCGATCGCTCTGGCGGAGTTCCAGCGTGCGTCGCGCCCACCAGAACACGCTGTGCTGCGCAACATGGCCGCTGCTCGTTTGGGGATCATTCTGCGCCCCTGGCAAGAAGCGCTGACCGAGTTTCTGCGCATCGAGGGACTGCGCGCACCCTAGGAGTGCCTCATGGCCGACCTATCCCCCAGGCCGCTGGTCTCGGTCGTCATCCCCAACTGGAATGGGGTACATCACCTGCCCCTCTGCCTGGACTCGCTGCGCCGCCAGGAATACGCGCCGCTCGAAATCCTGGTAGTAGACAATGCCTCGACCGACGGGTCGCGCGAGCTGCTCACCAGAGACTATCCCGAAGTACACCTGATCGCCCTGCCCCAAAACCAGGGCTTCACCGGCGCCTGCAATGCAGGCATCCAGGCGGCACAAGGCGAGATCATCGCGCTGTTGAACAACGATACCGAGGTGGACCCAGGCTGGGCAGCGGCGCTGGTGGACGCCTTCGCGCGCCATCCGGAAGCAGGGTTGGTTGCCTCAAAAATCCTGCTGTTCGACCGGCGCGATCACCTGCATACTGCCGGTGACCTCTTTCGCGTAGACGGGCGGCTGTTCAATCGGGGAGTGTGGGAGAAAGACGAAGGCCAGTACGATGAAGAGACCTACGTCTTCAGCGCCTGCGGAGGCGCGGCAGCGTACCGCCGCACCATGCTTGACGAGATCGGCCTGCTCGACGATGATTTCTTCTTCTCGTGCGAAGACATGGACCTGGCCTGGCGCGCCCAACTGGCCGGGTATCGCTGTGTGTACACCCCCGCTGCCGTGGTCTATCATCGTTTGTCGGCGACCGGGGGGGGAGTTACCGCCAGCTATCACGATGGCCGTAACCTGATCTGGCTGCTGGTCAAGAATTACCCCAGCCCACTGTGGCGCAAACACGGCCCAAAGGTGCTGCGGGCGCAACTGAGCCTGGCCTGGGAAGCTCTCCGCGCCTGGCGCGGCGCTGCCGCACGGGCCAGGTTGTGCGGTATGCTGGCTGGGGTGTTCGGTATCCCGCGCATGTGGCGCAAGCGGCGCGCCATTCAGCGGTCTCGCCGTGTATCTATTGAGTACCTGGAGTCGATCATGACGCCCATGCCCGCGGGCAGGCCGGCGTCCTCAAGAAAGTGATGGGGCGTTGACTCAACTGGCGACTTCTCCTCAATCCGGACAGCCTTACCTGTCCATCGTCATTCCTGCCTACAACGAAGAAGCCCGGCTGCCGGGCAGCCTGGAGGCTATTGCCGCCTTCGTTCAGGCGAAATCCTATTCCGTCGAAGTGCTGGTCGTGGACAACAACAGCAAGGATCGAACCAGCACCATCATCACCGATTTCGCCCGGCGCTATGACTTTGTGCAGGGTATCTTCGAAGGCACACAGGGCAAAGGTGCAGCCGTGCGCACAGGGATGTTGACGGCACGAGGCGAGTACCGTTTCATCTGCGATGCCGATCTATCCATGCCCATTGAACAGGTAGATCGCTTTCTGCCGCCTCTTCTCACCGACTACGACATTGCCATTGCCTCCCGCGAAATCCGCGGCGCGGTACGCTACAACGAACCCTGGCACCGTCACGTGATGGGGCGAGTGTTCAACACCATCGTGCGCCTGATCGCCGTGCCTGGCCTGCAAGACACGCAATGCGGCTTCAAGATGTTTCGTGGTGAAGTCGCCGAAAAGCTATTCCCGTTGCAGACGATGAACGGCTGGAGCTTCGACGTAGAGATTCTCTATGCGGCCCGTCGCTGGGGCTATCGTATCGTCGAAGTGCCCATAGACTGGTACTACAGCGATCGCACGCGCATCAACCCGCTGCGAGATTCTCTGGATATGTTCATCGAGGTACTGAAGATTCGCCGCAACGGACTGCGCGGTTTCTACGACCCTCCCAGGACATGACGCACAGCGCCGACCTCAGCCACGAATACGCCCTCCGCGAGCAGGGTTACCGATATATCGCTGGCCTGGACGAGGCCGGGCGCGGAGCCTGGGCCGGTCCTGTGGTAGCTGGCGCGGTTATTCTGCCCCTGGACCGCTTCGACCTGGCTCACGCGCTGGAAGGCGTGAATGACTCCAAACAACTCACCCCTGCTCAGCGTCAGCGTCTGTTGCCGATCATCATGCAGATAGCGATCGCGGTAGGCGTAGGACAGGCCACACGCGAGGAAATTGATACGCTGGGCATCGTCCCGGCAACCCGTCTGGCTATGCAGCGCGCCATTGAGCAACTTACCGTGCAGCCAGACGCCCTGCTGACCGACGCGCTCCGCCTGCCCTGGTCATCTGGGCCTTGTTTCCCTGTGATCAAGGGGGATCAGCGCTCGCTCAGCATTGCCGCCGCCAGCATCGTCGCCAAGGTGACTCGCGATCATCACATGGCGCAACTGGACACCCTTTACCCGCAGTACGGTTTTCGCCTGCACAAGGGCTACGGCACTCCCCTGCACCAGCGGATGCTGCAACAGTGTGGGCCATGCCCGGAGCACCGCACCTCTTACGCGCCGGTGCGCGCTCTGCTCCCCCCTTCCCAGGAGAAATAAGCGCTATGAGGCTCGCCCTGGTGCACGACTGGTTGAATCAGATCGGCGGCGCTGAGGACGTGCTGGAACACCTGGTGCGCTATTACCCCGATGCGCCGATCTACACCAGCATCTACGCGCCCGACCTGATGCCAGACCAGTACCGCACCTGGGATATCCGCCCCTCCTGGCTGAATCGCCTGCCGGGGATTCAGCGGGCGCATCAGCGCTATCTGCCGCTCTACCCTCTGGCCTGGCGCACAACCGATCTCTCCAGCTATGAGGTTGTCCTCAGCAACAAGAGCGGTTTCTGTCATGGCGTCCGTACCGGCTCGCGCACCCTGCATATCTGCTATTGTCTGGCTCCCACCCGTTATATCTGGAATCTTGACGATTACCTGGCCCGCGAGAATTTCGGCAAGACCGTGCGCCTCGCTGCACGGATCGTGGCGCGCCTCTACCGCCGCTGGGACTTCGCCGCCGCACAGCGTGTCCATCACCTGATCGCCATCAGCACCGAGATTCAGGAGCGTATCCGGCGCTACTACCGCCGTGAGTCCGTCGTCATCTACCCGCCGGTAGAGGTCGCCGACCGTTTTGCCATCGCCGCACATCCCGACGACTATTTTCTGGTTGTCTCCCGGCTGGTGCCGTACAAGCGTATTGACCTCGCCATCGAAGCCTGTTCCCGGCTGGGCCTTCCTCTGCTGGTCGCTGGCAAGGGACGCGACCGTGCCCGCCTGGAGAGTCTGGCCGGGCCGACGGTGCGCTTCCTGGGCTTCGTGCCGGACGAAGACCTGCCCGACCTGCTGGCGCACTGTCGGGCACTGATCTTCCCCGGCCTGGAGGATTTCGGCATCGTGCCCGTGCAGGCGCAGGCCGCCGGACGACCGGTGATCGCCTTTCGCGGCGGCGGCGCACTGGATACCGTGATCCCTGGGCACACCGGTGAATTCTTCACAGAGCAGAGCGTCGAAGCCCTCACCGCCGTCCTGCAACGCTTCGACCCCAACGCCTACGATCCCCAGGCCATTCGCGCTCACGCCATGCGCTTCGACTCGGCGGTCTTCGAGCAGGCAATCACCGGCTTCGTCCAGCGCGCCTGGGAAGAGTTCTCGGCACACCGCTAGTCTCCCAGCGTCCAGCCGCCATGCAGTCGCAGGGCAACCGTTCTTTCTGGCCATTCCGGGCTGCGCTATAATCTGCGCAGTTTCCGCCCATGACTGGATAAAGGCCGGGGTTGATGACTATCGTCCAGAGTGTTGCCGAGCGCATCATTGACAATGTGTCCCAGGTGATCATCGGCAAGCGCAACGAGATTCGCCTGACCGTGCTGGGGTTGCTGTGTCAGGGACACATTCTGATCGAAGATGTGCCGGGCGTCGGCAAGACGATGCTGGCACGGGCGCTGGCTCGCTCCATCGGCGCTTCCTTCAGCCGCATTCAGTTCACGCCCGATATGCTCCCTTCCGATGTCACTGGCGTATCGGTTTTCAACCAGCAGACGCGCGAATTCGAGTTCCGCCCCGGCCCAATCATGTCACAGATCGTGCTCACCGACGAGATCAACCGTGCCACGCCCAAGACTCAGGCCGCCCTGCTCGAAGCCATGGAAGAACGGCAGATCACCGTAGACGGGCATACCTACGCCCTCGAAGAGCCGTTCCTGGTCATTGCCACGCAGAATCCCATTGAGTATGAGGGCACTTTCCCCCTGCCAGAGGCCCAACTCGACCGCTTCATGCTGCGCATCCGGCTTGGCTATCCTACCCCTCAGGAAGAGATCGCCATGCTGGATTCGCAGCAGTACCAGCATCCCCTGATCGGGCTGACGCAGGTGGTGAGCGTAGAGGAATTGCTCGCAGCGCAGCGGGCCGTGCGCGACGTGTATCTGAACCATGACATCAAGAGCTATATCGTTAACCTGGTGACCATGACGCGCCAGCACCCCGACGTATATCTGGGAGCCAGTCCTCGCGGTGCGCTGGCGCTGTATCGGGCCGCCCAGGCGCGCGCCGCCGTCGTCGGGCGCGACTACGTCATCCCGGACGACATCAAAGCCCTCGCCGAGCCGACCCTGGCTCATCGCATCATTGTCGGCCCCAACGCGCGCATCAAGAACATCTCGGCCAGCAGCATTGTGCACAGTCTGCTTGCCGCCGTGCCGGTGCCCGGTGCCACTGTCGGCGCTCGCTATTAGCGTCGCCCGAAAGATTTCCATGCCGAACCGCCGCAACGCCTTCTACTCGCTGATTATCTTCTGCCTGGTGGCCGGAGCGCTCAGCGGACGGGCTTTCTTCTTCACCCTGGCGTATGCCCTGGGAGCGGTGTTGATCGGGGCCTTCCTCTGGGCGTGGACAACGGTCAACTGGCTGACGATCTCCCGTTACACCCTGGCACGGCGGGCACAGGTGGGGCAGCCACTTGACGAGACCTTTCACGTGCGCAATACGGCGCTGCTGCCCAAGCTGTGGCTGGAAGTGCGCGATCATTCCACTCTGCCGGGTCACAACGCCAGTCATGTGGTGCCGCTGTTGTGGCCACGCAAGGGCTATCGCTGGGACGTGCGCACACTCTGTACTCAGCGCGGCGAATTCACGCTAGGCCCCATGACCCTGGTCAGCGGCGATCCGTTCGGACTGTTCCAGTACGTGCGACGCTTCCCTGCCAGCTCGACGATCATCGTCTATCCTCTTACCGTGCCGGTGCACGGCTTCGCCGCCCCGGTTGGCCCGCTCTCTGGTGGTGAGGCGGTGCGCCGCCGCACCCATGTGGTCACCACCAATGCCGCCGGTGTCCGCGAATATCAGCCCGGTGACAGCTACAACCGCATTCACTGGCGCAGCACCGCCCGCCGCGAGCAGGTGATGGTCAAGGAATTCGAGCTTGACCCCCTGGCCGACGTGTGGGTCTTTCTTGATCTGTCGGCTGGCAGCCTGGTCGAGCGCGTCCCGGCCTATGCCAACGGCTATCTGCCAATTGTCCCACCGCATCTGCCCCCTTCGACCGAAGAGTACGGGGTGACCATCGCCGCTTCGCTGGCTCAATACTTCGTCAATAAGGGGCGGGCGCTGGGATTCGTGACCTACGCCCCACGGCGCGAGATCGTGCAGCCCGACCGCGGACCGCGTCAGCTCACTCGCATCCTGGAAATCCTGGCAACTGCCCGCAGCGAAAGCGAACTCTCGCTCGACCAGATGCTCTCGCTGGAAGCTACCCATCTGGGACGAGGCACAACGGTGGTATTGATCACCGCCGCCCAAGACGAGCGCTGGATGGCGGAGGCGCATACGCTGGTGCGGCGGGGAATGCGCGTGATCGCGGTGTTGCTTGACGCGCACAGCTTCGGTGCGCCCCTTGCACGACTGCCGTACCTGCAGCAGATGGCCGAAGCAGCCGGGCTGACCGTGTATATCATTCGGCAGGATGACGATCTCACCTCCGCCCTCAGCTATCGTATGGGACGGTATAGACCCTTGAATTGAACATGCCAGGAGTAACCTTCTGTGAGCGAGCAGACTGTCCAGACTCCCAGACAGCGCCGCCTGCTCTACGTCGCCGTCCTCACCAGCGGCATGACCACGCTGGCCGTTGAGATTTCCGCGTCGCGATTGCTGGGCAGCGTCTTCGGCACCAGCAACATCGTCTGGGCCAACATCATTGGTCTGATCCTGATCTACCTGACCGCCGGCTATTTCATCGGCGGGCGCATCGCCGATCGCTGGCCTACGCCGCTCATGTTCTACACGCTGCTCACCTGGGCGGCGTTTTTCTCCGGCCTGATCCCGCTGATCGCCCGCCCCATCTTGCGGCTGGCCGCGCAGGCCGTCCAGGACTTCGACGCCGCAGTGACCGTCGGCTCTTTCCTCAGTGTGCTGGTGCTGTTCGCCGTGCCAGTGACGCTGCTGGGTTTCGTCTCTCCGTTCGCGCTGCGGCTGGCGCTGACCTCGGTCTCCGATTCCGGGCGCACCGCCGGGCAGATGTACGCCATCTCTACCCTGGGCAGCATCATCGGCAACTTCACGCCGGTGCTCTGGCTCATCCCAGCGATCGGCACCACCCGCACTTTTCTGGTGTTTGCGGGCCTGTTGATGGCTGTCGGGCTGATGGGGGTCGCCGGTCAGAGTCGGCGAGCGGCCCTCAGGTTGTTATGGATGCCTGTGCTGCTCTTGCTCCTGGCGATCATCGCCCTGCGCGGCCCCTTGCGCCCCCCTTCTTCCGACATGACCCTGCTCTACGAAGACGAATCTGCCTACAACCTGATCCAGGTCGTGCAAGACGACGAAGGATACCGCTATCTGCTCCTCAACGAAGGCCAGGGCATTCATTCACAGTGGCACCCCACCCAAATCTACTTCCGGCGCACCTGGGGGTTCTTCCTGGCCGCGCCCTACTTCAATGCCCCGCCTTTCGGACCGGAGCGCGTCCAACGCATTGCCATCATTGGCCTGGCCGCCGGGACGATTACCCGCCAGCATCAGGCTGTGTATCCGGGCCTGCCCATGGACGGCATCGAGATTGACCCAGGCATTGTCGAGGCAGGCCGCCGCTATATGGACATGACCATGCCCAATCTCAACGTCATCGTGGAAGACGGGCGCTTTGGTCTCAGCCGCCTGGGCGACGGTTACACTATGATCGGTGTGGATGCCTACCGCGTGCCCTACGTCCCCTGGCATCTGACAACGGTTGAGTTCTTCCGCGAAGTGCGCGACCATCTGGCACCCGACGGCGTACTGGCAATCAACGTAGGGCGCACGAGCAGTGATCGCCGGCTGGTAGAGGCCATGACCCGCACCCTGTTCGACGTGTTCCCCAGCGTGCACACGCTGGACGTGCCGGATGCCTACAATTCGATCCTGATCGCCACCGTGCAACCCACCTCATCGGAGAACCTGATCGCCAATATCGGCGCGCTACCGCCGGACACCTCCCCTATCCTGCGCGAAGTGCTGGCCGACGCCTGGAATGCGCTGGTACCTACGGTCGCTTCCGGCCCTCGTTTCACCGACGATCGCGCGCCCGTTGAGATGCTGGTGGATCGCATGGTTGTCGAATTCCTGCTGAGGGGTGGGATCAATGAACTGGCGCAGTGAGCACAATGGAGCAGTCCATGGTGACCAACCCCGTACCGCTATCTGGCGATAGCCCCGCCGCGCACTCAGAACCGTCGTGGCTGATCCGCACTCTGCGGGCGATCGTGATCCTTACCCTGCCGCCCGTGCTGGTGCTGAGCAGCGTCCGCCTGGTGATGACCGAATTGTTCCTGCAAATCGAATACCATCGCCCCGGCTTTCCCGCTGACCGCTTCGGTTTCACCCGCGACGACCGGCTGCACTATGCCCCCTATGCCGTGCGCTATCTGCACAACGATGCAGATATCAGCTATCTGGGCCAGTTGACGTTCCCCAATGGTCAGCCCCTGTTCAATACCAGAGAATTGCAGCACATGGAAGACGTGAAAGAAGTGACGCGGGCCGCCTTTCGGACCCTGGCGACACTGGTCACCATACTGATCATCAGCACCGTCCTGCTCGCCCGCCGCCGCAACACCCGTCGTTGGGCCTGGCTGGCACTTTCCGATGGCGCACTGCTGACCATCTTTATCGTCATAGGGTTGCTGGTGCTGGCGCTGGTAGGCTGGCAGTTCTTCTTCGATAACTTTCACGCGCTGTTCTTCGAAGGAGACACCTGGATTTTCAGCACCAGCGACACTCTGATCCGCCTGTTCCCCCAGCAGTTCTGGTTCGACGCTGCCCTCAGTGTCGGAGTTCTGAGCCTGCTCGGTAGTCTGGTCATTTTGTTCTGCGGCCATGCTCTGGAACGACGAGCAGACCGGGGCGTCAAAACAAACGGGGCGGCCTGATCTCGTTGCCGCCCCGTGGCATGCCGCTGAAACAGGCGTTATGCGCCGAATTTCTGCAGACGCCTGGCATGGGCCAATGCCAGCGGCATCAGATCGGTCGCGGGGAACTGCCCTAACGCGCCCACCATGCACTCGCGCTCGCCGAACGCCTGCGCACGGTCGGGCATATGTGTGGCCGGTGCCCACAACAGCGTCGGGACCGGGTGCCAGGAGTGAGCGCGATACGTAGCCGGGGTCGAGTGATCGCCGGTGACAATCAGCACGTCGGGCTTGAGATCGAGCAAGGTAGGCAGAGCCGCGTCCACGCCTTCGATGACCTTCACCTTGGCATCGAAGTCACCGTCTTCGCCCCGGCTGTCGGTGTACTTGATGTGGCAGAAGACGAAGTCGTACTGATCCCAGATCTGCGCCACCTTGTTGAACTGATCCTGCGTGGTGTCGTGTGCCGTGGTTTCGATCACATCCATGCCCACCAGGCTGGCCACGCCCTTGTACATGGGGTAGACCGCCACGCAGGCCGCTTTGAGCTTGTACACATCGCGATACTTCGGCAAACCTGGTTCCATGGCAAACCCGCGCAGGGTGCACATGTTGGCCGGTTCCTGGCCCTTCAGGCGTTTGCGCGCCTCTTCCAGCCACTGATTGACCAGCGCAGCGGTCTTCTCCGCGGCGGGTTCGAGCGCCCGTGCAGGCAGAGGCGCGACACCGGTCTGCTGCGGGTCGGTGTCGGCGATGGCCCCGTGCAACCCCTCGCCGTGTAGCACCATCGCAAAACGATATTCCTTGGCGATCTCGATGGATATCTGCACGCCGGGAATCTGGATATCCTTCAGCAGGGCGACGCGCTTCGCCCCCTCCTCAGTCGAGATACGTCCGGCACGGCGATCAGTGATCAGGCCGTTTTCGTCCACCGTGCAGAAGTTGCCACGAATGGCCACATCGCCAGGTCTCACTTCCAGGCCAATGCCAGTGGCCTCCAGTACGCCACGCCCGATCTCATACACCAGCGGATCGTAGCCGAACAGCGCCAGGTGCGCCGGCCCGCTGCCGGGTGCAATGCCCCGTGCCACCGGGATGCTCAGCCCCACCGACCCCTCACGGGCCAGCCGGTCGAGATTGGGCGTGTGCGCAGCTTCAAGTTCGGTCGGGCCACCCGCTTCGCGCGGCAGCCCACCCAGGCCGTCCATCACCAGCAACAGGATTTTGCCACCTTCTTCAAGCGCCAGGCGGCGCATCAGATCGAAGTTCGCCATGTCGCATCCTCATTTCTCAGGTTTGCGTCCAGCCATCAGGCTTTAGTTGTAACACGACAGCGCCGCCCGGCAAAGTGATCGTTGACGGCAAAACGTATGCGCAATGATATTGTGAAAATCGGCATGGCTGGCTACAATCTCCCGCCGGATCGTCAGGTCCAGGACTGCCGGATTATGCCGGAGTACGTGGGGTGAAGAGCTACCAGCGGCGGACGCGCCACGCCATGCTCAAGTGGCTGACACCGGGCCTGCGCGTCAAGCGATGGTTGGCTCTGCTGTTCTTTGGCATCACGGTACTGGCGGTAGGGCTGGCACAGGTCATCGTGACCCTCTACCGCAGCGAGGCTCTGCCAGAAGGACTGTATGTCCTCACCCTGCGTTTCCTGCCAGCGTGGGCGCGTGTCCTGGTGGCAGCGGTTGTCGGGCTTGGCGCAACAATAATCGCCATTCTGCAGTTGAACCGCTCCATTCTCGCGCCCTTCGCCGACCGTCGTCAGACGTCGCTGATTGATGTCATGGTGGCACACAGTCGGCGGCAGCGCGGCCTAAAGGTCGTCGCCATTGGTGGCGGCACTGGTCTGCCAAGCGTCCTGCGCGGCATGAAAGCCTACACGGGAAACCTGACCGCCATCGTGACCATGGCCGACGACGGCGGCAGTTCTGGCAGGCTGCGCCGGGAACTGGGTGTGCCCCCGCCGGGCGATTTGCGCAGCAATATTGCGGCGCTGGCCGACGACGAAGACCTGATGACGCAGTTGTTCCAGTACCGCTTTGCCAATGGCGGGCTGGAGGGGCACAGCCTGGGCAACCTGTTCCTGACTGCCCTGGCCGACATCACCGGCGGCATGGACCGTGCGGTGGTGGAGACGGGGCGCGTGCTGGCTATCGAAGGTCAGGTGTTGCCTGCCACGCTGCACGAAGGCGTGACCCTGGTCGCTGAGGTGCGCGTGCCCGGTGAAAGCAGCGCTCGCCGCGTGGTGGGCGAATCGCAAATCCCGCAGGCGGGCGGGCAGATTGAGCGTGTCTTTCTGTTGCCGGATCACGTGCGCGCATTCCCCGCCGCGATCCGGGCTATCCTGGCCGCCGATCTGATCGTCATCGGGCCGGGCAGTCTGTATACCAGCCTGCTGCCCACTCTGCTGGTTCACGGCATCACCGAAGCCATTCGGGCCAGCGCAGCCTTAACAATCTATGTGTGCAATGTCGCCACGCAACCGGGCGAGACGGACGGTTACACGGTAGCCGATCATGTGTTGGCGCTGGAGAAGCATATTGGTCAGGGGCTGTTCGATATCGTCCTGGCCAACAACAGCTTCCCCAGCAAGAATGCTGGCCCCAACACGCGCTATGTGTTGCCTTCGTCCCCGGCAGACCGGGCGCTGCAGCGCTATCAGCTTCATCTGGCTGACCTGACCGACAGCGAGCGCCCCTGGCGACATGATCCGGAAAAGCTGGCAAAGACGCTGCTTGCGCTCTACGACTCGACTGTTCAGGCGGCGTCTTCACCAAACAGCCAGAGGGCCTCGCCGCCGTCTGGCTGAGCAAGGAACAATCCGTCAGCCCGCCTTGCGGGCAACTCATCAGTTCGTGTCATGCCATACCATAAGGAGAGTACCATGACTGTTCGCGTAGGTATCAACGGCTTCGGTCGTATCGGTCGCCAGGTGCTCAAGGCCATCCTGGAGAAATACCCCAACGACCTGGAGGTCGTGGCCTTCAACGACCTGGGTGACCTGCCCACCATGGCTCACTTGCTCAAGTACGACTCGAACTACGGTCGGTTCCCCGGCACGGTGGAAGTGGCCGACAACGGTCTGGTCGTCAATGGCAAACTGATCAAGGCCTTCAACGAAAAAGAGCCGGCCAAGCTGCCCTGGGGTGATCTGGGTGTGGATATCGTGATCGAGGGCACGGGTGTATTCACCAGCCGTGAAAAGTGCCAGCCGCACCTCGACGCCGGCGCTAAGAAAGTCATCATCACCGCCCCGGCTAAGGGTGCCATTGACCTGACTGTGGTCATCGGCGTGAACGACGCCATGTACGACCCGGCCCAGCACCATATCGTATCGAACGCTTCCTGCACCACCAACTGCCTGGCTCCGGCGGCCAAGGTCGTGCACGACAACTTCGTGATCAAGCGTGGCCTGATGACCACCATTCACGCCTACACCAACGATCAGCGCATCCTCGACCTGCCCCACAAGGACCTGCGCCGCGCCCGCGCTGCTGCCATGAGCATGATCCCCACCACCACTGGCGCAGCCCGCGCAGTCGCACTCGTCATCCCCGACCTCAAGGGCAAGTTCGATGGTGTGGCGGTGCGCGTGCCCACCTCGACCGTCTCGCTGGTGGACTTCGTGGCCGAAGTCGAGAAGGAAGTGACGACCGAGCAACTGCACGCTGCCTTCAAGGCCGCGGCGCAAGGCCCCATGAAGGGCATCCTCGGCTTTGAGGAAGAACCGCTGGTGTCTATTGACTTCAAGGGCGACGATCGCTCCAGCATCGTGGACGCTGGCTTCACCAGCGCCTTCCAGGGCACGACGGTCAAGGTTATGGCCTGGTACGACAACGAGTGGGGCTACTCGGTGCGCACGGCAGACCTGTGCAAGCTGATGGCCGACAAGCTCTAAACCGGACACTCGCTGTTCTGCCTACGAGTCCAGAGGGGGCATGGGCCACTGTGCCCTGCCCCCTGTTCTTGCCCAACGGGAGTGAGTTACCATGAACAAGAAAACCATCCGCGATATTGACCTGACCGGCAAGCGTGTGCTGGTTCGCGTGGACTTCAACGTGCCCATCAAAGACGGTGTGGTCACCGACGACACGCGCATCCGCGCCGCCGTCCCGACCCTGCAATACATCCTGGAGCAGAAGCCGCGCTACATCGCGCTGATGTCGCATCTGGGGCGTCCCAAAGGCGGCCCCGATCCCAAGTACTCGCTGCGCCCTGTCGCGCCCGTGCTGGCCAAACTGTTGGGGGTAGACGTGGCTTTCGCTGAGGACTGCGTCGGTGATGTGGCGAAGAAAGCCGCCGAAGCGCTGCCCCAGGGTGGCGTATTGCTGCTGGAGAACACGCGCTTCTACCCTGGCGAGGAGAAGAACGATCTCGATCTCGCCAGGCAGATGGCCGAGCTGGGCGATGTGTATGTGAACGATGCCTTCGGCTCAGCGCACCGCGCGCATTCGTCCACCGAGGGCGTTGCCCGCTTCCTGCCCGCCGTGGCCGGTTTCCTGATGGAAAAGGAACTCGAATATCTGGCCAATGCCATTGAATCTCCCAAGCGCCCCTTCGTGGCCATCCTGGGCGGAGCCAAGGTCTCCGACAAGATCGGCGTGATCGAGGCATTGCTGGGCAAGTGCGACCGGCTGCTCATCGGCGGTGGCATGGCCAACACCTTCTTCAAGGCCAAGGGGTGGGCCACGGGCGATTCGCTGGTCGAAGACGAAGCGCTCGACACAGCCCGCGCGCTGATGGCCAAGGGGGGCGACAAGCTCATCCTGCCCGATGAAGTGGTAATCGCCGATGCCTTTGACAATGCCGCCAATACCCGCGTCATCAAGGCTTCCGACGGCGTGCCCGCTGGCTGGCGTATCCTGGACATCGGCCCCAACACCGTCGAGCTGTTCCGGCAGGTGCTCAAGGACGCACAGACTGTCGTGTGGAACGGCCCGATGGGCGTCTTTGAAATGGAGAACTTCGCCAAGGGCACCTACCAGGTAGCCCAGATTCTGGCCGAGTCCAATGCCACCACCATCATCGGCGGCGGTGATTCAGCAGCCGCCGTGGCACAGGCGGGCCTGGCCGATCGCATGTCGCACATTTCCACCGGCGGCGGGGCCAGCCTGGAACTGTTGGAAGGCAGGGCCTTGCCGGGCGTCGTGGCGCTGAACGACCGCTAAACCCTTGTTTCACCTCTCATCCGGCGGACTCTGCTCCGCCGGATGCTGTTTCTGGACTGCATCCAAATATCAACACCTCAGGAGGCAAGATTCCTCATGCGCACACCGATCATCGCGGGCAACTGGAAGATGTACAAGACGCCAGCCGAGGCCGTTGCCTTCGTGAACGCCATCAAAGACCGGCTGGCAGACCTGAAAGCCGCCGAGCGCGTCGTCTGCCCGCCCTATGTGGCGCTCCCTGGCGTCCAGGCGGCGCTGGCGGGCACCGATATAGCTGTCGGCGCTCAGGATGTGCACTGGGAAAAGGAAGGGGCCTACACCAGCCAGATTTCCGCTCCCATGCTCGTCGGCTTGGTCAAATATGTCATCATCGGCCATTCGGAGACGCGCGAATACCTGGGCGTGACCGACGAAATGGTCAACAAGAAAGTCAAGGCAGCGCTGGCACACGGCCTGCATCCCATCATCGCCGTCGGTGAAAGCCTGGCCATCAACGAGGCCGGGCAAACCAAAGAGTTCGTAGACCGCCAGATTCGCGCTGCCTTCGCCGGTATCCCCGCCGAATCCCTTGCCAACATCGTCATTGCGTACGAGCCAATCTGGGCCATCGGCACTGGCAAGAGTGCCACGGGCGAACAGGCCAACGCCATCATCGGCTCCATCCGCGCGACCCTGGCCGAACTCTACGGGCATGCGCACGCCGAAGCCATGCGCATTCAATACGGCGGCAGCGTCAAGCCAGCCAACATGGCCGAGTTCATGAGTCAGCCCCATATTGACGGTGCGCTGGTCGGCGGGGCTTCGCTCCAGGAAGATTCTTTTGTAGAATTGGTGCGCATCGCGATCGAAGCGAAAGGACTGGGCTAAGCGAGCCTGTCTGCGCATGACCCTCAGCAACCTGCTTGCCCCCTGGCTGATGCTGGCGGGCGTGCTCATTCTGCTGACCTACGCGGAGAAATGGGTACACCGCCATCTCTACGGTGTGGGTTGGGTGCTGACCAACAGCAAGAAGACCGCGACCGCGCTCTACTACGTGTTGCTGCTACCGGGCGTCTTCGTACACGAGTTCACCCAATACCTGGTAGCAGGAGCACTGAACGTACGCATCAGGCGGGTGATCGCCTGGCCGGAGGCGCAGGACAATGGCACCCTGCGCCTCAACTTCATCACCATTCAGCGCGCTCGCCCGCTGGAACGGGCCATCATCGGCGCTGCCCCTCTGGGAGTCGGGCTGACACTGGTGTGGGTGATCAGCACGCAGATACTCAACCTGGAAGAAGTACTCAACGCCCTGCTCCAGGGCGACGCGAACCTGCTGGCTCCTGCCCTGCGCGAACTGGGCAGCACGCCCGATTTCTATCTGTGGCTGTACTTGATGTTCGCCATCGGTAATGCCATGTTGCCCACTCCAGCCGACCGCGAAGGCTGGCCGTTAGTCCTGGGTGTCTTCGGGGTGATCCTGGTCTTCCTGCTGATCATCGGCGTGGGCGAAGTGCTGCTGCAGACGTTCACCGGCCCGGTGGCACACGGCGTCGAACTGCTGGCCACTGCTTTCCTGATGGTCCTGCTGGTACAGGTACCAGCCATGATCGCCATTGCCATCCTGGAAGCTGTCGCCGGGCGTATCACTGGACGGCACTTCGAATATCGGCCCCAGGCAAGCCGTTCGCGCACGCGGCAGCCTGGTTCCGCCGATCCGCTCCCTCCGGGTGCGCCGCTACCGTCCATCTACAACCTGCCGCTTCCCCTGCCCGACCCAGAGCGAGATGCAGGCCCCCCTCCACGTCGCCAGCCAGCCCGTCAGCAGGACAAACCTTCTCCGACCTCCGTCACGCCCGCGCCCAGGCCGACAGCCATCCGACCGGAAGCTGCTCCCGCCCCTACTTCGCCTTTTGAGCAGGCGCGCCGTGCCCCGTCCCCTGCCGCTCCGTCGCCTGCCGGGCGCGCAGCGGAACAGTCTCCCCGCCCGGTCACTGCGAGTCCGGCAGCCGACCGTGCCACTCCTTCCGCCAGACCACTTACGGCGGCGGCCCCCCTGCCCGGTTCGCGGCCAGCCGACAGCCCGACCGCCTCCTTTGGAGCGGACAGAGTACAATCCACAGGGAGGAGCGGTAGTCCTGAGCGTCCCAGTCCGTTCGCATCGGATAGCCCACCCCTGCGTCGGTCTACGCTGCCTGTGCGTCCCGCTGAAGACGAGGAAGAACTGGAAGACGAACTGATCTACGAGGACTTTGACGAGGGGGACGACGTCCTTGACGACCTCTACGAAGAGGAAAGCTGACTCGCCCCGGCGCGGTCATTCTTCCGCCGAGGTGCGCCGACTGAGCAGCACGAATCCTCCCACGATCACCGCCCCCATCACCAACAGCGCGATGAGTTTGTAAAGGCGGCTGGCGGTGACCAGTGCCACCGCGCCGAACAGCGTGCAGAATGCGTAGTAGCCCAGCACGATCTGCCGGGGTGAGATGCCCAGGTCGAGCAGCCGGTAGTGCACATGGCCCCGGTCGCCTTCAGTCGGGCTGCGACCGGCGCGCACCCGCCGCACGATCTGCCAGACGACATCCAGCAGCGGCAATCCCATCACCAGCAGCACCGTCGCCATCTTGGCTCCGCCGATGATGCCCAGCACACCGATCGAGTATCCCAGGAACAATGCGCCGTTCGTGCCCATGAAAATCCGCGCGGGTGGGAAGTTGTAGGGCAGAAAGCCCAGTGTAGCGCCGAACAGCGCCAGCGCTAGCAGACTTACACTGACCTGATCCAGCCGGAACGCCGCGTGAATGAAGATCATCAGCGCCGCCACGCCGCAGACGCCCGCCGCCAGCCCGTCCAGGCCGTCCAGCCAGTTCACCGTGTTCATCATGAAGCCCAGCCAGAACAGCGTCAGCGTCACTGTGACCACATAGGGCCATTCCGGCGTACGCTGGCCAGTGAGAGGATTGTTGAACCCTTCGATGATGATCAGGAACAGAACTGCGATAGCCGCCGCCAGCAACTGCGCCACGTACTGCGGCAAAGCGCTGAA